>JACQFH010000118.1 GCA_016200145.1 Planctomycetia bacterium | reverse complement strand
CGACGACGGCCACGTCGTGCTTGCGGCGGCGATCCATCTCGGGGACTGCGTCGACGGTGTGCGTCGCACCGTCCACTCGTACACGGCGGAAGCCCTGCTCGCGCAGCCGCTCCCAAAGGCGCTCGTACGAGCCACCGACTTCCACAGTGAGCGGCGCGAGCAGCAGCAGTTTCGTTCCTGCCGGCATCGCCAGGATGCGGTCGATCACCTCGTCGGTAGACTGCGTTTCAATCGGAATGCCGCATGCCGGGCAGTGCGCGCGGCCCAGGCGGGCGAACAGGATGCGCAGGTAGTCGTACAGCTCGGTCGTCGTGCCCACGGTTGATCGTGGCGTGTTTCCGACCGTCTTCTGTTCGATGGCGATGGCGGGAGACAGGCCGCTGATGTGCTCGACGCGCGGTTTGGGCATCTGCCCGAGAAACTGCCGGGCGTAGGCCGAGAGCGATTCGACATAGCGCCTCTGCCCTTCGGCGTACAGCGTATCCATGGCGAGCGAGCTCTTGCCGCTGCCGCTCGGTCCGCAGAAGACGCTCATCGCGTAGCGCGGAATCTCGACGTCGATTCCCTGCAGATTGTGCTGTGCCGCGCCCTTGACGACAATCGGCCGGCTGGTGGGCATGGAAGCAGCCGGACTCATGCGGGCCACGGCTTCGATGCGCGGCGCCTTGGCACCTGAGCACAAGGTCGATTTGCGGGTCGTTAATCGCCCGCCGGGGACCGCAGTAATCTCGCCCTTTGACTTCGTGGAAGACGGCTTCAAGACCCGCGCCAGCGCCCGTCCGGTATGCGATGCAGCGCAGGTAACGATCACTTCAGGATGACCCGCGGCCACAATCCGGCCGCCCCCTGCGCCTCCTTCGGGCCCCAAGTCGATGATCCAGTCGGCCGTCTTGATGACGTCGAGATGGTGCTCGACGACCAGCACTGTGTTGCCCCGGTCGACCAGGCCGTGCAGCACTTCCAGCAGCTTCTGCACGTCGGCGAAGTGCAGGCCGGTCGTGGGCTCGTCGAGAAGATAGATCGTGCGGCCGGTGGCGCGCTTCCCCAGCTCGCGCGCCAGTTTGATCCGCTGTGCTTCGCCCCCCGAAAGCGTGGGCGACGGCTGGCCGAGTTTGAGGTAATCGAGGCCCACGTCGTGCAGCGTCCGCAGCAGCGCGGAAATGGGGGCGACGTTTTCGAAGTGCACCAGGGCCTGTTGCACGTCCATCTCGAGCACGTCGGCAATGCTGGCCCCTTTGAACCTTACGTCGAGCGTTTCGTGGTTGAAGCGATGTCCGTTGCAGACGGGGCAGGTTACCCAGATATCGGCCAGGAAATCCATTTCGAGGCGCGTCGATCCATTCCCTTCGCACGCCTCGCAGCGGCCGCCCGGCACGTTGAAGCTGAATCGGCCGGGTTTGTGGCCGCGGACCTTGGAATCGGGGAGCTTCGTAAATAGATCGCGGATCAGGTCGAACAATTTGGTGTACGTCGCCGGGTTCGACCGTGGCGTGCGCCCAATGGGCGACTGGTCGATGTCGATGGCCTTATCGAGCAGGTCGAGGCCTGAAATCCGCTGGAAATCGCCCGGATTCCCCAGTCCTTTATTCAAATCCCGATTCAGGGCTTCCCAGAGAATATCGGTGACGAGCGAACTTTTGCCAGAGCCGCTGACTCCCGTCACGCAGACGAACGACTCGAGCGGGATCGCGACGTCGATGCCTCGCAAATTGTTGTGCCGGGCGCCGTGGACGACCAGTTGTTTTTTTCCGTTCGGCTTGCGGCGTGGAGGCACTTCGATGTGTGAACGGCCCGACATAAAGCTGCCTGTAAGGCTGCGGGGTTGCCGACAGATTTCGTCCAGCGTTCCCTCGGCGACGACGTGCCCGCCGCGCACGCCGGGGCCGGGGCCGAAATCGACGATGTGGTCGGCGGCACGGATCGTGTCTTCGTCGTGTTCGACGACGATCACCGTGTTTCCCTGGTCGCGCAGCGCAAGCAGGCTGGCCAGCAGCTTGTCGTTATCGCGGGGGTGCAGGCCGATCGAGGGCTCGTCGAGAATGTAGACGACGCCGACGAGCCCGCAGCCGATCTGCCCCGCCAGGCGGATGCGCTGGCTTTCGCCCCCCGACAGCGACGGCGCGCCGCGGTCGAGGGTCAGGTAGTCGAGCCCACAGCGCAGCAGAAACTCGAGCCGTCCGCGGATTTCTTTCAAGATCTCTTCCGCAATGAGCTGGCCGGTGGCGTCGAGTTCGAGCCGCTGGAAGAACTGCGCCGATTCGGCGATTGTGAGCGCGCAGACCTGCGGCAGCGTGAGGCGGGACTCGCGATCGTTTGACTTGGTGCGCGAGCCGGCCAGCTTTACGCCGGACGCCGCGGAAAATGACGCCGAAGTGATCCGCACCGACCGGGCCTGTGGATTGAGGCGAGTTCCGTGGCAGGTCGAGCACTTGGTGACGCGCATGTATTTCTCGAGCTGCCGCCGGCGCATCGGGTTGCGGGCCTTGCGATAGCTGTCGAGCAACTCGGGAACGATGCCGCTGAATGTCCCTCCGTGCTTCCAGATTCCGCCCCGGTAGCGCCAGCTGAACGTGACATTACGATCGCCCGTTCCGTACAGCATCAAGTCGCGCACGGCACGGGCGAGCTTGCGCCAGGGGGTGGTGCGCAACGTCCCTTCATCCAGTTCATGTTCGCGTTCGAGCAGCGTGGCCGCCCCTTCGAAGATGTGGCGTCGCCAGCGGCCGATGTCGCGGAAACGTCCGATGAGCGCGACGGCCCCCTGGGCGAGCGACAGCGACTGATCGGGAATCAGGAGATCGAGATCGAAATCGTGGCGCAGCGCGAGGCCATTGCAGTCGCTGCACATGCCTTGCGGGCTGTTGAAGCTGAAAAGCTGCGGGCTGGATGGCTCGTAGCTGACGCCGCAGTGCGTGCAGGCATAGCGCGAGCTGAAAAGACGATCGGTGGTTTGTTCTTCGTCGCTTGTCGTACCGCCTTCCTCGTTCGTAGTACCGCCTTCAGGCGGTCGTCTCGTTTTTTTTGCATTCCGCGGGAGATTTTCGTTCGTTTGACGACCGCCTGAAGGCGGTACTACGAGCTGACCGCCTGACGACGGTTGGACGAGCGAAACGATCAGGCTGCCGTTGCTGAGGCGGAGTGCGGCTTCGACGGCTTCGGCGAGGCGCGTGCGGCCGGCGGCGCCGGCTTCGAGGCGGTCGACGACGACTTCGATGGAATGCCGCATCTGCCGGTCGAGCTGCAGGTTGTCGCTGAGCGAGACGACCCGGCCATCGACGCGGGCCCGCAGGTAACCCTGCTTGAGCAGCTCGTCGAACAGGTCGCGGTATTCCCCCTTTTGCCTCTGGACGACCGGCGCGAGAACGAGGAACCGCGTCCCGGCGGGCAATTTGAGCAGTGCATCGAGAATCTGGTCGCGCGTCTGGGCCGTGATGGGGCGGTCGCAGGTGGGGCAGTGCCCCGTACCGACGCGCGCGTAAAGGACGCGCAGATAATCATAGACCTCGGTGATCGTGCCGACGGTACTGCGCGGATTGCGGCCGCTGGTCTTCTGCTGGATCGAAATCGACGGCGCCAGTCCCGTGATCGAATCGACCTCGGGCTTGGGCATCTGCCCGAGGAACTGGCGGGCGTAGCTCGACAGCGATTCGACGTAGCGGCGCTGGCCCTCGGCGTAGAGAGTATCGAAGGCGAGCGAGCTCTTGCCCGAGCCGCTGACCCCTGTCATGACGATCAACTCGTTCTTCGGCAGCCGCAGGTTCACGTCCCGCAGGTTGTGCTCTCGCGCCCCGCGGATGACGATGTCGGACTCGTGCATGGAGGAAAAACTAAATGACGAAGATCAAATGACGAAGGAAAACTCTGTCGAAAAAAGGGACGCACCGCGGATGGGATCGTGCATCCGTTTCTTGGTTATCCGCGTTGATCCGCGTCATCCGCCGTAAGAGCCTCTTTTGTTGCATTGGATTCTGTTGCGGGCGACAGCCCGGCGCCGAATTCGTCGGGGTGTGCGGCCTCAACCACCGGTGGAACCGGATCTGGATTCGGGGCCGCGGCTGGTGGCGAAGGGCCGTCCGAAATAGAAGGTTCCGCGGGCGGTGGTGGCGGCGGCTCGGTGGTCACCGTTGCGGCGAGTGCCTGTTCGGATTCCATCTGAGGCGGGGCCGGCGTCGGGTCCTCTTCGCCGAATTCCGGGAGCGGTTCCCGTTCCGGGGGTCGGAACGGTTCACGCTTGGGAGGGAGTTCGAGCTGCATCCACGGGAATTCGTCGGAACAGCCGCAACGCTGGGCCGTCACGTGGCCCGGCGTACGAGCGGTCTTGCCGCACTTGGAGCAGCGCCAGATCCGCCGCACATCCAGGTCGATCCGCAGTCCAGGACCCTTCACCGAAATTGACCTATCCGCCAAATGGCGTGTTGTTGTAGACTTCCGCGACTTTGGCTACGTAAACTTGCTGCTTGCATCGTATCAACCTCAAATACGGCTTGCCAACTATGGAATTTGTGAAGCACATCCTCGACATGATTCTGCACGTCGATCAGTACCTCGATGCGCTGAATCGCGATTACGGGATGTGGGTGTACGCGATCATGTTCGTGATCGTATTCTGCGAAACGGGCCTTGTCGTCACGCCGATTCTGCCTGGCGATTCGCTGCTGTTCGCATTGGGCGCGCTGGCGGCCCGTCCCGACGGCTTGAGCCTGCCGGTGCTGGCAGTGCTGCTGATTGTCGCCGCGATCCTCGGTGATTCGGTCAACTACTGGATCGGCTCGCTGTTGGGGCCGCGCATCTTTCGCGGAGAGAAGATCAGGTTCCTGAATCCAAAGCACCTGGAGCGGACGCACGATTTCTTTGAGCGCTATGGCGGAAAGACGATTATCCTGGCCCGCTTCGTTCCGATCGTGCGCACATTTGCGCCGTTCGTCGCCGGAATGGGAAAGATGACCTACCGCAAGTTCATGCTCTACAACGTCGTTGGCGGAATGGTCTGGGTCCTGGCGTTTCTGCTGCTGGGCTTCGGATTTGCCAACGTGCCGCTGGTGAAGGCGAATTTCCCTCGCGTCATTCTGGGGATTATCGCCGTCTCGATCCTGCCGATGGTCGTCGAAATCATTCGCGAGTGGCGGCGTTCGCGCAAGCCGGCGCTGTGACGGCCTGATTGCCCGGCTGAAGAATCGCTTCGAGAGCCGCGGCGCATGTTTCCCATTGATCCGCGTGCGCCGCGCTAAGAGCCATTTGCAGCAGTTCGACCTGGCGCGCCGCGACGGGGACGGCCATCCTGGCAGCGGGCACCTGTAGAATCAAACTTGCGGCGAGCGCATCGCCCAGCGCCGCAATGCCTTCGCCAGTCAACGACGACACGCGGTGCACCCCGACAGGAAGGCGTTCTTCCCAGGCGTCCGGCAGGTCCGATTTGTTGGCCACGACCAGCGCACCGGGCCAGGCGGCAAGCAGACCTTCATCGTCCGCATGCGGCGCGCTGCCATCGATCACAATCAGGCAGCGATCGGCCCGGCGCGCCTGGTCGAGCGCCAGCTCGATGCCGGCCGATTCGAGAGCCGAGCCCGCCTTGCGGATTCCTGCCGTGTCGGTCAGGCGGACTGGCCAGCCGTCGAGGGCGATTTCCGCAGTCACCATGTCGCGCGTCGTCCCCGGTTTGTCGAACACAATCGCCCGCTGGTAACCGGCGAGCGCGTTCAGCAGGCTCGACTTGCCGACGTTGGGACGGCCCACGATGACGACCTGCCACGGTTCCGTCAGGTGCCGGCCAAATCTTGCGCGGTCGAGAAGGGTGGTGATCTCGCGCGGCGCGAATTTCGTCTCGCCGCGCTGCACAAGACCGATGATCTGCTCGATGGAGCTGCGCAGCGTCCCCATGAGCTGATCGAGAAGAATGTCGGCACATCGCAACGTCGGCGCATTCGACAGCGCCTCTCGACATTCGGCATCGAACTGGCTGGCGCAGGCGGTTTCCAGTTCCTGCCACGAAACGATCAGACAACCCGCGCGTTCGAGGTCAGCCAGAATTCTACGAGCGGCGGCATCGCCGCCGTGGCAATGAATTTCGATGATTTCATGATCAACGCGGCAAACCACCACCTCTTCGCCCGGCGCCTTTCCCCAGCGGCCAAAGAGAACGCGATCGAGAGGCTGTTCCGCCATTCGTCTGCCATTGGCTGCCGTAAACAGGGGGGACGCTCCGCGGTCGCATAATTCGGCCGTGCCGCGAAGTCGCACCGAGGCAACGGCTCCGCGGCCGCGCGGCGTCAGCAGAGCGACAAGCGGGCTGTACTTGTCGGCCGTACGGCCGTCTGGCGCGGGGCCGGTGGAGTCGCAGGGAGCGGTCATCGGGCGTTGGTGCCTTCGCCAGACGCCGATCTTGAATCGTTCGCCTGCGCCACGCAGGCCAATCCGCGAAGCGCGAGATCGGCTTCGAAGTGGAAATCGGGGCCCAGGGACGCGGCGAGCCAGCGACCATTGCCCCCCGTGACGATAATTTTCGGCGACGAACCGACGGTTTCCGTCAATCGCGCCGTGAGCTCGCGAATTGCCCCGACCTGTCCGTGCCACAGTCCGCTTCGGATTGCCGCCGGGGTATCCTGTCCCAGCGGGTCGACTTGCGCCCGGAGCAGCGAAGGAATGTCGATCAGCGGCAAGAGGGCCGTGTGTTGATGCAGGGCGCGGGCGCCGAGTTCCAGGCCGGGCAGGATGGCGCCGCCCGCAAACGTGCCGTCGGCAAGCACCAAATCGATCGTTGTCGCGGTCCCGGCGCTGACGACGAGGGCGGGACGGTCGGACGGGCGAATCGCGTTGGCTGCGACAGCGTTCAAAAGCCGATCGATCCCAACTTTGTCCGGAAACTCGAGAGCGACGCGCAGGGGCAGCTCTGCCGCTCGTGAGATGACTCGCGGTTTCGGCCAGCCGTTGTCTGGCCAGGTCAAAACAACCAGGTCGACGCCCGCCGGATTGGGCCCGGCGACGATGGCGTTTGCGATCCCGGTTCCCGCCGGAACAGTCATCCCGATGACGTTTTGCCAAACGACTGGCTCATGCACAGGCAGAGCCAACGAGAAAGCGCATTCAGGAAGCTGCGACCCGAGTGTCTTGGCGGACGCGGGGGCGAACAGGCCGAACTTGATCCGGCTGTTTCCGACGTCGATTGCAAGGATCACGTTGCCGCTCTCGAGATTCATGTGCGGCCCAAATCATTTGCTGCCTGCGACTGGCGAACGAAGGAGCTTTCCCTCTCGACACGGCAGACGCGCAATCGAAACTCGTCGTACCACTTCGATCGGCCACCGGCTTGTGCCGCGCGATGCCCGGCGACGTCGCGCCAGTTGCGGATCGATTCCAGGCTGGACCAGTACGACACGGTAATGCCGACACCGTCTTCACCCCGCGCACTTTCGACCCCCAGGAACCCGGGCTGGAGGGTGGCCAGCTCGACCATGCGATCGGCTGTCGCGGCATAACCTTGCGGATCGTGTGCACTGCGCCGCGAAGTGAACACGACGGCGTAGTAGGGCGGGTCGGGTGTGCCAGCCAGCGTGCTCATCAACGGACCTCGCTCATCAGTCCCAGCAGGTTGTTCTCTGAATCGCGCAAGAATGCCATCCACAATTCGTGGTCCGGCATCTTGGCGATCATGTGTGGCGGACGTTCAAACACAACACCCCGTTCAGCCAGCACCTTATGCGCCGCCGGCAAATCGGACACTTTGTAGTAAAGCACAGACGCCGGGTGGTCAAACTCGGGCTTCTCGGGAACGGCCATCATCAGACGCACGCCGCCGCAGTCGAAGAACGCCATACCGGAGACGCGAAACAGCAGTTTCATCCCCAGCGTCTCCTGATAGAACTCGACCGCCCGATCGACATCATGGACGGTGATGGCAATCTGGCCGATCTGAGATAGGCTGACGGCCGACTGGCTGGCGTTCATGCTGGTCTCCTCGTTTGGGCGCTGTGGAACGACTCACACTCATCGTCGCGCGGCGTTGCGCCTGCGTCAAGCAAGGTAGCCTTCGTTCGTAGTACCGCCTTCAGGCGGTCATTGTTTAACCCAGAGCCGGGTACCGTCGCGAATAGCGGTGGTCCGACGGCGTTTTCAAGCACCGAACAACGCGCGCCGTCGCCGATGGCTCCGGGTTAAACAATTTGGTCGACGCGCTATTCTCCAAGCGGACTTCCTGAAGGCGGTACTACGAACGGATGCGAACGGACTACGAACGCGCCATTTGCCGCAGCACGTAGTGCAGGATGCCGCCGTGGCGGTAATAGTCGACTTCCACCGGGGTGTCGATACGGCACTTCGTCGCGAACTTCACCTGCTTGCCATCGGTACGGGTCGCCGTCACCGATACGTCCGACAGTGGCTTGATGTCGGCCGGCAGGTCGATGTTGAATGTCTCGGTCCCATCCAGGCCGAGCTTTTCGCGGCTCTCTCCATTCTTGAACTCGAGTGGCAACACACCCATCCCCACCAGGTTCGAGCGGTGGATCCGTTCGTACGAGACGGCGATCACGGCCTGGATCCCCAGCAGAAACGTCCCCTTGGCCGCCCAGTCGCGCGACGAGCCGGTGCCGTATTCGGCCCCGGCCAGCGCCACGAGCGGAATGCCTGCCGCTTTGTATTTCAGCGACGCATCGTAAACCGACATCTGCTCGCCCGTCGGCAGGAATTTCGTGACGCACCCTTCGGTCCCAGGAGCGATCAGGTTTTTCAGCCGGATGTTGGCGAACGTGCCGCGCGTCATCACCCGGTCGTTGCCGCGGCGCGCTCCGTAACTGTTGAAGTCGCTGACGGAAACTCCATTTGCCTGCAGGTATTTCCCTGCCGGCGAATCGGCCTTGATCGAGCCGGCCGGGCTGATGTGGTCGGTCGTGACCGAGTCACCCACCGAAATCAGGGCCCGCGCGCCGCGAATCGACTGAATGGGCCCTGGCTGGGCGGGCATGTCGACGAAAAACGGCGGCTCCTGCACGTAAGTGCTCTTCGCATCCCACTGATACAGGTCCCCTTCGCTGCTGGCGATCGCCTGCCACTCGGGTGGGCCTTGCGTCGCCTTGGCGTATTCGTTCTTGAAAGTCTCGGGGCTCATTGACGAGGCGATCGTATCGGCGATCTCCTTTTGCGACGGCCAGATATCCTTAAGGAACACGTCTTTTCCGGTCTGATCTTTGCCGAGCGGCTCCCGTTCCAAGTCGACGTCGGTCGAACCGGCCAGCGCGTAAGCGACGACGAGCGGCGGACTCGCCAGGTAATTCGCCTTGACCTGCGGATTGATTCGCCCTTCAAAATTGCGGTTACCAGACAACACGGCCGAGACGACGAGATTTCCCTGTTTGACGGCTTCCGAAACCGGCTCCGGCAGCGGCCCGCTGTTGCCGATGCACGTCGTGCAACCGTAACCGACCGTATTGAATCCCAGGGCGTCGAGCGACTTGTCGAGCCCGGAACGACTGAGGTAATCGGTGACGACGCGGCTCCCCGGCGCCAGGCTCGTTTTCACCCACGCCTTGCGCGACAGCCCTTTGGCGACGGCATTGCGGGCGAGCAATCCGGCGCCGATCATCACCGATGGATTGCTGGTGTTCGTGCAGCTCGTGATGGCGGCGATGACGACCGCGCCGTCGGTGATCTGCGACGACGAGCCATTCGTTTTGACGCTGACTGCAGGTGACGGCTCATTCTTTCCGAACGCCCCGGCGAGGTCCTTCCGCCATTGTGTTTTCATATTGCTGAGCAGCACACGATCTTGCGGCCGCTTGGGCCCGGCCATCGACGGGACGACGGTGCTCAGGTCGAGCTCCAACTTGCTGCTGAATTCCGGTTCGGGTGATGCCGCGGTGCGGAACATCCCCTGCTCTTTGTAGTAGCGATCGACCAGGTCGATTTCGTCTTTCGTCCGTCCCGTTCGCTCAAGATAGCGCAGCGTCTCGGCATCGACCGGAAAGAAACCCATCGTCGCTCCGTATTCGGGAGCCATGTTGGCCAGCGTCGCCCGGTCGGGCAGGCTCATGGCATCCAGGCCCGGACCGTAGAACTCCACGAATTTGTTGACGACGCCGTGCTTGCGCAGCATCTGCGTGACGGTCAGCACGAGATCGGTGGCGGTCGATCCTTCGGGGAGCTGCCCCGACAGGCGGAAGCCGACGACTTCCGGCAGCAGCATGTAAATCGGTTGCCCCAGCATCACGGCTTCGGCCTCGATCCCGCCGACGCCCCAGCCGACAACCCCCAGGCCGTTGATCATCGTGGTGTGGCTGTCGGTCCCCACGAGGCTGTCGGGAAACGCCGTGCCGTCGCGCGTCAGCACGACCTTCGCGAGATATTCGAGGTTCACCTGATGGACGATCCCGGTCGCCGGCGGAACGACGCGAAAATTATTGAACGCCTTCTGCCCCCAGCGCAAAAACTGATACCGCTCGCGATTCCTTTCGAACTCGATCTGAACGTTTTGGGCCAGCGACTGGCTCGTGCCGAAAAAGTCGACCTGCACCGAATGGTCGATCACCAGATCGCAGGGGACTAGCGGCTGGATCTTCTTAGGATTCCCCCCCATGCGAACCATCGCGCTGCGCAGTGCCGCCAGGTCGACGACAGCAGGCACGCCGGTAAAATCCTGGAGCACGACCCGCCCAGGCATGAACGGAATCTCGACCTGCTTGGGGGCCTTGGCATTCCAGTTGGCAAGGTCCTTGACATGGCCCTCGTTGACGATGAAGTTGTCGAGTTTGCGCAGGCACGCCTCCAGCAGCACGCGCATCGAAAACGGCAACTTGTCGATCGGCCCGACCTTGTCGTCGGCGAGCTTCTTGAGGCTGTAAATCGTGAATTCCCCGCTGCTGGTCTTCAGCCGGGCCTGGGCTCCAAATTGATTCGTCGCAGCCACGGTCGATGTCTCCAAATAGTAGGTCAGGCTTTCCAGCCTGACGGCGCTGTGGATTGGCCGAAAGCAACGATTTGCGGGCCAATTGACAACGCGCCGGTTGCGGGGAATTCTTTACGCGATAGCGAATTTCGGGGCTGGCGATCGGCAGTTCCAATCAATGCCGCATCGCTGTCAGGCTGGAAAGCCTGACCT
>JACQFH010000117.1 GCA_016200145.1 Planctomycetia bacterium | reverse complement strand
CTGATCCTGCTCGCGCTCACACCAGTCACATTGATTGAACTCGTGAAGCTGGGCCGCCAATTCTGGACACGAAACAGCTCATCCGATCTTTCAGGAGTCTCGACATGAACGCCACTCGACATTTCGTCAGGCTCGGAATTGGCACGGCGATCGTCGCGGGACTGGCCTTGCTGATCGCGTGGTGGCCGAAGGGGACGGGGCAGGCCGCCGCCGAAAGCGACACCTGGACGTGCTCCATGCACCCGCAGATTCGACTGCCCAACCCCGGCCGCTGCCCGATCTGCGGGATGCAATTGATTCCGGTGTCGAAACTGCCGAAGGCTCGCGGAGAACTGGAAACGCGAGCGGGGTTGGTGACCGAACCGATTCAGCGGCGCGAACTGTTCAAGGAAATTCGCACGGTCGGCAAGCTCGACTACAGCGAGCGACAGGTGGCGTATCTCTCCTCGCGAGTCAACGGCCGCGTCGATCGGCTGTTTGTCGATTTCACCGGCGTCGAAGTCAAGAAGGGCGATCACCTCGTGGAGCTTTACAGTCCGGAGTTGCTGGTCGCTCAACGCGAATTGCTCATCGGATTGGAGGCCCACGAGCGGGAAAAGAGACGGCCTGCGTCTGAGGGACGCAACAGCTTCTTCGCGGAATCGACGCTGGAATCCGCCCGCACGAAGCTGCGGCTACTCGGCATCCTCGACGAACAAATCGCCGAAATTGAAGAGACGCGCAAGCCAACCACGCACCTGACGATCTTCGCTCCCATCGGCGGCACGGTCATTGAGAAGAACGTTCGCCTCGGCCAGTACCTCAGCACGGGAGACCAAGTCTATCGCATTGCGGACCTCGATCCGATTTGGCTGTACCTCAATATTTACGAATTCGATGTCGCCTGGGTCCGCTTTGGGCAGACGGTCGATGTGCAGTTGGAAGCGTTTCCGGGCGAATCGTTCAACGGGTCGATCATGTTCATCGACCCGTTCCTCGACGATGCGACACGCACGATTCGCGTCCGCGTGAACATCAAGAATCCGGATCGGCTCCTCAAGCCACAGATGTTCGCCACAGCCACGATCCACGTGCGACTACGTCCGGACGGCTCGCCCGAACCCACGGGCCTGGAAGGGATGTTCGTCTGCCCGATGCACCCGGAAGTCATGCAGCGCGAGCCGGGCAAATGCTCAATCTGCGCGATGCCTTTGGAGAAAGTGCCAGAGCGGCACGTGCCCCGCGACGCAGTGAAGAAGGACGCGGTGAAGCCATCGGATGAACAGCAGGACGCTCCACCCACGCCGCCGAAGCCCGCGAAATCCGACGAGCCAACAGAGCACAAGGATCACGCCGGGCACGCAAGCCACGCCAAACAATCGGCCGCCGAAAAAGTACCGGCACAGAAGCCGACGATTTCGAGTGACGGTGTGTTGGCGATTCCGGTTTCGGCAGTGCTCGACACAGGCCGCCGGCGCATTGCGTACCGATTGACCGAAGAGGGAGCCTATGAACTCGTGGACTTGACGCTTGGTCCCCGCGCCAATGCCACGGACGAATCGGGCAAGCGGCGCGAGTTCTTCGTCGTTCTGGACGGCATCAAGGAGGGGGATCAAGTCGTCTCACAAAGCGGATTTCTGCTCGACAGCCAGCGGCAGATCGAAGGCATGCCCAGCCTGCTGTATCCCGAAGGCCAAGCTGGCACCGCGCTGCACTCGGGCCACGGTGGCATGGGCGGAATGGGGGGAGCCGCGCCGAAGACCGATTCCACACCCGCGACACCGGGCGGAGATCAGCACTAGAAATTCGGAGACGACGGCATGGTCAACTTCATCATCCGCTGGTGCCTCAACAACCGCTTTCTCGTCATCCTGGTGACGCTGGTTCTGTTGGCGCTCGGCTACTACGCCGTCACGCACATCCCGATCGACGCCATTCCCGACATCGGCGAGAAGCAGGTCATCGTGCTGGCGGATTGGCCCGGCCGTTCACCGCAGGATGTCGAGGACCAAGTCACGTACCCGCTTACGACCACTCTGTCCGGCACGCCCGGCGTGAAGACGATTCGGTCGTTCTCCGGGTTTGGATTCTCGATGGTATTCATCATCTTCAAGGACGAGGTGGACTACTACTGGGCACGTTCGCGGGTGCTGGAACGGATGAACGTGTCGCTGTCGCGGCTCCCGCCGGGCGTCGTTCCGGGGCTGGGTTCCGATGCGACGGCGCTGGGGCAGATTTTCTACTACACGCTGGAAGCAGAGGGGGCT
>JACQFH010000116.1 GCA_016200145.1 Planctomycetia bacterium | reverse complement strand
CCTGTTCCCCTCTCCCGCCAGGGGAGAGGGGAACAGGGGTGTTGTTGCGCGCCGTCAGTCGAAGGCAGCCCGCCGTGCGAGCAAGGGACGTCGCCCTCCCTCGCTGACGCGCCGGGCTACCATGATTTGCCAGCCGCCTCGCAACGGCATTGTACCGCGCGAAAAATCCGCTTACCATGAGCGCATCGGACGTGGTGGCATAGGCTTCCAGCCTGTGGATCGTCGCGAAATCATGACAGGCTGGAAGCCTATCCCACTTTATTGACGGAGAATTCGCATGTTGAAGTATCGGTTCGCCGCGTTCGCCTGCGCCGTCGTTGTCGCCGTGGTCGCAGCACTGGCGATCAATCGGCCGGGCGTCGCTGCCGAAGACGAAACGGCCGACAGCCTCGCGGGTTATTACGGATTCGGGCCGCTCGAAATCTACAAGTTGCACCAGCGGTCGACCAACCTGCTGGCGGCGGATCTCAATAACGACGGCAAGACCGACCTGATCCTGATCGACAACAGCAACAGCCGCCTCGACATTCTCCAGCAGCGCAGCAAGCCCGCAGAGCCCGGCAAGCCCAAAGCCTCGGGTAAGGTCAACGCCGTCGAGAGCGACAAGCGTTTCGAACACCGCAAGATTGCCGTCGAGCGCGAGGTGGCATCGATCGCGATCGGCGACTTCAATTCCGACGGCCGCAAAGACCTCGTCTGGTTCGGCGTTCCCGACCAGTTGACGATCGCCTACCAGTCGGCCGCCGGAGACTGGAACAACCGCAAACGAATCCGTCTGGCCGACGTGCAGGCGGTGGCCTGGATCATTGCCGTCGGCGACCTCAATGGCGACGGCAAAGACGACGTCGCCGTGCTCGGCAAGCACGACACCTATCTCCTCTATCAGCAGCCGGCCGGTGAGCTGGGCACACCGGTGCGGCTCATGAACACCGGCGACAACCTGATGCTGGCGCAGATCGCTGATTTGGATGGAGACGGGCGCAACGACCTGTGCTACATGACGAACAGCGACCCCGATCGGCCCCTGTGCATCCGCCTGCAGACGGTCGAGGGCCGGCTGGGGCCGGAATTGCGGTGTGAGCTCCCGAAGGCCCGCGGCCAGATGACGATTGCCGAGGTGGACGGCAAGCCCGGTGCCGAAATCCTGGCGATCGAAGGACAGACCGGCCGTGTCAAGATCCACCAGTTGCAGAAATCGGCCGCCGAGCCGGGGGAGCTGGCCGGCCAGTTGATCCAGTACGGCTTCGGCCAGCAGGGGACCGGAAAGAACCGCGACCTGGCGACAGGCGATGTGAACGGCGACGGGCTGGTCGACGTCGTCGTCACCGATCCGGAATCGGCGCAGGTCATCGTCTTTTTGCAGCACCAGGGGGCCGGGCTTGATCTGGGGAACACGTTTCCCGGCCTGATGGGGGCCGAGCAGGTTCGCGTGGGTGACGTCGACGGAGACTCGCGGGCCGATGTCCTCGTCCTCAGCACGCGCGAGAAGACGATTGGCCTCAGCAAGATGGAAAATGGACGGCTCACCTTTCCGAAGGGTTTGCCGCTCGACAAAGAGCCTGTGGCATTCGACCTGGTCGACTTGAACGGCGACAAAAAGCTCGAACTGGTGTACGTCTCGCGCGAGCGAACAGGGCAGACCACGAAGTACTCCCTGCAGGCGCTGACGCATGCCGGTGGCGGAGAATGGCGGGCCTTGAAGCTGGGCGACCAGGATGCGATCCCGGTGGCCGCCAAGAGTACGCCCGAGCGGTTGACTTCGGTCGACGCCAATCGCGACGGCCGGCCCGATTTTCTGATTTTCGCCGGGAACGACCGTCCGCCGCTGTTCCTGCTGACCAATGCCCAGGGAGTGCCGGTCGAGGCGGCCACTGCCGAGGGGGGCTTCGGCCTGGGCAATGTCGCGGCGGGCGGGCTGTTCGTCGGGCAGCTCGATCAGCCGGTGATCCTTGTGGCGCAAAACAATTTCGCCCGCAACGTCGCCATCGGCGAGAAGAACCAGTGGCAGGTGCTCGACCAGTACAACGCCTCCGAAGCCGAGGCCAAGATTTCCGGGGCCGCCACGATCGATCTTGACGGCCAGCCCGGACGCGAAATCGTGCTCGTCGATCAGGGGGTGAAGAAGCTCCGCGTCCTGCGGAAAGAAGACAACGTATTTCGCCCCTGGCGCGAGGTGGACATCGGCGCTTTCCCCTATCGTTCGGCGCATGTCGCCGATCTCAACGGCGACGGCCGCGACGACCTCTTGCTGTTCGGGCTGGGAAAATTCGGCGTGCTGTACGCCGGCCGCAGCGACCCGCGCTTGAAGACCCTGGCGACGTACGAGTCGAAGCTCGAAAAGGTCAAGTTCACCGACGTCGTCGCGGGGGATCTGAACGCCGACGGCCAGATGGACATCGCCGTGATCGACACGCAGTCGCAGATGATCGACATCCTGAACTTCACGCTCACCGGAGGTTTGCGGCACGCGTTGCAGTTCAAGGTGTTCGAGGCGAAAGGGGTCGTCAGCGAAGAGCGCACGGGAAGCGATCCGCGGGAAGCGGCCATCGCCGACGTGACAGGCGACGGCCGCCTCGATTTGATTCTGCTCAGCCAGGACCGCGTCCTCGTCTATCCGCAGGACGACGGCAAGTCGGAGCCGGCGGCGACGGCGGGGAAGTAGTGCAAGTTTGAGGCAGTCAAGTCAGCCGCGATTTGCGAATTCAGTGCGGCCTCGATTCCAAACTTTGTCTCGCGGATCTGTCGCGACGTGCAATTCAGCCCCAAGTGGGGCGGGATTCTATAGCCCAGGGCGCCAGCCCTGGGAAATCGTCGTGCAAGAAACGCAGCCCCAACGGGGCGAAATTCCAGACGATCCAATCAGCAGCGCCGGAATTTCGCCCTTTCAGGGCTTTGGCGTTTTTTTGATTCGATACCCAGGGCTGGCGCCCTGGGCTTTAGGATTTCGCCCCCTCGGGGCTGAATCGCGACTTCGTCGCGGGTTGCCTGAGGGAACAAAACGTACAAATCCCGGACGGTGCCGGCCGCGCACAACGAGCACGTCGAGTTCGCTACCGGAATGCGTCGCCCAGAAAAGCACTCGTGCGGCGACCTTGAAAACTCGATCTTTGCCATCGAGATTTCAAGGTCCCACAAATGGCCTCGTTTGCGGTGACCGGCAGCGGAGACGGCGGAACACGGGCAGGTCAGAGACCCGCCCCACGTGGAGCAGGTCTCTGACCTGCTCGCGCGTCAGACTCGTTGTCATGCTCTCGTTCCCCCGCAGAGCGGCCGTGAACTTACGTAGGGTGGACTTCAGTCCACGCGAAAAACGGTCACGCGGGGACTAAAGTCCCCCCCTACGGCAAACAGACCGCATGCAGAGCGTGGAAACTGGAAGCCAACGCGCCAGGCACACCCCTCCGCAGGCAGCCTGGCAATGTGTCGTCTATGTGTTCTTATATACACTATCCTGCTGAGTCGAGCGGCAGACGATTTTTCCCGGAACTCTGTTGCGACGAATGTCAAACCGGGTAAACTGGCTAAAGCATTTTGCTAGCGGGCATTCCGTATTTATCAGTCGTTTCGGGAGGATTCGATGCCACGTCTTGGGTCGCGCTTACGGTTCGTATTGTCTGTTGTCATCGTCGCGGCGCTCTGTTTCACGATGCGGGGCGCACCGGCGCTGTTCGCCAAAGATCAGGACAAAGCCCCGGCGGCGAAAAAACAGACCGCCGCAGAAAAGGCCGCCGCCAAAAAGAAGGCGGGCAAAAAGCGCCAGGGTGACGGAAATCAATCCGACGATTCGTCCGGGGGTTCGGTCAGCGGCAACTCGGCCTCGTCGGGTGGCGCGACGTTCGTCCCCGGCAACGGCGGTAATGGCGCGGCGACGCCACCAAAACGCGAAGGCGTCGGCCCGGGAGGAAATTCAAATGCTGGCGGAGGCAAGCCCGCCGCGAACCCGAAACCCGGTGAAGAGGCGCCGCCGGGCGGCAAACCAAAAGAGCAGCCCACCGGCCGGCTGGATGACACGCACGCGCTCGTGAAGAAGGTGATGGCGGTTCAAAAGCGAATTACCCCCGATTTGATAAAGCAGAAGGGAATCGTCGGCACCAGCACGGGGTTGGACGAAGACGGAAACGTCGTCGTTCGAGTCCATACGACCGGTGCGGACAGCCCGATCATTCCGAAGCAGTCGGATGGCGTGGCGATTCAGGAAGTTCTGACTGGCCCGATCCATCCTTATTGGCAAGCGCCGTTTAACCCCAAGGCCAGGCAACCGCGCCCGGTTCCGATCGGCGTCTCGGCGTTTGATGACGTGCTCCTGGCGGGGGGATGTGCCTCCGGAACGTTAGGGTGCCGGGTCCGCGACAAGAGCGGGAATGTCTATGGCCTCAGCAACAATCACGTCTTCGCCGGCCAGAACGGAACCGAAGGCGGAGTCGTCATCGGAACGCAGATCGTGAATCCGTCTCCGGGCGACAACAATTGCAATATCAATATTGCTCAGGATGTGCTGGGAGCGCTGTACAAGTTCAAGCCGCTCGACCCTGGCGGGCCGATTAATTTCATTGACGCCGCCATCATGTCGACCGACGTATCCCTGGTCGGCAATTCGACCCCCCCTCCCCCGATTGCGTATGGAACGCCGCGAACAGCCCTCTGGAAGAAGCCGTTTCTCGGGCTGAAAGTTCAAAAGCTCGGTCGCACGAGCGGATTCACCAAAGGCATCGTTTCCGGCATCAATGCGTTCGAAGTCGTTCCCTATACGCCCGGCATCGTGTTCTTTGATAATCAAATCGAGTTCCTTGGCACGAACGCGCCGTCGCTCGGCGCTCCGGGAGATTCCGGCTCGCTGATCGTAACGAACGATGCGCTCGGGGATCGCTTTCCCATTGCACTGCTGTTCGCCGGCGGGGGCGGCATCACCGTTGGAAATCCGATTCAGGCCGTGCTCGATTATTTCGGCGTGTCGATCGACGGGGACGGCTCCGACTTCATTCCTCCTGGCAAGAACGGACGCGCACACCAGAACCAACCCTGACGGATTATTCCAGCAGGCTCTTCCTGAGCACGGCCTGCGCCTTGTCGAACCAGGGCTGCCAGGTGATTTCCGGCCGGCCCGTCAGCAGACAGTCGCGCACCGCCCGCAGCGTGTTGCGGGCCATGTGCGGGCAGCGGTTGCAGGCGCACGTGCTGCCGTCCGAGGCCATGATCCCCGGCACCGGAATGTACGTGTGCTGCGGCGCGATCTTCGCCAGCGGATGAATCATATTGGCTTCGGTCGCCACGAGAAACGTCGTGGGCGCCGTGACCGAGGCCACGTGCTTTCGCATCCGCTCGGTCCCGCCGATCACGTCGCTCACGTCCAGGATGCTCTTGGGGCATTCGGGGTGCGCTAAGACGACGCTGCCGGGGTTGTTCTTTTTCGCCCGCAGCAGGTCCTGCACGCTGAAGATCTCGTGGACCATGCACGACCCGGGCCACAGGATCATCGGCCGCCCGGTGACTTCCGACAGATATCGCCCCAGGTGCTGGTCGGGAACAAACAGGATTTCCTTGCCTGCCGGCACGCGGTCGATGATTTCGCGGGCGTTGCCGCTGGTCACGATCCAGTCGCACAGCGACTTCACCGCCGCCGTGGTGTTGATGTAGGCCACCGTCTCGAAGTCGCGCCCGTTTCGGCGGAGCTCGGCCTGATATGCCGCCAGCTTGTCGGCCGGGCAACTGTCGGCCAGCGAGCACCCCGCCAGGAGGTCCGGCAGCAGCACCTTCTTCGCGGGGTTCAGGATCTTCGCCGACTCGGCCATGAAGTGCACGCCGGCGAACACGATCGTCGACTTCGTGACCTGCACCGCGTCGCGGGCCAGCTTCAGGCTGTCCCCCGTGAAATCGGCGACGTCCTGAATCTCTCCATCGACGTAAAAATGCGCGAGCAGCACCGCGTCTTTCTCGCGCTTCAGGCGCTCGATCTCGTCCATCAGCTCGAGCGGATCATCGTCCGCCGCGCGCGTTTCCAGGGGAGTCAGAGGAGTCAGGAGCATGCAATAACTCGGAGCAAAAGAGTTCTGTCAGCCCCAAGGGGGCGAAATCCTAAAGCCCAGGGCGCCAGCCCTGGGTTTCAAAACGAAAAACCGACCCAGCCCTGAAGGGGCGAAATTCCACGATTGCCGATCTCCGCACCTGGAATCTCGCCCCGTTAGGGCTTTCGTGAATTGCGCGACATTCACCCAGGGCTGGCGCCCTGGGCTTTCGAATCACGCACCGTTTGGGGCCGGTGCATCGCACGTCGGTACAAAAACGGAACACAATACGAGGAAACGAACACACTGGTTCCGCACGGCAAATCGTCGTTCCCCAATTATACGCCCCGTACTGAGTACTGAGTACTCACCTGAGGCGTGAGGCTTGAGACCTGAGGCTTGAGCACTCACGCCCCACGCCTCACGCCAAGTTCGCGAGGAAACGGCAGGACCATCACATCGACCCCGGTCGGGGTCGGAGAAATTAGCCGGGGCTCCGCAAAAGAACACTCCTGTCGCGAAGCGAAAGGCGACGCTGGTCGACAAGAAGACAAAAAGAACGACAGGAAAATGGGGACAGGAAAATCACCGTCCGGCCTGCCGTGCCTGATTTGCAACCGCAGGCCAGGAACCTATTTTCCTGTCGTTCCTTTTCGGAACGCCGTCGTAATCGTAAGTCAGGCTGTGCCCAATGGAACTAAGCTTCTATTGACCAAAAACGAATCCTCCGCGACGTAAGTTGTTGTTCAACGACAACTTGGCCACGGAGGACTCGCAGATGTTCAAGGATGAACTGAGGCATAAGGTATGGGACGAGATTCGTCAACGCGACTTGCGAGCATTCGGTGGTCTTTTGACGGAGGATGTGTTCTGCGAGGCGGCGACCCTTGTAGGTCTTAATCTCGGGTGCAGCCCTTTGTCGCTCGTGAAGTTGGTCTGGTTGGGAATTTCTGGGGCCATTCACGTTTCGCGGAACTTTGCCGACATTTTGCGACTGACGCTGAAATTGCTGGAAGACGCGTCGGACTGGCGACCGGCGTCCGAGGCCGGTCCCAAAAACCGGAAGAACCGAACGCAGAGACGCCAGCAACCGCATCGCTCGGGGAGCCGGCGTTCCCCGCATGATCCGCGGGGAAATTCGGTGAGCAACGTAACCGAAGAAGCTTTCGTGCAGGCTCGACAACGCATGCCGTTGTCTTATTGGGCGGCCATTGTGCTGATCCTGGGCCAGCGATTCCTGAAGCGGCACGCGGCACGGGTCCGCTGGAAACAGTTCCGTCTGCTGGCCCTGGACGGCACCACCCTCCGTCTG
>JACQFH010000115.1 GCA_016200145.1 Planctomycetia bacterium | reverse complement strand
GTTGTGGGCGACGACACACGTCAATGCCCCCGCCACGGCGCCGACCACATTGCCGATGCTGTTGCGGAAGATCAGTTCGATGATCAATCCCAACAGCAGGCAGCCCCAGCCGATGAAGATGGCCGTTGAATAGAGGTTGATGATCGGCGGCCGGTCGAGAATGTACATGCGGGCGCCGATGGCCCCGGTCTTATCACGGAGTTCGACGAGCAGGTACAGGGCTGCATTGCGGTTGGCCCGCAACTGCTTTTCCGACAAGAGGAAAATCTCTTCGATCGTCTCTCCGTCGGAGAGCGTATTAATAAACCGGCGAGGCATGGCGGCGACGTGATCCACAGAATTCAAACGGAGGCAAATTCAAGCGCAAGCGCGAATTTTAGGACCTGCCCCTTCACTCGGCAAGGTGCCACGGTCATTCTGAACTCGAACAGACCGGACTTATGCCACGGATGACGGAAGGGAAGACAGGAATATTGGGGACAGGAAAATCGTCGTCCGGCCTGCCGTGGCAAAATTGCAACCGCAGGCCGAAAATCAATTTTCCTGTCTACATTTTCCTGTCGATCCATCTGTGGTTCCTCACTCATCGAACACTCAAAGGGGGAACCACGAAAACGACGAAAGAATGCGATCCACAGATTTTGCAGATTTCTGCAGATGGCGTGAGCGCTGCAGGCTACAATCTGTGAAATCTGCGAAATCTGTGGATGACTAATTTGATTCGTCGAATGATTTCGTGACTTTCGTTTGTTTCGTGGTTCTGAGGGATTCGATGTCGCTCCTGCCGGTCGGCCTGGCGATATTTGCCGCTTTCTTTGTCTGGCTGACGGTGCGGATCATCAATCGGCGGGAACGGTGCGTGTCACACAGCGCCGCCTTGATGTCGACCGTGAGTGATGCGCCCGCAATTGTGAAATGAAAAGGACGGCTGTCACGATCTGACCGTCATGAATGCAGGCGACCCGCGGCGACGCACGCCCTTCCCTCCGGTCAGGGACGTGCCACCCGACCGGGAAATCAGGCCCTTGCGTCATCGTGGCGCTACGGCTGGATTTCGACGTTGTGCGACGGGGCGGTACGATTGGCGGGGGACCAGATACGCAAGGCAACCGGGCCAGATGATTTCTGAACGGCCTCGGCGAAGTCGCGCGGGTTGCGAATCGGATCTCCTTTCACGTGCGTGATCAGGTCGCCAGGTTGCAGGTCGCCCGTGGCGGCGGGGCTGCCGGGCGTGACTTTCACCACGCGCACGCCGTCGATTGGTTCCTGCATCGACGGAAACGCGAAAAACTTTCGCCGGCTTGTTGAATAGTCGTAGACCAGGCCGCGCCAGGGAACGCGGGTCGGATTGCGGGCGACGATCCCCTCTTCATCGATCACCGGCCATTTCCCGACTTCCACCGGAACTTCGATTTCGCGCCCGGCGCGTCCCGGACCGGCCAGGCGGTACAGCGAAATCCGCACAAGATCGCCTGGCGCCGCGAGGCCAATTTCGCGCATCAGGTCGTTCTGGCTGAACACGTCGCGGCCGCGCACCTTGAGCACGACGTCCCCCATCTGCAAACCGGCGCGATGGGCGGGCAGATTGGGCGCCAGGCCGTCGATTCTTGCCGCGCCTCGACGGATGCGGGCTTTGATCGGTTCCCATTCCGGATTGACGAATTCGCTGGGCAGAACATCGCCCGGCTGGACGCCCAGAAATCCGTATTCGACTTCTTTTCCCTGCCTGAGCGATTCGATGATTCGCACCATCGAATCGTCAAAGGGGATGGCGAAGCCGGCCGATTTCTCGTAGCCCACGATGGCCGCCAGCGACGTCGTCATGCCGATCAGGTCCCCCTTCAAGTTGAGCAGCGCCCCGCCGCTCGTTCCCAGGTCGAGACGGGCGTCGATCTGCACCAGCGTGCCGAGGTGGTGGATCGTTTCCGTCTTGCGTCGTTCGGGATCGTTGGGTTCGCCTTCGGCGCCCGCCTGGCGCGAGACATTGCCGATGATGCCCCACGTCGCCGAGGCCGAACCGTCGCGGGCGATGGCGTACGGGTTACCCAGCGCGATCACGATCTGCCCCTTGCGGATCGTGCCGGCCGGCTCGACCTTGAGCGGCACGAGGTCGTTGCAGTCAATCCAAAGCACCGCCAGGTCGCTCCGCGGATCAGCCGCAAAAATATACGCCTCGAACCCGCGCCGGTCCGACAGACGCACATACAGCGACTGTTCTGCCTTGTGGTCGGGCCGGTCTTTGATTGGGCCGCCACGGACCAGATGATAGTTTGTCAGGATCAGTCCGTTTTTGTCGATCACGATTCCCGCGCCGAACTCGTTGGGGGTCCAGTTGGGATCGGTCGGATCGCTCGGGCGTTCGCGCTCGAACAGAGGATGGCGCCGTTCTGCATGGAACGCCGGCCCGCGTTTGTCGCGGGCGATGCTGACAACCGATTTCTCGGCCGATTCGATCGCCTTGACGAACGCCTCCTGAAGGGCCGCCGCGGCCGCCAGCCCGTTCGGTTCCTGGGCCGCAACCGGTGCTTCAGCGAAACAGACGGCGATTCCGGCGCAAACGACGAAAGCCGCTGCAGGGATTGACGCGCGGCGCAATGAATCGGAAATCATGAATTCGGTCTCGCGCAGTAATGGCCGATGGGAGGAGCCTTCTTGGGCATCGGCATCATACCAGCGGTGAGTCGCGCGGTCACCCGGCGAACCGTCCTAGATCGCCGGCAAGATCAGGTCGGCGTGCCAGAAGCGCTGCAGGTCTTTGATCAGCCCCAGGAACTTTTCGAGGTCCACGGGCTTCGACACGAAACCGTCGATTTGCAACTGCTCATTGCGGAGCATGTCTTCGTGGTCTTTCGAGGCGGTCATTACGACGACCGGAATATCACGGAGCTCGAAGTCGGATTTCACATCGGCCAGCACATCGCGGCCGCCGATGCGCGGCAGGCCGAGGTCGAGCAGGATCAGGTCGGGATGCGGGACGCGGGCGTACTTGCCGCGGCGGTGCAGGAATTCGAGGGCTTCTTCGCCGTCCCACAACCACGTCAGCCGGTGCTGGATGCAGCCGTCTTTGAGGAATTCGTACGCGAGGCGCGCGTCGTCCCAGTTGTCTTCGACAAGCAGGATCTCCATGGGCCGGCCAATAGTCTCTCTGGGCATGACAAGTCTCCTGCAGCAGTCCGTTCAGGTTTGTCAGAGACGATTTCAGGCGGCCCGGAGTCGAGAATTCGGCCCGGATGACAGCGTAGTATTCATCCATTACTATAGCGAGCCGCAGTTCAGAATGTCACTCCCCCTTTGCGGAAAGACGACATGGCCAGCGGCGATTCGGCGGTACCCTCGTCGGCCGGCGGCCCGATTGAAGATTTGCCGCGGGTTCTGGGCCTGTTCGACGCCGTCACCGTGGTCGTGGGCTCGATCATCGGGTCAGGGATTTTTCTGTCGAAAGTCGGAAATGTAGCGCAGGAGCTGCATGCCTTCGGCCCGATCATCAGCGTGTGGATCGGAGTCGGGATCATCACGCTCTGTGGTTCCCTGGCGCTGGCTGAGCTGGCGGCGATGTATCCTCGAGCGGGAGGACCGTACATCTTTCTGCGCGAGGCGTACGGGACGCTTCCCGCATTCTTATGGGGCTGGACGGAATTCTGGGTGATCCGCACGGGATCGATCGGAGCGCTCGCCTGCGCGACAGTGATTTATCTCGACAATCATCACCCTGCCCATTTTGCTGTGCAAGGCGGAGGTTGCAAACCTGTCCCCCGTCTGGCCATCTTCGGCTGACACGCCCAATCTCTGGAAGGCTCTGGGTGTGGCCATGGTCGCCGTCCTGTGGCCCTACGACGGGTGGATCAATATCGCGCCGGTTGCGGAGGAAATCCGGGATCCGCAGCGCAACGTTCCGCGCGGTCTGGCGCTGGGAATGCTGGTGGTGATTCTAGTCTACGTCGGCGCCAACATCAGTTATCACTTGACGCTTTCGATGCAGCACCTGGCCCACAGCGTCGTCGATCCCGATACTGGAAAACTCGGACCAACCAGCACTGTTGCGTCGGACGTGTTCGGTGTGCTGTTCGGCGATCGCGGCGCTCAAATTGCCGCGTTGGGAGTCATGTGCTCGACCTTTGGCGCGGTCAATTCGAATATGCTGACCGGACCGCGAATCTATTTTGCAATGGCTCGCGACGGCCTGCTCCCGGGACGGCTGCACGCCGTGCACGGCCGGTACCGGACACCTGCAAATGCAATTCTGTTGCAGGCCGTCTGGACCACGATTCTGCTGGCCGTTTTCTACAAGCAGTATCCCAACCCTCGCGACAGTTTTGATGCCATGACAGACTCAGTCATCTTCGGCGGCATCATCTTTTATGGACTGACGGTGGCGGCTGTGTATGTTCTGCGCCGGACCCGTCCCGAACAGCCCCGTCCCTACCGCACCTGGGGTTACCCTGTGACGCCAGCCTTGATGTTGCTGGCGTATGTGGGGGCCGCGGTCACCGTCCTGGCGGAACGCCCGTCGGAAACGAAATTCGTGGCGGCGCTGATCGCGGCGGGTGTGATTTATTACGTCATTGTTCGCCGGACGAAGCGCCCCGGCGGTGCGAAATGAGGCGATCATGACTGCGCTGCTCGAACGCTTTTTGCGATACGTTCAGATCGACACCCAGTCGAACGAGGCGAGTACGACTGTTCCCAGCACCGCCAAACAGCTTGATCTGAGCAAGCTCCTTGAATCCGAGTGCCGCGAATTGGGGCTGGCGGACGTCAGCCTCGACAAATTCGGCATCGTGATGGCGACGGTCCCCGGGACGGTCGCCGGTCACGCGCCGACGATCGCCTGGGTGGCGCACGTTGATACTTCGCCCGAAACGAGCGGGACAGCAGTCAAACCAATCGTCCACAGCCCGTACGCGGGCGGAGACATCACGCTTCCCGGAGACCCGACGAAGGTGATTCGCGTCGCCGACAATCCCGATCTCGAACGGCTGGTCGAAGGCACGGTGATCACGACCGACGGCACGACACTGCTGGGCGCCGACGACAAGGCGGGCGTGGCTGTCATCATGTCGGCCGCCGCTCATCTGATCGCCCATCCCGAAATCGCGCACGGCCCGATCCGCCTGTGCTTCACCTGCGACGAAGAGATCGGGCACGGGGTCGACCATCTCGACCTCAAGAAGCTCGACGCGCTGTGCGCCTACACGCTCGACGGCGACGGCGAAGGTTCCGTCGACGGCGAGACGTTTTCCGCCGACCAGGCGATCGTGACAGTGACGGGGATCAACATCCATCCCTCGATCGGCAAAGGCAAGATGGTCAATGCTGTGCGAATCCTCGGCGAATTTCTGGCGCAGATGCCGGTCGACCGGCTCTCGCCCGAAACGACGGAAGACCGCGAGGGATTCATGCACCCCTACCAGATCGAAGGGGGCGTCGCACAGGCGACCGTGCGGATTATTCTGCGCGATTTCGAGACTCCGGCATTGCGCGAATACGCGGCGCTCCTCGAACAGATCGCCCATCCGCTGCGCGCGAAATATCCGCGCGCGGCGATCACCATTCGCATCGTGGAGCAGTACCGGAACATGCGAGAAGGCCTGGCGAAAGAGCCTCGCGCGCTGGCCAAGGCGCTGGAAGCGACACGCGCCGCGGGGCTCGAGCCGCGGCAGACGATCATCCGCGGCGGGACCGACGGCTCGCGCCTGACGGCGCTGGGCCTGCCGACGCCCAACCTCTCGACCGGCGAGCACAATCCGCATTCGCCACTGGAGTGGACCAGCCTCGAAGAAATGCAGCACGCCGTCGACGTCCTCGTGGCGCTGGCGCAATGCTGGGCACACGAAGAGGCCTGAGCCGTCGTTCCGCACGATCGGCAAAATCAACCCTGCGAGCCGGGGGCGTGAGCCCCCGGGTGCGCGAGCCCGCGACAATGCCTACAGCGCTGCAGAATCCGCTGGCGACGCCGGCACGGTACGGACTTCGCGCGAATTGGCGGAGATTCCATCCGGCAGATAAACTTGCCAGCGGCGCTCGAAATCGTCCACATGCATGACGACTTCGGCCGGGCCTGCGGGCAATTCAATTGGTTCGCGGATACTGACGCCACCAGGACCAATGCTCGCCAGCTCGTACGAATCGTCACCGACCAGCAAGTGCAGGCGAACGTGGGCCGAATAACCGGTGCCGTTTGCAGGAATTGAACTCATGGCAAAATCGCGAGATTCTGTTGAAGCTCGTGCCAGACAATATGCCGCACGGTACGAGAGAACAATCCAGGACGAACTCGGCTTCGGCTACGATGGTATCGTCTTCTCGACATCTCGCCAATCCGCAACAAAGGCCCTGCGTTACGAGGCATTGTGCCAGCGCGAACGGGACGTCTATTTTCGCCTCACCGACGAAAAGGTCCTGTATGTATGTGGATGCAGAGTCCCGAAGCTCTGGCATTGGGACGACGAGCTGTGGGTCATCGAAATGGAAATCGTGTCTCCGCCGTTCGTACTCGATTTCGCCGGCGCCTATCTCGATCAGGAGCCTGATTTTCCGGAAGAAGTCATGGCCGAATGGCGGGCCGAAAAAAAGGAGCAGTTCGGCGATCGCTGGGGCGAGGTTCAGAGCATCATGCGAGAGTTTCGCAAGATGGGCATCTATCTGGCGGACGTGAAGCCGGGGAATATTCTGTTTCGAGAGTGAATCGTGCGATGGAAATCGTTTCAATCGTGCAGCGCGACCCCCCCTTACCCCCCCTTGCTAAGGGGGGGGAGCAATATTGCGAACCATCGACACGTCTTGCCGATATGGTAAGATGAAGGTGTTCTCGAGAGCTCTTGCATGATCAGCATTCGCGGCGACGGAACCCGGCTTTGCGATCGGATCAACCGCCGGGAGGTGCTGCGCGTTGGCAGGATCAGTGCGCTGGGTTTGGGACTGCCGCAACTTCTCTCGGGTCGGCAGTCAGCGGCCGCGCCTGTGGCTGTTGCCGGGCGCAAGGGCACGGCGAAGTCGTGCATCGTACTGTTTCTGATGGGTGGGCCGCCGCAGCATTCGACCTGGGACCCCAAGCCCGACGCGCCGGTCGAGGTTCGTGGTGAATTCCAGCCGATCAATACCGTCGTGCCCGGCATCAGCATTTCGGAACTGATGCCCCGCACGGCGATGTTCACCGATCGCCTGAGTATCGTGCGCAGCATGTCGAGCAACGACAACGCGCATTCGTCGAGCGGTTATTACATGCTCACCGGGCAGCCGCACGCGCCGATGAACGCCGAGAACGTGAATCCCGGCTTCCCGAACGATTACCCGAGCCTGGGGGCGATCGTACGGCGGATGGAAAAGTCCACGGGCAGCCTGCCACCGGCCGTCACGCTCCCTCACCGGATTTTCAACACCGATGGCAGCGTCTGGCCCGGTCAGGACGCCGGCTTCCTGGGACGCTCGACTGATCCGTGGCTCCTCAACTGCAAGCCGGCCGACGCCAATTTTCGCGTTAACGAGTTTTCGCTCAATGTCGATGTATCGCCTGAGCGGTTGACCGATCGTCAGACGCTGCTGCGTGAAGTGAATCAGAAGCTGGACGACGCCGAACGGACCGGACGCCCGCGTTATTACGAACGGCTCACCGAGCAGGCGTTCAACCTGCTGAATTCCTCCAAGTCGCGGCAGGCGTTCAAGCTCGATGCCTAGTCCGACGCCGTGCGCGACCGCTACGGCCGGACGCAGTTCGGGCAGAGCGTGCTGCTCGGCCGGCGGTTGATCGAGGCGGGGGTGACGCTGGTGCAGGTCAACTGGTTTCGCGGACCGGAAGAGCCTTCCGACGCCCCTTGCTGGGACAGCCACGCCCGCGAGGCGGAGCGGCTGAAGACTGTGCTTGTCCCGCCTGCCGATCATGCGATTGCCGCGTTGCTCGAGGACCTCGAATCACGGGGCCTGCTCAAGGAAACCCTGGTAGTGTGCATGGCCGAGTTTGGCCGCACGCCGCGCTTCAATCGCGTGGCCGGGCGCGATCACTGGGGGCACGTGTATTCGGTGGCGCTGGCTGGCGGTGGCGTGCGCGGCGGTCAGGTGTTCGGTGCTTCGGATCCGATCGGCGCGTATCCCCGGGAAGGACGCGCCTCTCCGCAAGACCTGACGGCGACAATCTTCCACTGTCTGGGTTACGACCCGCAGACTGAAATCCACGACACGCTGGGCCGTCCGCTCCCTTTGAGCCGTGGCGAAGTGATCCACCCGATCCTCGCGTGAATTGCTTCAGTTCTGCCTGCGTGATTTGCGCGTGGCGCAGCGCCCCGGTTTAGCCGCGAGGCGCAGCCTAGTGCCGTGCCCCTGACGGTTCCCCGTGATGATTGAATTCCGGATCCCTGCTTGACCGATAAGTGTACACAAGTATACTAATGGATGATGAAAGACAACGCTCATCATTCCGCCGTCGTGAAACAACTGCGGGCGCGGTTGCGCGAGATGCAGCGCGCGGCAGCGCCGGCGGCTGGCGCGAACGGGGTGTCTTCAACCGGCGTCGAGGCGCTCGATGGGCTGCTCGCTCCCGCTGTCTTTCGGCCGGGGATGGTCGTCGAATGGATCGCGAGCGGGACGGGCAGCGGCGCGGCGCGGCTGGCGGCGGCGATGGCGGTTCAGGCCCTGAACGCGGGGGGGGCATTGGTCGTGGTCGACGACCGGCGGGAGTTTTATCCTCCCGCGGCCGTGCGCCTGGGGCTCGATCTCGAACGCACGATCGTCGTCCGTCCCCGCAGTCGCCGGGAAACCGTCTGGGCGCTCGAGCAGGCGCTGCGCTGCCGGGGAGTGGCGGCCACGCTCGCCTGGATCTGGAAACTTCCCGATCGTCTCTTCCGCAGGCTGCAACTGGCGGCAGAGCACGGCGCGGGGCTGGGAATGTTCATGCGTCCTGTCGAGGCGCTGCGCACGCCGAGCTGGGCCGATCTGCGGTGGCTGGTGCAGGCGGCGCCCGGGGGAGGGCACGAAGAGGCAATCGCGATGGAAGTTGGTTTCACGGAGGCGGCATTAAATAACGGGAAGGACCCGTCTGGGAGGCGGGTCCGGGTTGAATTGGTTCATTGCCGCGAGGGAACCCCCGGCGAGGCCGTAGAGCTGGAAATCGACGATGAAACGGGTGCTGTGCGTGTGGTTTCCCCACTGGCCGCTGCAGCGCGTGTGTTTCGTGCAGCCGGAGCTTAAAGGGCGACCGGTGGTGTTGTACTCCCCTGCCCGACCGGGAGGATCGGCGCGGCGCGGCGACTGGCAGGTGGTGCACTGCGCGCGGGCCGCGGTTGAAGCGGGAGTCCGTCCCGGCATGCCGCTGGCCGAGGCGCAGTCGCTGCTCGAACGCCCCCGCGCCGCGCACTTCGCGCAGCACGATCCGCAAGCCGACCGCAAACTGCTGGAACTGGTGGCCGGTTGGTGCTCGCGGTACAGCCCGCTGGTCGGAATGGAACAGAACGACGAACCGAGCACGCTGTTCTTCGACGTTACCGGCTGCACGCATCTGTTCTGGGGTGAAGAACCAATGGCCGAACAGATCGTTCACGATTTCGAGCGGGTGGGCTACTGCGTGCGCGTGGCCCTGGCCGATACTCCCGGCGCCGCCTGGGCCGTGGCCCACTTCGGCCAGAGTAGCCGGCACACTCCGTGTGCCGAAGGCGCTGCTGTACATGCAGAGCGGGCTGCGCTCAATACAACAGCGGACGACTTGGTGGGCAGAGCCCACCCTACAGAAATTCTCGGCACACGGAGTGTGCCGGCCACTGTGACGGTCATTCCTTTCGGCGGGCAGGCGGCGGCGCTGGGGCCATTGCCGATCGCCGCGTTACGGCTTCCCGACAAAACGATCGACACGCTGTACGAACTGGGCATCCGCCAGGTCGGGCAACTGCAAGCGCTGCCGCGGAGCAGTTTGCCAGCCCGCTTCGGCCCATGCGTGCTCGAACGGCTCGATCAGGCGCTGGGGCGCATCGAGGAACTGATCATCCCTGTTCCTCCGGCCGAACCGATCGAGGCCCGCTGGTCGTTCGAGGAGCCGACGGGCGACCGCCGTGCGCTGGAATCGGTTTTGCGCCGGCTGCTGGGCGAGATTGCGGAAACGCTGGCGATTCGGCAGGCAGGAGCGCAGCGCCTGGCGTGCCGCCTGTTCTGCACCGGGACCGAACCGGTGTGCCTGACGATCGGAGCCGTGCATCCCACCGCGGCGGCGGAACATCTCTGCGAGCTGATCGATTTGCAGTTGGAACGGATCACCCTTGCCGGCGAGGTGCTGGCGGTCGAGGTCGAGGTGCTGGCGACCGGCCCGCTGGAGACACATCAGCAGGAAATGTTCGGCTCGGGCGCGAATCGCGAGGGAGAACGGCAACTGGCCGTGCTGCTCGATCGGCTCAGCAGTCGGCTGGGGGAAAAAGCGGTGCTGCGTCCGCGGCTGCGAGCCGATCCCCAGCCGGAATACGCCAGCCACCTCGTCACCGCGCTGGCATTAAATCCGAAATCCGAAATTCCACATCCGAAATCCTCTTTCCTCGTTCCCGACTACTGTTTTGTCTCCGGCCCCGCCGTGCGCCCCTTGTGTCTCAAGCCGCGCCCGGTGCCGATCGCCGTGATGTCGATCGTTCCGGACGGGCCTCCGATTCGGTTCCGGCTTGCGGACGGAGAGCACACGGTGTGCCGGCACTGGGGGCCCGAGCGGATCGAAACCGCCTGGTGGCGCGAGGCGGCCGTGGAGCGCGATTATTACCGCGTCGAAACCGGCACCGGCCAGCGCTTCTGGCTGTTCCGGCAGAACGGCACCAGCCGGTGGTTTCTGCACGGGGAGTTCGAGTGAATGGGTCGAAAAGTCAAAAAAACGAAGTGATCGAAACGTTGAACGTGAAACGGCGCCGCATCCGTTTTAGCCGCGAGGCGCAGCCGAGTATTCAATCTGTGAAATCTGCGTAAATCTGTGGATATATCTGCTTTCTGTATTTCACACTTCTGGAACTGGTGAAACTATGAATGACGAGTCCAACGATCCTCGAACTGAAGACCCGGTGACGGTGTTCTACAAAGAAGTCGAACTTCATACCAAATACAAACCGGATTTCATTTGCTTTGGCGAAGTCGTTGTCGAATTGAAGGCGCTTACATCGTTCAGCGGGACGGAAGAATCACAGGTGCTGAATTATCTGAAAGTCACGAGGTTCAAAGTCGGCCTGCTACTGAACTTTGGAAATCCGTCGTTGGAATTTGAACGCTACGTCTGGAGCGACCGTTGGGGATCATCATTGGACGTGAAATAAAGAGTTATCCACAGATTACGCAGATTTACGCAGATTTCTTGTGGGCAACGACATTTCCAACATGCCATGCCGGAATTGCCTCCACCGAAGCGTCAGCCGATTTGGAAAACTGGGGCGCGATCTGAGAGCAGCGCCGTTCCTTATGCTGAGCTGCATTGCCGGACGAATTTTTCGTTTCTGGAAGGAGCCTCGCATCCCGACGAACTGGTGCAGACGGCGCAGGGGCTGGGGTACCGGGCGCTGGCGATCACCGATCGCAACAGCCTGGCCGGCGTCGTGCGGGCGCACACGGCGGCGAAAACGGCCGGGCTCAAGCTGCTGATCGGGGCGGAGGTCACTCCGATCGACGCTCCACCAGCGGTGCTGCTGGCGACCGACCGCGCCGCCTATGGACGATTGTGCCGGTTGCTCACGCGTGGCCGGCGGAATGCGCCCAAGGGAGAATGCGTGCTGACTCTCGAGGACCTGGCCGAGCATGCCGCGGGGCTGATCGCCGGCGTCATCCTCAAACAGGTTCTGGCAATTGCGGATGCCCCACCCCACGTGCCGCTGCACCGGTATCGCGAAATTTTCTCCGACCGCTGTTACGCGCTGGCGGAGCTGCATCGCGGGCCCGACGACGGGTGGCTGCTGGTGCGGATGCAGCAGGTCGCCGACGATTGCCGGCTGCCGCTCGTCGCCGCCAACGACGTTCATTATCACGAGCCGCAGCGCCGGGTGCTGGCCGACGTCCTGGCGGCGATTCGCGAAGGATGCACCGTTGCCGAGCTGGGGCATCGCCGATTTCCCAATGCCGAGCGCGCTCTGAAAGCCCCTGATCAACTGGCCCATTTGTTTGCCGAATGTCCCCGGGCGATCGCCCGCACGGTCGAAATCGCCGCCCGCTGCAGCTTTTCGCTGGACGAATTGCGTTACGAATATCCCGAAGAGCTCGCTCCGGCGGGCATGAGTCCTTTCGAATACCTCTCGCAACTGGCCTGGCAGGGGGCGCGCGAGCGGTATCCCCACGGCATCCCTGAAAAAGTCCGCACGCTGGTCGAACACGAGCTGGCCCTGATCGCCGAGCTGCGCTACGAAGCCTATTTTCTCACCGTGCGCGACCTGGTGCAATTTGCACGCGGGCGGGGAATCTTGTGCCAGGGGCGCGGGTCGGCGGCCAATTCGGCGGTGTGCTACTGCCTGGGAGTGACGGCGGTCGATCCCGACCGGATCGACGTGCTGTTCGAGCGGTTCATGAGCAAAGAGCGGAACGAAGCTCCCGACATCGACATCGACTTCGAGCACTCCCGCCGCGAAGAGGTGATCCAGTACGTCTACGACAAATACGGCCGCGACCGGGCCGCCATGACGGCCGAAGTGATCTGCTACCGCTCGAAATCGGCCATTCGCGACGTGGGGAAGGCGCTGGGGCTGTCTCTCGACCGGGTCGACGCGCTGGCCAAGTCGTGCGAGCACTACAGCGACGACGACCGGCTCGCCCGCCGTTTCCGCGAGGGGGGGCTTGAGCCGCAGTCGCGCCTGGGACGGCGCCTGGCGGAACTCGTCCGGCAGATCGTCGATTTTCCCCGACACCTGTCGCAGCACGTGGGTGGGCTGGTCATCACGCGCGGGGCGCTGTGCGAGTTATGCCCGATCGAGAACGCCACCATGCCGGGCAGAACCGTCATCGAGTGGGACAAAGACGACCTCGACGCGCTTGGCATCCTGAAGGTTGATTGCCTGGCGCTGGGGATGCTCACCGCGATCCGCAAGTGTTTCGAATTCATCGAGCGGCATTGCGGAAGGAAACTGACGCTGGCAAACATTCCCGCCGACGACCCAGCCGTGTACGAGATGGTCAGCCGCGCCGACACGATGGGGGTGTTCCAGATCGAAAGCCGGGCGCAGATGGCGATGCTTCCGCGGTTGCGGCCAGAGAAGTTCTACGATCTGGTGATCGAAGTGGCGATCGTCCGTCCGGGGCCGATTCAGGGAGACATGGTGCACCCGTACCTGCGCCGCCGGTCGGGCGAAGAGAAAGTGGAATATCCCGACGAGCGAATCCGCGGCGTTCTCGAAAGAACGCTGGGAGTGCCGATCTTCCAGGAACAGGCGATGCGCCTGGCGGTCGTCGCCGCGGGCTTCACGCCGGGCGAGGCCGACCAGCTCCGTCGCGCGATGGGGGCCTGGCGGCGCCCCGGCGTGATCGACCAGTTCCATAAGAAGCTGATCGACGGCATGCTGGCCAGCGGTTATTCGCCCGAATTCGCCGACCGGTTTTTTCGTCAGATCCGCGGCTTCGGCGAATACGGCTTTCCCGAATCGCACGCGGCCAGCTTCGCGCTGCTGGTGTACGTTTCGGCGTGGATCAAGCGGTATTACCCGGCGGTGTTCGCCGCCGCGCTCGTCAACAGCCAGCCGATGGGGTTCTACGCTCCCGCTCAGCTCGTGGCCGACGCCCGCAGGCACGGCGTCGAAGTCCTTCCCGTCGACGTGAACTTCAGCGACTGGGATTGCACGCTGGGAGAAGTCGAAGAGTCGAAGGGGGCGAAAAGTCGAAGTGAACGAGACGACGACGGCACACGGAGTGTGCCTGCGACTTTGCGGCTGGGGTTGCGGCTGATCGCGGGGCTGTCGCAATCGTGCGGCGAGCAGATTGTCGCGGCCCGCGGCGGCCGCGCGTTCGGTTCCATCGACGATTTCACACGCCGCACGGGGCTTTCGAGCAGCGTTCTGGCCCGGTTGTCGCGGGCCGATGCGTTTCGTTCGCTGGCTCTCGATCGCCGCGGCGCGCTGTGGCAGTCTCTGCCCGAGCAGAAAACGCTCCCTTTGTTCCGCGACGTTTCCGAAGGGGAAGCCGCCGTTCCGCTGCCGCCCCTCTCGCCGATCGAAGAAGTCGTCGCCGATTACCGCACGCAGGGGCTGTCGCTGCGAGATCACCCCGTGAAATTCATGCGCCCCCGGCTGGTTCAATTGCGGGCGATCAGCTCGGCCGAGCTGGCCGGCCGCGAACACGGCGAATTCGTTCGCGTGGCGGGGCTGGTGCTGATGCGGCAGCGGCCGGCGACGGCCAGCGGCATCACGTTCGTCACGCTCGAAGATGAAACGGGGGTCATCAATCTGATCGTCCGCCCGGCGATCTGGGAGCGGCACCACCGTGTCGCGCGCCGCGCTCAGGCGCTGCTGGCCCGCGGCACCGTTCAACGCCGCGATCAGGTGATCCACGTATTCGTCGAGCGCCTGCAGGACTTAAGTGCGCTGCTCGTCGGCGTCGACGTGAAATCACGCGATTTTCGATAACGCAAAAAACTGTCTGCGTCGGTGCGATGTTGTACCGCGGAGACCAGTCAATCTCGTTGAGGACCGCAAAAATCTCCGCCAGCTCGGCCGGCGAGATGCGTCATGTATATCGACCGCACATGTCAGCGATTATAGTGGCAAAAAGCCGCTCGTAGTACCGCCTTCAGGCGGTCGCCAAAAGAACCACCGGGAGATTCCTTAATGCTCGATCGCCGCCAGTTTCTGTTGGCCACCGCCGCCGGCGCCACAACCGCTTTTCTGAAACAAATCGCCTCTGCGGACGACAGCGTTGATCGCAGGCTGGCGAAGATTGCCCCGCAGATGCGGGAGTTCGTCGACGCGAAACAGATTTCCGGCGCCGTGACTCTGGTCGCGCACAAGGGAAAAACGGTACACCTCGAAGCCGTCGGTGAGGCGGATGTGGCGGACCATCGGCCGATGACGAAAGACACTCTCTTCGGCATCGCCTCGATGACCAAGCCGATTACGGCCACAGCCGTCATGATGCTGCAGGACGACCGAAAGCTGTCGATCGACGATCCAGTGTCGAAGTACATTCCGAAATTCAAGAACGCACAGCTCGCAACCGGCAAACCGTCGCGCGAAATCACGATTCGCGATCTGATGACCCACACGTCGGGACTGCCTGGCGATCAGGGAGTCAAAGATGGATCGCTCGAAAAGACCGCCGACGAAATGGCCGCGCGAACGCTGGCATTTCAGCCGGGCAGCAAGTGGCAGTACTCGCCTGGCCTCACCGTATGCGGGCGCGTGATCGAAATCGTGTCAGGGGCATCCTACGAGAATTTCCTCAAGAAGCGGATCTTTCAGCCGCTGAAGATGTCGGAATCGACATTCGACCTGACGCCCGAACAGCGCCGGCGGCTGGCCGTGCTGTACAAACCCGGCGCCGACAAGAAGTCGATCGAACCGGCAACTCCTCAATTGGCCGGCGACGGCGCTCCGACTTACGGCCCGTCGGGTGGCCTTTTTTCGACCGCCGCAGAAATTGTTCGCTTCTATCAGATGATTTTGAACGGCGGCGAACTCGAGGGGATCCGCATCGTATCGCGCGATGCGGTCGCGCAGATGACGAGGATCCAGACCGGCGAGCTCGTCACTGGGTTCACTCCAGGCAACGGCTGGGGCCTGGGATTCTGCATTGTCCGCGAGCCGCAGGAAGTATCGAAAATGCTGTCGCCTGGCACATTCGGACACGGGGGCGCGTGGGGGACACAGTGCTGGGTCGATCCGAAGCGGGAAGTGATTTACCTGCTCATGATTCAGCGGCGGGATTTCGGAAACAGCGATGCCTCAGAGATCCGGGGCGCGTTCCAGGAGCTGGCGGCGGAGTCGCTGTTTGGGCGGGCGCAGTAGTTGCCCGTCGGAATACCGTTCTCGACTCGGACTTGCAATGGGAGTAGAATCTCGCCCGTTGTCAGGAGGCGGCTGATCCGATACTCGCGAATTCCGAGTTCGCTATGCTCGTACCACAAACGGCGCCCGATAAAAGTCGCCTGCACCGGGGTGAGGAGCGCCCCCGCAGCGGTTGTTTGCCCGGTGCTGTCGCAGTGCTGGCCTGGAGTTATCTGGCGCTGATCCTGGTCGCGTGGGCTCTGCTGCGGTTCGCGGCCGACAGGTCGTTGCCGGCGACCGTGCTGCTGTTCGGCCCGCGCTGGCTGTTGCTGATGCCCTTGGCCGTACTGGTGTTGCCGGCGTATTTTCTGCGGCGACGGGCATTCATTCCGCTGGCGATTGCCGGCGCCGTGGCGGCCGTCCCGGTCATGGATCTCTGCTGTTCGGCAAAGGGATTGTTCGGAGGCGACGCTCGCGAGAAGGCGCCGTTGCTGCGGGTCATCACATACAACGCCGGTGAAGGCGGGACGCGCGAAGATGCCGTGGCGAGAATGGTCGAACGCGAGCGGCCCGACGTGCTCGTCGTCGATGAATGGAGGGATGCCGGCAACAGCCTGCTGCCGAAACTTGGAAAACGCTGGCATGTCGCCGAACATCAGTCGACGGCCGTCTTCAGCCGGTTCCCCATCAAGTCGGTCAAGAAACTGGGCGCCGAGCGGCTGCGCAAGCACTGGCGGGCGCCCGCGCTCCGCTGCGAGCTGGAAACACCTTACGGGGTCGTTCACGTCGTCGGCGTGCACCTCGAAACGCCTCGCGAGGGACTCGAAGCGCTGCGCTGGTCTCCCCTGCGCGGTGGGAGTGCAATGGACCAGACGACCGCTGATCGACGCCTGGAATCCGAACTGGCCAGCCAGTTGGCGTCCGAAGTCGAGGGCCCGATCGTGATCGCCGGGGACTTCAATATGCCCGTCGAAAGCGTTATCTACCGCCAGTACTGGTCGGGCTGGCAGAACGCATTTTCGTCGGCCGGCCTGGGCTACGGGCAGACAAAATTCACGCGCTTCTTTGGTGCGCGAATCGATCACGTGCTGGCCGGTCATGAATGGGACGTGCTGGCCGCGCGGGTCGGAGGCAACCTGGGGGGCGATCACCGTCCCCTGCTTGTCGATCTGCAACTGCGGTAAGCAAACCGGCCTGACGCCGCGTCGTTCACGGCTCGGTCGCGGGCTTTGCCGGCGTTCGCAGATGTCGCAGTCGCGCCCGGGCAGCACGCAGCAGGTCTTCGACGCGAAATCGCCAGCGGTTTCGTTGCAGCACGAACCATTGGACCGCCGCCGCTTCGCGGCCCAGACTGCGCTTGTACTGGCCGTCACCCGCGAGAAAATCGTACGCGTGCGCTCCCTGTTCACGATTGAAGTCGATCGCCAGCGTGTGGCACACCAGGCCCGGCTTCAACTTCGCATTCTCTTCGTACTGGAATCCGGATTGATAGAACGAGATGCGCCCGTCGAGCGCGAAGTTGTACAGCAGGCCGATCAAATGATCGCCAGCCTGGACACGCAGCAGTTGAATTTCCCGGTGCGGAAAGCGAGCCGCGATCAGATTGCGGTGAAAGCCGTCGAGCCAGTCGTGAGCGAACGCGCCGGAATCGCCGCGGCTTTCCCACGACTTTCCATGCAGCGCTTTCAGTTCTTCGAAAAACTGAAGAGCTTCGCTGACGTCGCGCGGCTGCTGCAGGGTCAACGCCCCGCGCTCTTCATAGAGGCGGATCGATTTTCGCACGCTGGCCCGCGTAGAGCTGCCCAGGCTCGAGCAAAAGTCCTTGCCGCTGTTCCTCAGCTCGTCGAGATCGACGACGTAACACGGGCTTTGCTTGAGAAGGAGCAACCGCCCACCGGCGCGTTCGTTCTGAACGACGCGCGCCAGCGACGAATTGGAGTCGATCCCCGACAGCATCAGCTCGTCCCAGTCGCGGCACTGGCTGTTCAGAAAATCGACGATTCCGTGATGCACGGCAGCTTCACAATCCCGGTCGGCGAGGAGGCCGTTGTGTTCGATCGTCAGCGAGTCATAGAGGGGATCGCCCGTCTCGTGCAGGAACCGGGCATTCGACCGGATGATTCCTCCCCGCCGAAGTCGCTTTCGGCCGACAAACGCGAGCCCCACGATTCCCGAGGCATTCTCGGCGACCAGCAATTGGGGCCTGATCGCCACGGGCAGTTGCGACAGCCAGCAGCCGATCCAGCCCCAGGAATTGAAAAAGGAATGCCGGCTGCGTGCTTGCAGGTCGAGCCAGAGTTCTCGTGCTTCGTCCAGGTCGCCGACTTCGAGCAGCGACACCGAGATTGGGCAGGCGTCGTTCGTTGCGACTGGGAGTGGGGCGATTCGGGGTTCGGTCTTCTCGCCGCCGTCGTGTTCGAAGCGCGTCGCTTGGGCGGCGTTCGAAGCAGGCGAAATGATATGCGGAGACTTGAGCGAAGTCCCGGCGTCGCCGATGGGCCGCGAGCTGTTCATGCGAATCCGTTTCAAACCGGTGCATCTGCACCGAAAATCGATGTCGCATAACTATACGACACGAACGGAACCTGCGTGCGGGTCGATGCGTTCGCCCGGATAATTCGAGCTCCGAGGATTCGCCGGCAAAGGCACTACGGTCGGCACAACCGCGCTGATCCGGACATTCGAACCTGGCATACCGACCGCAGCTTGTGCGGGAATTACAGATCGCGAGTCGCCAATGCGTCGTCGGATTCCTGACCTACAATTGACCCGACACGTTTTCTAAGAACGAGCGCCACCGCGCCGCGACCCGGTTCAGGCCGATATGGATTTCCGTTCATCGATCAGATTCAGTCTGTGCGCCAGTTGGATTGCGCACGCGCTGTCGATTCTGGTCGGCTTCTTTCTGATGCCCTATGTGCTGCACACGCTGGGCAAAGAGCGGTACGGCGAGTGGATCTTTATCGTCTCGGTCACCAGCTATACGTCGCTGATGTATCTGGGTTTCGGCGAAGCGATCAAGAAGTTCGTGGCGACGCACCACGCACGGGAGGAATGGGACAAGCTTAACCAGACCGTCAACGTCACGTTCGCCGTGTATGGGGTGACGGCGCTGACTGTCCTGCTGACGGCAGCAGTCTTGTGCTGCCTGGCCCCGCGGTTTCGGCCGTGGGAAGGGGACGCCCTCCTGGAAGTGCGCCTGGTGATCCTCGTGCTGGGGCTGAATGTTGCCTGCGGCATGCTGGGGAGCGCCTTCGGCGGGGTCCTGCTGGGAATTCAACGGTTCGATCTGCAGCGCGGCGTAACGGTCGGGGCCGACCTGCTGAGGGTCTCGCTGACGTTGCTCGTGCTGCAGGCGGATTGGGGGCTGTTGAGGCTGGCGGGCGTTCTGCTGATCGTGTCGATGGCGGAAAACGTGTCTTACCTCGTGCTCGCCTTCCTCAAGGTGCCGACGCTGTCGATCGGCGTCTGTCATTTGACCAAATCGGCGCTCCGCGAGTGCTTCGGATTCAGCATGTACGCGGCCGTGGGGAGCGTTGCGTGGCAACTGATCAACGCCACCGACACGATCATCATCGGCATGATACTGGGGGCCGAAGCGATTGTGCCGTATTTTGTCGCGCTGCGATTGAGCCAGTTCATCCAGCGGCCGCTCGCACAGATCGGTGAAGTCTGCATGCCCAAAGCGGGCGAACTGCACGCGCGGTCCGACGCCAGGGGGCTGAAAGACCTGGCCATTCGCGGAATGAGCCTGGCCTTTGTGCTGGCGGCGGGGATCTGGATCGGTGCGGCCTTCTTCGGCGAAGCGTTGATTTTGACCTGGGTGCGCGAACTCGATTCCGAGAGCCACACGATCTTGATGGTGCTGCTCACAGCGCAACTGGTCGCTTCGCCAATCGGAATTCTGCGATCGATCATCTTCGGCGCCGGCGACGCAAAAACGCCGGCCCTGATGCACCTGGCCGAAGCCGTCGCCAACGTCATCCTCAGCCTGATCCTGATCAAGCCATTCGGGATCCTGGGAGTCGCGCTCGGAACAACGATCCCCATTCTGGCAGTCGAGCTGGGGGCCCTGTTGCCTTACGCCTGCCGGAGGCTGAATTTCGGCCTGATGCAGACGATCGGCGGCGTGCTGGGACCGCAGGCCATGCCGCTGCTGGCTTTATTGACCTATTGCTTCTGGGTCCAGACGAATTTCGAGATCGACCGCGGCTGGAGCAAGCTTGTTGCCGTCACGCTCGGCGGGGCCGCCGTTCTGGGAATTGCGTGGGGGGCCGGGTTCCTGCTGCGGCGGAACGCCCGTGTTTCCAACCCCACGTTGGAATCGACTTCCTCGCCGGTGCCAACGCCATGATCGACAAGAAACGAATGCTGGCCCGGTGCCTGGTTTCGGGGCGGGTGCTGTCGCCGCTGGCGCGGATCCGCTCGGCCTGCCGTGCCGACATCCCGATCCTGGCGTATCACCGGATCTGGGACATTGGCGACGAAGACCGCTTTCCATTCGACGTCGAACTGGTGAGCGCCGGCGTCGCCGATTTCCGCTGGCAGATGGAGTACGTGCGGCAGAACTTCGACCCGATCACATTCGCGACGCTGCTGGAAATCGTGGATGGCGAAATTCCCGCTCCCGCGCGGCCGATCATCATCACGTTTGACGACGGCTTCGAAGACAACTACCAGCACGCCTTCCCGATCCTGAACGCGCTCGACGTGCCGGCGACCGTGTTTCTGTCGACCGGTTACATCGGCTCCGACGTGACTTTCTGGTACGACCGGCTGGCGTACCTGCTGTTGCGGGCCCCGCAGGGGGAATTCGCCATTCAAACACGGGCGGGCAAGTTCCAGTTCACCAACGACGTTAAGACCCGCCGCAAAGCCATTCGCAGCGTCCTGCGTGAACTGAAACTGATGCCGAACCATCGCCGGCTGGAAGTCCTCGACAACCTGGAGATCGGGCTGGGTCAGGGGTGCGGCGAACCGCCTGCGCCCGAGAGCCGGCCGATGAACTGGAACCAAGTCCGCGAGATGGCGAGCGCCGGCATCGAGTTCGGGTCGCACACGGTGACCCACCCGATCCTGGCCAACCTGAACGACGACGAGCTGCGGTTTGAGCTAACCGAATCCCGGCGAACGATCGAAGAACAGATCGGCAAGCCTGTCTCGGTGATTTCATACCCCGTCGGAGGCCGCACGGCCTTCAACGAGCACGTGCACGAGGCCGTCAAACTGGCCGGCTACCGCCTGGGCCTTTCCTACATGCCCGGCTCCAATCCGCTGCGCCGCCTGGACCATTTCGGCCTGCGCCGGCAGCACGTGGAGCGTTACACCGAACGCCCGTACTTCGCCGCGATGCTGGGGCTGCCGGAAGTGTTTCAGTAACCTGACCTACAGAATATCCGCGGCGGTCAGGTACCAGCGGTCGCGGTCGCGGATGGCGGCCTGCGAGAGTCGCTCTTCATTCGTCCACGCGAGCAGTTGATTCTGCTCGGGGCGCTGAATGAAGCCGTTACGGCGGAGCGCGGCGGGCAACAGGCCGTTGCCGAAATACGGCATGTAGATCACGTGCACCGCCGGCCGCACACGCCTCAGATGGCGCAGCGTTTCGACAATCAGGATCTCCAGATCTTCCGGCCGGGCGTACAGCAGGTCGGAAAGCTGCACGGTCGTCCCCTGGTGCCGGTAGATGGCGTATCCGGCCAGTTCGCGGCTGGAGTCGCACAGGCACACGATTTGGAACTCGTCGTCGCAGCAGTGGCGGAACCGCCAGTCGAGGAATTGCGCGCTGCGCTCGGTGGCGATTGGGAATTGTGGGGCCGCCCGCGCCCACAGGCGATCAAAACGGACATCGAATCGATCGGGAAGCTCCACATGCCAGCCTTCGGGCCGGCGGCGGCGCGATTCGGGCGACAGGCCCCACAGGGCGAAATCGAGCCCCAGGGCGGCGACCTTCGACAGGGCCTGCACTTTCAGATGCTTTTGCAGCTTGCGTTCCGATCGCAGCACCTTCATCCATTGTTCGAGCAGGCCGATCTTCCTGTACCCGGCCCGCAGCAGCACCCCCGCGGCTCGGTCGGTCACTCCGCAAACGAGCGAATGGTCGCTGCGCCGCACGTATTCCAGAAGCGCCCGCTGCAACTGAATCGCGGGACCTGCCGTCCGGTATTTGGGGTCGATGGCCAGGTTCACGGCATGGCCGGTGCGGTGCGATTCCCCGTCGATTACCATGCGAATGGTGTGCAGACCACCGGTGCCGACGACCGGGCCCGTTTCGGAACGCAGCACCCAGATCGCGCCCGGTTCCGAGGGATTGTTGAAATAGCAGGGAAACCGTCGCGAGTCGGCGGTGAAATGCTCTGTCCAGAAGCGCTCGATTTCTGCCCGGTCGCCCGCCGGTTCGGCGCATTCCAGCACGTACCCCGGCGCGGGAACCGATTTCGGTTCCGCGAGCGGGGTCGCATTGATGACTTCAGCGGCGGTCACGTTGCCCACCCTTGTTCCTCAAATCTGGCTGCGTAATCGTTACGCAGCGACGAATTCAAATTCCAATTTCGTCGACGGGGTCGACGAGCAGCGGCGGCAGG
>JACQFH010000114.1 GCA_016200145.1 Planctomycetia bacterium | reverse complement strand
TGCTTGGCCCGCTCGAATTCCCCCTGTTCGAGCTGGTCAAGCATGATCTCGTTGTTGGCCATCAGCGTGAGCGACGTTTTGTCGACGATCGGAATGTCCGCCAGCTCTTCGTGGGTATGGCGAGCCGAGAGCACCGGCACGGCGGCCTCGTTAACAGTCGTCCAGCCCATGCCGGCATAGAGGTATCCCGTGGCGAACGTCGTGGGAGCCATCCCGCCCAGGCCGCTGCGGCGAGTCTTCGTTCGCATGAAGGCCTGGGTCCGCCGATGATCTTCGGGAGTCATGGCGCGGGCGAAATTTACGGCCCCGCCGGCAACGTGAGTGTGCACGTCAACGCCGCCGGGAAACACGATCATCCCCGTCGCGTCGATCGTTCGTCCGCCGCTCACGGACGCCACAAATCGCCCGTTGTCATCGATGAAAAGATCTTTGATTTCGCCGTCGATGCTGTTGGCTGGGTCGCAGACTTTTCCACCCGTGATGCGCAGCATTGTTCAGCTACTTTGTGGCAACGATCTGGGGCTGGTTTCCGTCGGGCAGCCAGAACGGCTTTTTCGCGATCGCCTCATTGATCCGGCGGACGACTTCTTCATCCGTGGGATACGGCGACTTCAGAGCCGGCTTGAGCGGCATCGGCAGCTCGTCCATGCGATAGGCCGTTCCCGGAGCGGCGATCACCTGCGGGGCCGTCGTGATGTGGACTCGGGCGAGCCGGCTGGTGTGAGTCACGTGCGGGTCCAGCACAATCGTCGGGATGCGGGCCAGATGATCGATCGCCGGCTGCGGCATCGTGGCTCCGGGGTCGGCTCCGATAATGAAGGCCGCATCACAGTCTCCGCGTACGAGGACGTCCACCGTCGAGAACTCGCCGGGATTATAGCGCGGGTAGCCGCGATTGAACGAAATGCCGAAAGGAAATCCGGTCTGCCAGCGCATGATGACGTCGGCGCCGGTCACATTCCCATGGCCGCGCATCGGCATGGCGACGAACTTGGTGAACGCATTCATTTCCGCGGTCAGATACAAGAGCGCGGCGCTGTTCATATGCTTGCCGCGCGTCATCGACAGCCCCATCCCAAAGAACAGGCAGCCGAATTTCGCCCCTTTCATGCGGGAAATCAGGTCCTCGATGACCTCGCGACTCAATCCGGTTTCGGCGATCTCGTCGTCTCCGACGGGGTGCCCCTTAATGAGAGCCCGCAGGATCGTGATCAGCTCAAAGTCTTTTCCAGGTCGAATCCGGAGGAAAATGTCCGCGGCTTTGGCGCTCTTCGTTTCACGGATGTCTACCAGCACCATGGTGCGGTCCTTACGCCCGCGTGGCAGAAACTTGCTCTTCTGCATGATGGTGTATTTGGTGAAGTGCCTGGGATGGCACTCCGCGGGATTGCCGCCCCAATAAATAATGAAATCCGCTCGCTGCTTGACTTCGCCGAGCGTGCACGTGACCTTACCACCCAACTGGGCGGCGATTTCGGTGGGACCGTGTCACAACGAGGTGTGACTGTCGAGCAGCCCGCCCAGCTGATCGGCCAGCGCCACACACTCCTTCTGTGCTTCACAGGTTGTATTGCTCATGCCGTACACGAGCGGCATGTCGGCTTCGTGGAGGTACGTCGCGGCCGCTTCGATCGCTTCATCCAGCGTCGCTTCGCGGCCATCGACCAACGCGACTGGGTACTTTTTCTCCGCGGTGTGGTTCAGGAACCAGGCGGTTCCCAGCACGCAAGCATGATGCGCCTTGTGAATGCGGAACTCGTCATGATGCAGTTCAATGTCGTCGCACACGCAACCACAGAACGTACACGTGGCGTTTTCAATGACTTGGAGTGACATGCATCGTCCTGCGAAGAGGTGTGTTTTCTGGTCGCGACTACTTTTCAATCTCTCGACAAGGGGTGTCGTCCGAACCGGACGACCGAACAGTGAACACTCAGCCAAGCGCCCGTCCGTGGAAACTTCCACGCACGCGACGCGGCATGAACCGCCCTGCTTCAATCTCCGTCCAGGCGGGCAACCCCGCTTCGTTGCCGACGATCGAGAAGTGATCGTGCAACGGTCCGCAATTCTCGTCTTCCCGATTTGCCAACGACATCGTCTACACTCCAGCTGTTACGCCACGCTACTGTGGCACGACTTCCACGTGCCACCCTTTTGACGTCGGCATTCCAGTGCCGTCAGTATCGCCGCCCATCAGTTTGCAGGTCGGCGGACCGTAAGGAATGAATATCATCCCCAGTGGAATTTTCCCGGCCTCACATTTGAAGGTCGCTTCTCCAAACTGCGTGCGGACCAGTGCCGACTGACCTTCGGCCAGTCCGATCTCGACCATATCCTCGGCCGCCATCGTCATCGAATTGGTGAGAGCCTGATATTCATCGGACTCTTTGCCGACGTTGATGAGCGCCCCCTGCCTCGATGTCCGCGAAGCGTTGAGGATAAACCTTTTTGCTGACATGCGTTACGCTTCCAGGAAACAAATCGACGCCATCGACTTCGATGGCGCGCAGTCGCCGTCTCAATCTCTCTGAAGGCAGTGTAGTCGTTGACGCGAACTTCGGAAAGGCAGACCATGCGACTGCGCATGATTGACACATCGCCTGCGAGCCACGTACAGTACCGCGATTCTCGAACGGATGACGTTCGAGGTTGAGGTGATTGCCGTGATCCGATGTCTCAAAACTCCGGCTCGTTCCCGGCCGCTGGCAGCCGCTGCCTGGCCGGGCTTCACCTGACTGCGCTGCGCCCGCTGACTGCGTGCCAGTTGCACTCATTCTCGTTCTCGCCTCCGCGCCAAAAGGCGTTTCGCGCGGTTCCGCAGTTTCCAGTCTGACAATGGCGCGCAGGTCGTCGTGACCCGTGCAGGTTGCGGCACGTCGCGATGAACCGTTTCGCCAGATTCGTTTTGAAAACTGCCAACGCTTACCGCGCAACTATTCGCGCATTGCCGGTCTGCCCAAGTTCAACCTGGGGAAAGGCCCCGACGACCTGTCGGGCCCCTGGCATTGCAAGTTCGGCAGCGATCACGCCGGGATCTGCCAGTTCCTGTTCATCGACAGCCACATCGCGTCGATCAACACTTCGGTCGACATGACGGTGCTGAACAAGCTGGCCGTGCGCAACGACGGCCAGGTCCCGGGCGAGTATTAAGTAGAGACGACCGGATGATCCGCAACCTATTGAACCCGCATCACTGGCTGTGGCTGGCGATGGCGATATGCCTCGGCTGCAGGGAAGCGGCCGAGGTGCTCGAGGAAGACGCGCCGCCTCCGGCCGTCAGCACCGACTTTGCGCGCCTGCCCGAGGTGCTTGCGGGAATTCCGGCAGGACAAATTGGCCTGTATGAAGGCCTTCCCAGCGAATTCTGGGAGCCCAACCTGCGGGACCGGGAATTGAGAACGAAAGAGACGATCGACGTACGGGGACATATTCTGTACGACGGCCCGCTCGACCTGCAGCCCGGCGACGGCGAAAAACTGACGTCCCTGCTGGGCGCGCGGGAGTCGTATCAGCCGTACAGTCCGCGAAAGAAGTGCGGCGGCTTTTCGGCGGAATATGGAATCGAGTGGACGACCGGTACGGCGGCGACGTACCTCTTGATCAGCCTGGAGTGCGGCGAGGCGAAGTTTTTTCGCCGCAGAGCGAACTGTATTGCGATCTGTCGGCAGCGACACTGGACCAGCTCAAGCGGCTGCTGGAGCCGTACCGCAAGAACTCGCCGGTTGAAAAGCCGGGGTGATCGTTTAACCGGGCAAGTGTCCCGGTCCGCTTTTTCGGCGGCCGGGACACTGCACGAGCAAACAAGGCGTTCGAATAATGGCTTGCTGAATCGGCCGGAACCGCCAAACGGATTCGTGCGAAGTCCTGTCTGCGATGCAGTGCCCCGGCCGCCGAAAAAGCGGCCGGGGCACTGAGTCGGCTACATCCGCATCGAGGATGCCTCGTCAACTGGACGCAAATCCCGCCTCGCGCAGCGCCCGGGCGTAGTCGTCGGGCGAGTTGATATTCCGCAGCGATTGCAGCTCAGGGTCGACGTCGTGCAGCTCTGCCACTTCGATGACCCGGCTCCGGCAATGATCGAGCAGGCTCAGCAGGCGACGTTCCTCTTTCGAGATCTGCTCGTGCGCCAGGTGGGCGAGACTTGTCCGATACACGGCGGCCAGCGGATGCGAATGGTCGGCGTCGCGGGGAATGGCGACGTCGAAATCACCAAGCAAAGCCGCGACGCGCTCAACAAATAGCGGCGTGAGGAGCGGCACGTCGCAGGAGGTGACGTACGCCGCGTCGCAGCGTCCGGCCAGGGCCGTCAGTCCCACCGCCAGTCCGGCCAGCGGGCCGCACTCGTCGTACTCGTCGCGGTCGATCTCGACGTCAGCCGGAAGCTCGGGGATTTCCTGGTCGCGCGCGGCGACGACCACGATTGGCGAAACGACCTCAGAGAGAATCCGCACGACGCGCTGCAGCATCAACTCGGGCCCGAACGGCAACCACGCCTTGGGCCGCCCCATCCGGGTACTCAGGCCGCCGCACAAGACAACTCCGCCAGATTTCATTTCCCGATCCGGAGTATGTTAAGAGACAATGCACTCACATCATTTTGGCCCATGTCCGTTGGCGTTTCCACATAGGGACGGAGATAATGGACGTGAGTCGCGACTCGGCGACCAATACTTTCTTGCTCCATCATCATCCTGAGGTGAACACCATGAAGCGCAACATCATTGCTGCACTGGCGGTCGCATCGTGCCTGGTCTGGTCGATCGTTACTTACGCTCAGGGGGAAAAGAAAGAACAGAGCGAGGCCCCTGCCCTGGCGAAAT
>JACQFH010000113.1 GCA_016200145.1 Planctomycetia bacterium | reverse complement strand
CAGGTCCTAGGTCCGCACGTGGCCCGCGCCGCGCACAACGTATTTGTAGCTCGTGAGCTCCCTGAGCCCGCACGGGCCGCGGGCATGGAACTTGTCGGTGCTGATCCCGATCTCGGCGCCGAGCCCGAATTCTCCGCCATCGTTGAATCGCGTGCTGGCGTTGACCATCACGGCCGATGAATCGACGGCCGCGGTGAACCGGCTGGCCGCCGCCAGATCGTTGGTGACGATGGCATCGGTATGGTGTGAAGAATGTGTTTCAATATGCTCGATTGCCTGTTCCAGGTCGTCGACGATGCGAATCGCCATGATCAGGTCGAGGAACTCGGTTTCGAAATCGCGTGGTGTCGCCGGCCGGCATCCGGAGACGAAGCGCCGCGACCGCTCGCAGCACCGCAGTTCGACACCCCGCGACGAAAGGTCGCGAGCGACCTGCGGCAGAAACTGGTCGGCAATTTCGGCGTGCACCAGCAGGCATTCGGCCGCGTTGCAGACTCCAGGCCGCTGGCACTTCGCATTCACGACGATTTCGCGGGCCATGGCGAAGTCGGCCCCCCGGTCGACGTACACGTGGCAGATGCCGTCGTAATGCTTGATCACCGGCATTTTCGCGTCAGCCATCACCCGTTCGATCAGGGACTTGCCGCCCCGCGGGATCGTGACATTGATCTGGTCGCTCATCTGCAGGAAATGCCCGACGGCGACCCGGTCGGTGGTGGCGACGAGTTGCACGCAAGCCGTCGGCAGCCCGACCTCCTCGAGCGCGTCGTGCAAAACTTTGTGCAGCGCCTGATTGCTTTGAAATGCCTCTTTCCCCCCGCGCAGGATGACCGCGTTGCCGCTCTTGATGCACACCCCCGCTGCATCCACGGTGACATTCGGTCGTGATTCATAGATGAAGAACACGACTCCCAGGGGAACGCGCACCCGCGACACTTCCAGGCCGTTCGGACGCACACTGCCGTCGAGGATTTCCCCCACGGGATCAGTCATCAGGGCAATCCGCTCGAGCGCTTCGGCCGCCGAATTCAGACGTTTGTCATCCAGCTTCAGTCGATCGATCGCCGCCGCCTTGAGCCCGAACCCGGGAGCGGCCTCAAGATCGACCTGATTGGCGGCCAGAATCTCGGGGGCTCGCTCGCGGATCAGTTCGGCCGTTCGGCACAACCACCGGTTCTTGATCTCCCCGCCCGCAGTCGCCAGCACACGCGACGCAACCTGTGCCGCCATAGCGACTTCAGTCGCATACAGCGCAAAATCAAGATTCGTCTCGGTCGAGTGCATAGGCAGTGCCACAACAGGCCGTGACTGGCCACAATCTCCGCGGAGCGGCGAGTATCGGTCAACTTCGATTTGGTGTCAATCCGGCTTCCCGGCCCGGAATTACCAGGCCCGGAATTATACGTTCAGACCTGGCGCGAGTACATCACCGTCGGCCTATCGACAAACCGGACCGGACGGCCAGTCGTCTGGCGGCACACATCGAGCATCTGGTCTGCGGTGTACGATTTTCGTTCGGTCACGTTCGTGCCAGGATTCGCGGTTCGGCGCCGGATCGTCGGCCGTCGCTGCCTGAGTTTCACGGCCGGCGCCTGCCGTGAGCATATCGCACCGCACCGCGGCATTGAATGGCAAACGATTGATTCTCGATCACGAGCCTGTGGGAATAGAATCTCGCCAACTATGGAACGCACGGAACACAGGGCCGCTTGCCGGACCTGGCGGCGAATGCCAATGGAACTGTGTACGTACGTGATTCGCTTACCGAACCAGGCGGCTCGCCGGGTGCATCCGATTTGCGCGGTTGTGCGATACCGTCGTGCCCCGGCCGCTTCTTTGGCGGCCGGGGCACTGCACCCGCAGGGGTTGAATTCTTCCACGCGTTGACGCATCATTCCGAAACTTCAATCGACGATTCTGCTACACCCTGACCAAGCGAGGATCCCGTGAATCGATTTTACTCAGCCGGACTGGCGACGACCCTGCTCTTCACATTGATAACGATCGCGTGCCCCGACGAACCGCCGAAGAGCGACAAGAAGGCGGCCGCCAAAACCGTCAAAGTCGAAGCCGGCGACATCACACTGAACGTGCCCGAATCGTGGAAGCAGAAAGCCAGATCGGGATTGCGCGTCGCGGAATTCGAGGTGCCACCGGCTGGAGACGATAAGGAGCCGGGGGAATTCGTCGTGTTCTTTTTCGGAAAGAACCAGGGGGGCAGCGTGCCGGACAACGCCAAGCGCTGGATCGGCCAGGTCGAAGAAGAGGGGCGTAAAGTGCGAATCGTCTGCGGTGAATCGAGCAACGGAAAATACACGACAGTCGACCTGACTGGCGCTTACAATAAATCGGTCGGTCCGCCGATCGCCAAAAAGAGCAAGCGCTTGCCCGGCTGGCGCGTCATCAACGTGGCGCTCGAGACCAAGGCCGGAACGTATTTCCTTAAACTCGACGGCCCCGCCAAAACGATCGCCGCCATCGAGAGCGATTTCCGCACGGCATACGGCGGCAAGTCGGATTCCGAGAAAGAGACGAAGGTCGAGGATCTGCGCGCGGAATGACTTGCGTCGCGAGGTCCCGCCTGACAGGCGGGACTTGCGGGGTTGCCAGTCTTATCGCGGCGCGCCATGTTGCCGGGTTGCCGCAATTCCGGCGCGCCATGGGACAATGCGCGCAGGCCGCGATTTGCCGGGGTTTCTCGGTGATTCTCACACAACCCGCGCCGGGCCGTGTTGCCAGGACGCAACATGCCGGTACAACCGGGCGGCCGGCGCACAAGCTAAGTCAGGTCGTCGCATCGATTTCTTAACACTCATTCGGCTTTACACTTGCGCTCTCCGGCCTGAAGTGCGCGCTAAGTCTTCTTTACGAAATGTCCAATTGGGCATGCGCTCTGCTTTACACCTTGTCACGATCGACGAACACCTCGATCGCAAGCAATGTGACTCCCTCGAACGCCACTGCCCCTTTCATCAATAGAAAGCTCCACACCATGAAGACCTTCTGCACCAGCCTGATCGCCCGGTTCTATCGTGACGAGGCCGGTTTCATCGTTTCGGCCGAGCTCGTCCTCGTCAGCACGATCACTGTCCTGGCCCTCGTCGTGGGCCTCAGCGAAGTCGCTTACGGAATCAACGGCGAGTTGGAAGACGTGGGCGCCGCGTTCGGCAGCCTCAATCAGTCGTTCTGCATCTCGGGAATGCAAAACAACAAAGGCAGCAAATGGCACGGCAGCCACTTCGGCGACCAGGTCGACCTGTGTGACGGCCAGAACGACATTCGCTCCACCGCTCCGTCGTCCGAGCAAGGTGGTGGACAGGGACAGTGGTAGTCAAAAGTGACGGAACCGCCGATCCAATGCACAAATCGTAATCAGCAAACGCCAAGTTCAAATTCGGAACTGACCACTCCGGTCCCCGGGAAGATTGTTTCCCGGGGATTTCTTTTACTCGCCCCTGCAGGATTTGCCGTGTGAAACGACTGATGCGCCCGGGCGATGCGAACGAGGTTGTCGAGGCGTGGAAAGTCATCATGCAACTCCGCCACGAACCCGCTGTAATGGTTCTCACTCGCCAAAACTTGCCCACGTTCGATCGAACCAAATATGCGTCGGCCGCAGGCGTGGCCAAGGGTGCCTACGTGCTGGCCGACACGGGCGCGAATCGCGACGTGGTTGAACGAAAAGTCCGCGAGCTGTTGATGCACGCGAAGTCTGAAGGCGAAATCATCGACGTTCTTTCGCGGCCGCCCACAGCGCCTTCGGCAACCGATACAGAACGTGCCGACTGAGCGGATGACCGGCCGGCAGTATGGGGTGGGCGAAGTCTTCCTGGGGACAGTGCACCATACCGATTCGCTCCATCACTTTGCGGGAGCGCGCATTGGCCGGTACGGTGTACGACACGACTTCCTCGCGCCCGAGGACTTCGAAGGCATAGTCGATTGCGGCCTGAGCCGCTTCCGCGGCGTATCCGTGACCCCAGAATTCGCAGGCCAGCCGCCAGCCGATTTCGAGGCAGGGGGTGAAATGCGTTTCGATTTTGGGAATGTTCAGTCCTACGAATCCGATGAAGGGAGCGACGCCCGGCACTTCCACGGACCACAGCCCGAAACCGTTCTGGTCGAAGTGATCACGAATTCGCGCCGCCGCGGCGTCACTCTCGGCTCTATCGAGCGTCTTGGGAAAATGTTCCATGACACGCGGATCGGCGTTCAGAGTGGCGAATGGCGCAAGATCGGCGTCACGCCAGGGCCGGAGGATCATCCGAGTCGTGGAAATTGTTTGATTGTTGGCGATGGCAATTCCTTTCGATTGATGTTCGTCCCAGCTCGTTTATTCCGGAGCCGGGCACTGCCGCGAATAGCGGAGGTCCGACGGCGTTTCTCATCAGCGCCCACGATCACCGTCGCCGATGGCTCCGGGTTAAACGATTTGACCGCCGATGCTGGCAGCAGCGGCCACGGGGGTGCCTTACGCTCGAACGACCGGCAGGCCGGTGCTGTTTTTGAGGATTTCGAGGTTGGCCTGGAAGTTGGATTCGCTGTTTCCCTGCCAGACAAGCGCCGGCCCGCCCTTCACACGCCGCAGCCGCAGGCGGTAGCTGCCACCCAACCAGGGCACAAGCCAATCCGCAACGGCACGAACATGATCACCATCTGCCGTTCGAAATATCCGTCCCTGAGCCGGGCGACCCGATAGCTCCCAATCAGCAATGCCATCGCGGCGCAAAAACCCAGTTTCGAGCCCGAGCCGGAATGGCTGATCGACGCGAACACCGCCACGGCCGCAAAGACCGAGATGCGAATTCCCAGTCGTGGCAAGGGAAACAGTTTAGTCATCGCATGTCCCGAGCACTGGTCAAATCCTCTTGAGCAACTCCACGTTCGCCACGAGGCGGATGGGGATGGCCGACAGGTTCTGTTCCGTTTCCCAGTAGGCGCGCCAGTCCTCCCAGAGCAGCGAGTGCTCTTCGAACACCAGGGCCGTCCGCGGCAACGGGCCCAGTCCGGCCGCGCGGGCGAGCGAGCGCGGCTTGGGCGACAACGTGGGAATGTTCTCGAGCGGATACGTGACCGCCGATTCGAAGTGCCCGTAAGGCCAGACGACGAGACCGTCTGGCGACACGTCGTACGGATGCGTCGCCCGCCCGGCCAGCATTTCGGCATCGCGGCAAGGCCCCGTTGCCTGACCGCCTGGCGGAAGCGGGGCGGCGACCAGATGACTTTCGATCTGTTCCCGGACCAGTCTCACGGCCCCTCGTTTGTAGAGACCGGCCAGCGCACCGCGGAACACCGTGCGATCCTCTTCGGTCATTTCCCGCAGCCAACCTGGTTCGGCAACTTCGGTAACGATCCAGCCCGATTGCTCGGCAAATTCAATGACAACCGGCTCGACCGCGTGGCGGCGATCGCCGAGAAAGATTGATACGCGGTTCGTCGCCAGTTGCACTCGATCGACGTACAACGATCGATCGCGAAATGTGCGGCTCTGCTCCAGCAGGCCGATCATTTCCCGCTCGACGAAGTGCCGCAAACTTTCGGCTTCGTGGTTGAGCTTTTCGGCGAACCGCACCTGCTTATCGACGCGAGGATCGACTCCCGCGTGCCGCGCGGCGCGGCGCCGTTTCGCAAACAAGCGCGGAATCGTTCCGGAATGAAACCCGGGAACCAGCAGCCGCCGCAGCGTCTCGCCGTGACTGCCGATCCGCACGGGCCGCAGCGTCTTTGACCGGTTCGCGGCGTAGAGCTTCCAGTTCTCCTTGAGCTCCCACGCTAGAAAGCCAAAAATCCCCGGGATGCAGAACAGGATCAGCCCGCTCATCGTGAACGCCGTCGGCTTGTCGTAGAAGTTTTGGAGCAGCCTACTGAGCGGAAAATAGAATGTCCCCAGCACCAGCTTGTGAGACACTGTGACAACCGGAAAGTGCTTGATCGGGTTGATCTGCGGCTCGATGAGCAGCGTGACGCAGAACCGGATCACGCCATGCACAAAGGCCCATGCCAGGCCGAACACGGCTTTGACCGTCAGCACCAGCCGCGACTCGCCGCTGCGAAAGCGGAGCCATTCGTCTACTGCGTATAGCACCCGTTCCACGCCGTCCATCAACCAGCGGACGCCATCGACGATGAACGTGAACAGGCCGATCACGAGATGCACTCGCACGCTGTAGATCGCGCGGGTCAGAAACTCCCGCGCCAGCTCCTGCGTATCGCGCCCGGTCCGCGAGTTGAGCACCAGAACTGATCCCGCAAATATCCACAACGCCCACCACCGGTGAAGTGGCGGATACATGCCCAGCGCCGGCAGCAGTCCCCAGAAAATCGCGGTCGACAGCGCGGGCGCCAGGACGAACCGCCGCAGCAGAAGCATAGGGAAGCTCTGCAAGAACCAGGCGACCGGGCGCAGCCCGGCGACCCATCGAGGAAAGTCGAAAAACGTCCCCTTCACCAGCTTCCAGGCGCTTCGCACGACGAGCAGCACCGCTTCGCGGAAAAACCGCACATTGATTAGTGCGAAGACGACGCAGCCCAGCCAGAACATGCGCTCCTGGCTGTAGACCAGGTGCGGGTGTACCGCAGGGTGCTGTACCACGGCTGCGGTAGCGTGCGGATTCTCCAGCATCGCGGCCGAAGGCTCGACGGCAGCCGGTGCCTGGTGTCCGAACGCCAGGAGCACAATCTCTTCGACCGCCATCAACCCCAGGAACGCCAGGCCGAACGGCAGCGCGAGGTATTTCGTCACCACCCGCCCGAAGGGAACTCCGAATGCGACCGAGCTGGCGCGCTGCATCCACCGCAGATAGAAGGGACCGCGCTGATACACGCCGTCGAGCTGCACGCCGAGCTGCCGGTCGGCCAACAGCAACGGATCACCCGCGAAGAACTCTCTTGCGCCGGAAAGGTCGGGCGACTTGAGGTCGTTCCGCGAAATGGCGTCGCGCAGGTCTCCCAGCGTCAGGAAGCCGCGATTCACGATGCCGTCGAGCAGCTCGTGCGTCAGCTTGCGAAACCCGACCCGTTCGACGACGCTGTCCGGAGAGAGGCGCGAATCCGACAGCGCGCCGGCAACCAGCGGTTCGAAGCGCCGGCGAAGGATCTGCTCGGCGGCGTCTGCCGCCGCGTGCAGTAGTTCTCCCAGCTCGCGCCGCCCGGCATCGTCGATCACTACGGCGGGAACCCGGCGCGCGGCCCTGCGCAGGTGCTTCGACATCAGCACAATCCGCTGGTTGGCCAGGGGCCGTTTGAGAGGCCGCTTCCCGCGGCTGAGCGCCCAGCCCAAGACGTCAATGCGGTACATTTCCTGCTCGTGATCGAGGCACACTTGCTGCAGGTCGTAGAGCAGGCGGGCATTGGCGTTCCAGAAGCCGCGCCGCGCCGCCGGTAGCAGCCGTTCACACATCGCCAGCCACGGCCTCACGTCTTCGTCGGCCAGTTCCAGCGCGGCC
>JACQFH010000126.1 GCA_016200145.1 Planctomycetia bacterium | reverse complement strand
TCGAATTCCTGCGCGTGGCCGGGCCAGCGCTTCGTCTGCAAAGTCGCTTCGGCGATCTCTTTGGGAAGCAGGTCCCAGTACGAAACGAAGTGCAGGTTGGCCGGGTGCTGGCGCGGGGGCTGCTTGGCGGCCGGGTGCGGGGCCGAAAACGCCAGTCGCTGCTGGAACTGCCCCCAGATCCCCAGGCAGGGGGCGACGTTTCCGCCGTGGCCGTTCAGCACCAGGATCTGCTGGAACCCCGCCTGATGCATCGAGCGGATCGTGTCGAACAGCACTCCGAGCCAGCTTCCCGGCAGGGCCGTCAGCGTGCCGATGTGCTGCATGTGATGTTCGCTGATGCCGATGTTCATGGCCAGTGCGACGATCACCGCCGGCTGCATGCGGGAGGCGACTTCGGTGGCGATATGCATCACGCTGCGCCAGTCGTGCTCCATCGCCAGGTGCTCGAGGTGCTGCTCGGTCGCCGCGACCGGGATGATGCACGCCTTGAGCTCGCCCGACTGCATTCGCTGGCGGAACTCGCGTCGGGAGTGCTTGTGCAGGTAAATGCGCTGCTCGTTGACGGCCGGCATGGGGATTCTCTCGATGCGGCGACGGGGGTGGTGTCCTATTCGCGGAGAGTCTACACGATTTTGTGAACTGGCGCAACGGACCCGGATTTTCAGATTTTTTTTGACGACTTGCATTCGGCGAGGGTATAATGCGATCGTTCACCAGGGGCTGGTTCTTCGGCCCCCGACCGTTCCGGTCGCAGATGTTCGTCGCAGGAACCTTGACTTATCGATCAGGGTGCAGCGGAAGGGAAGGAGCGCATCATGGATTCCCGGGATGCCCGATTATTGGATCACTATTCCAGCCTCGAGTACATTCTGCTGGGCGACCTGCGCGACGTGCTCGAAGAACGCCCTGACCGCGAATCACGCCGGTGGCTGATCGCCGTGCTTGACGCGCTGCTCGAAACGCTGCCCCGGGAATTCGACCTGGAAGACGCCGACGGCTACATGAGCGAAGTGCTCGAACGCTATCCGAGCTGGTCGACGCAGGTCGACCGTCTGCACAGCGAGCACGACCAGTTGTTCGCGAAGCTCAAAGAGCTGCGCGGGCGGGTCGAGTGCGACACATGGATCGCTCCGATCGCCAATGAAGTCCGCCGCGATATCCGCGAATGGACGCTCAAGCTCATCGCCCACCGCCGCGGCGAAACGCGGCTGGTGCAGACCGCGATGAACCTGGAAGTCGGTACCGGCGATTGAGTCGCGAAGTGCGAATGCCAGCCCGAAGCGCTCGCAGGGGAGGGGGAGGAACCCCTTTTTGCGCGCATTAGTCGCCTAGCCGATACACGACAACCATGCTGTCGCGGAGCGGCGCAGGCCATTTCAGCCAGTTCAGCGGCGGCCAGCGTGACTTGTAGAAGTTGATCGTGCGGCACTCGCGGACTTCCAGCCCCGCCGTCCGGCCCATCTCGACCATTTCGCGGCGCGTGTATTCGCGGAAATGGCCGGGGTTGTGCGAAAAGTAGCGGATCTTCTCGTAGGGATGGTCTCCGAACAGCAAACGCACGCGCCGCGACAGGCCCGCCGCGTTGGGCGTCGTAACGAGCAGCAGGCCTCCGGGCTTGAGCAGGCTGCCCAGCATCATCAGCGCGAATTCCGGCGGGGTGTGCAGGTGCTCGATCGTTTCGGCGAAGACGATCAGATCGAATCGCGATCGTTCAGCCGGCCAGTTCGCCGTGTCAGCCGACGCATTCAGGTCGCAGACAATATGCGGCACATGGCGCATTTCGCTCGACTCGCGATGCCCGCCAGAGTCTCCCGCCAGCGCCAGGCCCAGGCTCGAAACATCCGCAAACCGCGTCGCCAGCCGCCTCGTGAAATCGCTGCGCCCCACGTCGCACACAGCCGCGCGCGGGTCCGAGACCAGGCGGCAGCAGATGTCAAACGTCCTGTCGAACCGCCGCGCATGATTGCGGGCATAAACCTGCGCCGCCGCGGGAGAAGAAGTCCAGGCTTTCTCCTCGTCAATCAGCCGCTGAATCCGTTCCTGATATTCCCTCATTCGTCATACACGCTCAGCGGCCGGCCGTTGTCTTTCGGACCAAGCCTAAGGAGGAACGGCACGGCCGTGCGGCTCCATTCCTCGGCGCTGGGATAGTGGCTGGCCGATCCGCCGAAGCAGCTCTGCAGCATGTCGGTGTTGATGATTCCCGGATTGAGGGGGACGGCCGCCATGCCGCGGGGGAGCTCCTGCGCCAGCGCTTGCGTCAGCCCTTCGATGGCCCATTTTGTTGCGCAATAGGGAGCCACCTCGGGGGACGTCGACCGACCCCACCCGGAACTGAAGTTGACGATCACGCCCGTGCGGCGGACCGCCATCGCCGGGACGAAATGGCGGATACAGTTGGCCACACCCGCGATATTCACGTCGATCACCCGCTGAAACTCGTCGGCCGGTACTTTCCACAAGGGCGCGTTTCGATTGACGAGCGCTGCATTGTTCAGCAGCAAGTCGGGAGGGCCGTATCGATCCAGCACGCGCGCGGCCCAGGCGGCGACTTCGGAGTCGCGGCTGACGTCGACGACGCTGAAGTCGTGCGGACTGCCATATTGCGTTTTCAGCCGGCTCACGATCGCCACGTCGCGGCCGCACCCCAGCACGGTGTGCCCGGCTTCGATCAGTCGCCCGGCCATCT
>JACQFH010000125.1 GCA_016200145.1 Planctomycetia bacterium | reverse complement strand
TGCACGATCAACGCGACGCATGCGGCAGCCGGCACGACGCGCGGCAGGTCGCGCCGAAAAATCGGCCCGCAGACGTACACAGAGACCAGCCACGCCGCCAGCATGAACAGCAGCGAGACTTCGTCGGCCAATCCGAGAAACAGGGCGATCAGAAACGCGCCGGCTCCGCCCAGCACGATTCCGTCGGCCCAGAGTTTTTCCGAAGCGGAGGCGCCTGCCGCCTGGTCGTGCGCCGCGCCGCCGTCCCTTCGGCGCGGGTCTTCCTGGTGACCGCGCAGCAGCGCTCGGATCACAAGAAAGCCGATACCTGCCAGGCCCGCCACCGCAATCAGGCCTCCGTTGGCCCAGACATCGAGAACCAGATTATGGGGGTCAGCAATCTCTTCGCTCGATTCCGGCAGCTTGAATTCAAGATAGTGCTGCCGGAAATTTCCGGGCCCGACGCCCAGAAGTGCGCTCTGCGGTGAATTGAAAAGCATGCGGCACGTGCCCGTCCAATACTGGAAGCGGTAGCGCAGCGATTTCATCGACTCGGAAACGACGAGCCGGTCGAGGCCTCCCGAAGCAAAGGCCACAGCAATCAACACCGCTACGGCGCCAGTTCCCGCCGCCAGGTAACGACGAAATCGCCGAATCGATTCGAACCGCGCCCGGCCCAATGCCATTCCCCAGGCAGCAAGTCCCACAGCCATTCCGACCCACGCCGTACGGCTCTTGGTGAGCAGCAGACAATAGACGATCAGCAGCGTGAGAATCGCCCCGACGGCAATGATCGGGCGCCCGGGGAAGCGGCCGCTGGAGATCAGTCCGCCGAGCCAGACGATCGCTGCGACAACCAGAACTCCTCCCAAAGTGTTGGCCAGCGCGAACAACCCGATCGGCTCGACCGAATACAGTCGCTGCTCCCACAGCATGCGCGCCGAGTCGTCGGCGGGGATGTTCATCTGTACGAAATCGCTGCGAACACTCGACAGGCTGCGGTCCCAGTCGAGGGCGGCTGCGGGGTCAGTCGGCCGGCCAGAGCGTTCCAACGCAGCGAGCCGTGCCTTCAGTTCTTCGTAAGCGCGCCGCGACTCGTCAAATCCGAAATGGTGCTGCCAGACGCCAAGCCCCGCGAGAACGAGTGCCGTCGAGGCAAACACCAGCAGCAGGCCCTGCCGATCCGCCGAACAAGCGAGCCGCCGCATCAGGAAGAATGTGATCCACAACCCGACCCATTCCCAGAGCATGGTCATGGCGGCGCGCTTGTCGCCGCTCGTCGCCACAACCACCAGGGCGCCGACGACGTGCCCCAGGCAGACGAGGCTCACGGCGATGTCGAGCCCGTCGAAGGCGAGACGAAGCTCTCCGGCTCTCCAGACGGTAAAGGCCCATACGAGAAACGCCAGCAGGGCGAACTGCGCAATCCATAATGTTTCGCCGGTCGCCGCTGCATCGGTCGGGGTGAGCAGCCGGCAGACAAATACGGCCGAGAGCAGGCCGGTGACGATCCGTTCGAGGACCGACTGCCGCGGCGTTGCCCGGTGGGCCGTCGCGGCGGGCTGCTGCCCGGACGGTTCGTTTTGTGCCGGTTTCATGCGGCGTCGGGGTCCTCCCGTTCGCCGGCCGGCGCCAGGCCCTGGCGGTGAGTGCCATCGTCCCGCGGAGCAGGGGAGGGCGAGGCAGGGCCCGTCGCCGCGGCGCCGGCATTCGAAGAATGCAGCCGTCCGGCCGTTTCGAGGATGGCGATCACCGCCAGCATGCAGACCACGAGCAGCACGACGAGCAGCGCGGCGGGCCACCCGCCGACCTGGTACAGCAGAAGGCCTGCGAGGCCGGTCGTGAGCGTCACCAGGTGGATCGTCAACACCGCCTGTTTGCGCGTCATTCCCAGCTCGACGAGCCGGTGCGAGAAGTGACATTTGTCGGCGTGAAACGGGCTGCGCCCCTGCGACAGGCGAATCAGCACGACCGAGCAGAAGTCGTACAGTGGAACGGCCAGCACGCACAGCGGTGCCAGAATGACGTGCGTCCCCGCGCGGCGGTAGTCGTAAAACGTGCCGACGACCGTCATGCAGGCCAGCCACATACCGACCAGGCAGCTTCCCGCGTCCCCCATGAAGATCTTCGCCGGGGACCAGTTGTGAAACAGAAATCCCCCCAGCGATCCAGCGATCAGCAGCAGGAATCCGGCGACGAACCAGTGCGGCTCGGAGGTTCCTGTGAGCATGATCGCCGCGAACATCGACGCGGCGATCATGCCGATCCCTCCCGCCAGGCCATCCATGTTGTCGAGAAAGTTGAACGCGTTTGTCAGCACGACGATCCACAACACCGTCGCGATCCAGCCGATCCACGGCGCTTCGACGAACAGAGTGGCGCGGATGCCCGCGGTCACGAGCGCGACGGCGACGGCAAACTGCACAAACAGCTTTGGCTGCCAGCGCAGTGCGCGGCGGTCGTCGATCAGGCCCAGAATCAGGATCACAGCGCCGGCCGCCACGATTGTCCACAACTGACCGGACCGGAATGTGACGCCCGCCAGATGCTCCGCCAGGTCGGGAGGAATCCAGCTTGCGGGAAACTTGCCATGCGATGCGGCCCAGACCGCCAGTTGCGCCGCAGCCAGCGGGGCCACAACGCCGCCGGCAATGGCCAGCCCCCCGCCCAGTGGAGTGGGGACGGCATGGACTTTGCGCGCGGCCGGTTGATCGATCAACCCCAGACGGGGCGCCAACCGCCGCATCAGGGCCGTCAGCCCGGCTGAAACCGCCAAGCCGAGTGCGGCACAACCGGCGATCAGGAGCAGCATCCAGAACCCACTTTCAGTCGGGGCAGCGTGACGGCCCGCCGGGAAGCCGGTATGTTACGCAATTAAGGCTTCGATTCCAATTCGCCGGCGGGTATCTACTCTACGCGAGACCGGCTCGCAGAGAGAGCGCGATGTACGAAGTTGAGCTGAAATTTCCGATTGCCGACGCCCGGCCTGCGCTCGCGCGGCTGAGCGCATTGGGGGCCTCGGCCGCTCACAGCGTCGAACAGGCCGATTGCTATTTTAATCACCCGTCTCGCGACTTTGGACAAACCGACGAGGCCCTGCGAATTCGGAGCATTGGCGACCGGCATCTGGTGACCTACAAAGGGCCGGTGATCGATGTGCAGACCAAGACTCGCCGCGAGATCGAAATTCCGCTGGACGGGAGCGACGCGCGCGACAAGCTGGCGGAGATTCTGGCCCAGCTCGGCTTTCGCGCAGTCCGCGAAGTGCGGAAGTCCCGTCAGCCGTATCACCTCCACCGGGACGGGCGGGAATTTGAAGTCGCGCACGACCAGGTCGTGGGCCTGGGGACCTTTCTGGAGATCGAAACGCTGGCAAGCGAGTCCGAGCGGCCGGCGGCCATCTCTGCCATTCAGAAGCTGGCGGCCGACCTGGGGCTGTCGGCCCCTGAGCGAAAATCGTATCTGTGTCTGCTGCTCGAAAAAACCGGAAAAAATTCCTGAATTTGCCCTTGCAGAATTCCGAAATCTGATTAGTATAACTTTGTCCACTATGACAAGAATTCGCAGGAGAAGCCCATGACCCCCAAAGCCAAACCAACCCGACCAGCCCCCGCAGCCGCCAGGATCACCACCGAAAGTCCCGACCGCAAGATGCTCGACAATGCCGTGGGGCAGATCGAAAAGGCGTTTGGCCGCGGCTCGATCATGAAGCTCTCGGATACGGGGGGGGCGCCGATCGCCGGCATCCCCACCGGGGCCCTGTCGCTTGACCTGGCGATGGGAGGGAATGGCTTTCCACGGGGCCGCATCATCGAGCTGTTCGGCCCCGAATCGAGCGGCAAGACGACGCTGGCGCTGAATGTGATCGCCAATGCCCAGCGACTCGGGGGGATCGCCGCGTTCATCGACGCCGAACACGCCCTCGATCCCTCGTGGGCCAAGCGGCTCGGGGTCGATCTGGAAGATTTGCTGGTCAGCCAGCCCTCGTACGGTGAAGAAGCCCTGCAGATCGCCGAGATGCTCATCAAGTCGAATGCCGTCGACTGCATCGTCGTCGACTCGGTGGCCGCGCTCGTCCCCAAAGCCGAGCTCGACGGCGAGATCGGCGATACCCACGTCGGGTTGCAGGCGCGGATGATGAGCCAGGCGATGCGGAAGCTGACCGGCGCGATCGCCCGGTCGAAAACGTGCGTGATCTTTATCAACCAGATCCGCGAGAAGATCGGGGTGATGTTCGGCAGCCCCGAGACGACGCCCGGGGGCCGGGCCCTGAAGTTCTACAGCTCGTGCCGGGTGGACGTTCGCCGTTTGAGCACACTTAAGGAAGGGGAGAATGCGATCGGCATCCGCATGAAGGTGAAGATTGTCAAGAACAAGGTCGCGCCGCCGTTCCGGCAGGCCGAGTTCGATATGCTCTCTGAAGACGGGATCAGCCTGGAAGGGGACGTGATCGATCTGGCGGTCGAGCATCGCGTGATCGACCGCACCGGGACGTGGATGTCGTACGGCGACATCAAGCTCGGCCAGGGGCGCGACAAGGCTCGCGTGTTCCTGAAAGAGAACCCCAAGCTCCGCGACGAGCTGATCGAAAAGATCCGCGCCGCCCACGGCCTGCACCCCGGTTCGATCGCCAGCTCGAACGGCCAGGTCGTCGCCGCCGCGGAAGAGGAATGATCCGGAGATGTGATTAATGCCGCGAAGCGGCCGAACTGCGGGCGAGTCCGCCGATCGACAGATCCTCGCCGATCAACGGCCAGTGGATGCCGTAGCCGCCGGGAGACAGCTCGGCGCGAGAGCGTTCGAGCTCGGTTGCGTCAGCCAGCTTCGGCGAACAGCGCTCCCAGAGAATCTGCAATTCGCGGTCCTCGAACACGACGACGAGGGCAGCCGCGGTCGCTTCAATTCGGACGGCCGTAATCTGATCAGTTTTCGACATCGCTATCCATCCCGAAAGAACGACCCCATTCTTCAACAATCAGCTCGAAGTGTTCGAACATGATCTTGCGGATTTCACGCCTCAGGCGGGACGACATGCCGTGCGACCACTCTTCTTCGATGTCGAACAGTTCGGCGCGCAGCCGGAATTTACACTCGGCATTGTGCTTGCGCGCGTGGATGTGCGGCGGCTCGTGCCCTTCGTTCGAATAGAAGAATAGACGCCATCCGCGAATCTGCAGAACTGTCGGCATGCGCCGCTCCTCGACCGGCTGGAAATCAATACTCGTTGGCCGCTGCCTCTTCACCGCCGCCGAACGACGACGCAGCCGGTTTCACCGTCTGCCGGATGCGCCGCTCTTTCACTTCCGCCGCAAACTCCGACAGTGCCTGTGCCACGGGAACCGTTTTCTGGTGCTCGGCGTCGAGCCGGTCGCGAACCGTGACCGTCCCCTGTTCGGCCTCTTTCTGGCCGATGACCAGCATGTAGGGAATCAATTCGAGCTGGGCGTCGCGGATCTTGCCATTGATCTTTGCGCTGCGCAGGTCGGTCGTCGCGCGAAAGCCCGCCGCCTTGAGCTGCTGCTCGACCGACGCGGCGTAGTCGTTCACCTTTTCGCTGATCGGCAGGATGCGGACCTGCTCGGGGGCCAGCCACAGTGGAAATGCGGCGGCGAAGTGTTCGATCAGGACCCCCACGAACCGCTCCATGCTGCCGAACGGGGCGCGATGGATCATCACCGGCTGATGCGCCTTGTTGTCTGCCCCGATGTATTCCAGTTGGAACCGCTCGGGCAGGTTGTAATCGAGCTGTACGGTTCCCAACTGCCATTCGCGACCGATGCAATCGCGGACCATGAAGTCTGCCTTCGGTCCGTAGAACGCGGCCTCTCCCTGCCGCGGTTCGAACGGCAGTTTCATTTCTTCCAGCACGTGCCGCAGCGCCGATTCGGCGCGCTTCCAGTTTTCGTCGCTGCCCACGTATTTGTCGCTGTTGGGATCGCGCAGGGAAAGCTGCACGCGGTAATCGTCGAGCCCCAGGCTCCCCAGCACGAACTGCACGAGCTCGACGGTCTGGCGGAACTCGTCTTCGACCTGCTCCGGCGTGCAGAACTGATGGGCGTCGTCCTGCGTCAGGCCCCGCACGCGCAGCATGCCGTTCAGCTCGCCCGACTGCTCGTGGCGATAGACGGTTCCAAACTCGGCGAGGCGCACCGGCAGGTCGCGATAACTCCGCTGTTGCGATTTGTAAATCTGCACGTGGTGCGGGCAGTTCATCGGCTTGAGCAGGTACCGCTCCTGGTGCCCCTGCCAGGCGCGCAGGGCCTGCACCTTTTCCGCAACCGAGCCACCTTGCGGATAGTTCTCGATCTTCGCCTCGAGCAGCGGCGAGAACTCCTGAAACTGCCGCTCTTTCTCGGGTGTGAGTTCATTCGATTCCAGGAGCGTGATCCAGCGGTCGACGATCGCCCCCGCCGGGTGGCCGAAGATCGGCGAGAACTGGGAGTCGCGATAGTACGGAAAGTGGCCGCTCGTTTCGTACATTTCGACCCGGCCGATGTGCGGCGTGTACACCGGCTGGTAGCCGCGCTTGATCAGCTCGACCTTGATGAATTCTTCGAGAATTCCGCGGACCGTCGCTCCCTTGGGGAGCCACAGGCACAATCCCTGGCCGACGTCGTTGCTGATGTGGAACAGGTTGTGCAGCTTTCCGAGCACGCGATGGTCGCGGCGCTTCGCTTCTTCGACCTGCGCGAGATACGCGTCGAGGTCTTTCTGGTGAAAGAACGCCGTGCCGTACAGTCGCTGCAGCGATCGCCCCGATGCGTCTCCCTTGAAGTGCGACGCGGCGACCGACAACAGCTTGAAGGCCTTGATCTTGCCGGCATCGGGAATGTGCGGGCCCCGGCACAGGTCGACGAACTCTCCCTGGCGGTAGAAGCTGAGCGTCGCGTGATCGGCCAGGCCCGTCTTCAGGTGTTCGACTTTCAGGTTCTGATTCAGGTCGGCGCAGAAGCCGAGAGCTTCTTCCCGCGGCAATTCAAACCGCTCGAACGGTTCAGCCTCGGCGACGATTTCCGCCATCGCCTTTTCGATCCGCGAGAAATCTTCTTCGCGGATCCGGTCGGGCATGTCGAAGTCGTAATAGAAGCCGTTGGGCAGCGTCGGTCCGAAAGCCAGCCCCACGTTTGGAAACAAGCGCATCACGGCCCGCGCCATGACGTGGGCCGCCGAATGTCGCATCACGCCCAGCGCTTCCGCATCGCGGTCGGTGAGCAGCTTGAGCTTGACCTGTTTGTCGGCCGGCAGAGGCCGTCGCAGATCGGCGATCTGCCCGTCAACCGACGCGGCCACGCATGCCTGCGCCAGGCGAGGGCCGATTTTCGCTGCAACGTCGTAAGCCGTGGAACCCTCGGGATACTCCTGAATTGAGCCGTCGGGAAGCTGCACCTTCACCATGGTGGAACACATCCTGTGAAAACGTGGCCCTCGCGGAAGTTCGCCGATACAAAGGGCGAAACAATCCCCCGCTAACAGGCCGCCTCTGGGCGTGTACTATACGAGACACGTGAGACGACGGAAAGGGGAGAGATTTGTTGTGAATTCCGTCGACCGACCAAAACCGAAATCGCCGCAGAGTGCACCGCGTGACGCAGAGCCTGAGGGCAATGTGCCCGCGATCGAAGCTGCACTTGCCGGCACCGAACCCGGCCCAGGCTGGAGTTCAGGCGTCAGCCTGCGCTGTTGCCGGGATGACGCCTTGATTACTGTCCTCAAGCCTCAAGCCTTCGATCTCAGACAGAACTTCTGAATAACAGGAGTGAATAACCATTTGGGCTCTTCGCGGTTCCTTCTGCCCGGCAGACACGACCTACCTTGAGCTACTTTGCATACTTTTCATACGTTTCATACGTTTCACATTGCGGCGGACTTTAGCCCGCCGCGTCAGCAAGGGCCCGAACCGAATGCCCGGCGCGTCAGCGATGGACGCAGGGTCGTCGCCCCGCAGCATTTCAAGCGCGCCAAACCCACCGATTAATGGGTGGCACTTGTCCCCTGCCGGCGAAATTCGGACGATGGCAACCCGGAACCCCAGCCAGAAATTGTCATGTTGGCGAGCGAACGGGACGCCGGGGGATCCATTATTTTATCGACACCTCACTCCGGTTCTTTATCTCGAGCGGATTCGTGGGTACCTGGTTCGAGGGTCGGGCTGTCTGCCTGATCGTCCGGCTGGAATGGGGGAAGATCGGCGGGGACCTGCAAACCCTCATTGAGTAAGATGTCTCGCAGACGTTGGCGGACAGCGATTGAACGGTGTGCGTTCTTCAATTCGTGCTTGAACCTGTCGTGATTCACTCGCACGATCTCGGCGCGATTGTCGACGCCGTTAAGCAGAATCACGTAGGCGTCCAGCGCGTCATCCGACATTCCGGACACAAACGGATTGTACTCGCGCGTGCCAATCTGATCGACGAATTTGTCGACATACAGCGATCGCACCCAGGCCTTGGTATCCCGGGCGAGAAGAGCGCGGAACATGTCGGGGGCCCCGGGCAGCGTCTCTCCGTATCCAAGCCGCGGCGGAGGATCCCAATGGGGCGGGAAATCTGAGCGCTCGTGCGCAGAAAGCAGCGCAACACCGTCCTCCAGACGGCCACGCCGCAGATCTCGATCGACTCGCCATTTGAGCTGCTGTTGAGGTTGAGTCAGCGGTAAGACAACCGTCCAGACCGCAAGCGATCCGATCGCCAGGATCCACAGGGAACGATCGATACGGTTCGGAACAAACGGCTCGGACGCGGGGTCCCCTGCCGTCTTCCGGCGGAAGACCGCGACAAGCGCCCCAATCATCCAAATGGGCCATGTCAACGTCCCGATGATCTGGACCACGCATGCGACATCTCGAATCGTTTGCTCGCTGGGCGACAGTCGAATGCCACCCATCATGTCGAATAGAGGCAGGGGGGTCAGCCTCAGCATAACAAGCGCGACAGTGTCGGCGAAAAACAAAACAATGAAGAATGCACGCCAGACTTGCATTCGAAAGTAAACCGCAATGACCCGGACCATGAGTGCCACGCGCCACGTCGCGACGAGTGCCAGCAACCAAAGATTCGCCGCCGTCGCCGACGCGGGTTCAAGGAACCTCTCGACCGGTATGGCGTACAGCCAGGCCAGCGGGGCCGTCATCCAGTACAACCCGAGGAACGAACGATACCGGCAGAGGAACAGCTCTTCCCGGCCCGCGTTCCCGGCCGCAACAGAGACGAGAAGGAACAGGAGAAATGAAGTCAAAAGCGATGCAGCCAGCGGCAGGACGAGGTGCCACGGTTCGTGCCACAAATCGGCCCCGTCATATTCCCGCGCCAGGCCGGCGGACAGTACGAGAACGCAACCGAGCCGGATTGCTTCGCGGCAGTTGGTAATTTCCAGGATCGCGCGGCGATTGCCGAGTAGATACTTGAAAAGAGTTGGAATCGTCATTGCCGCAGCCTCGCGTTGCCGCGCCAGATTTGTTTCCGCAGGCCGTCTCGCCGGACGGCCGCATCGCGAGCGAAGACGACCTTCAACACGTCACGAAAACCCGTTTCCAATTCTTCGACGCTCATACCATCCGGCTGGTACGTGACGTCAAAAAGCGTGTACCAGGGCCAGCCCCGACCTGGCAGCAGCCGGCCCTGCTTGGCAAGCTGTCTGTGGAGGGCGGTGCCCGGGAACGGCGTCTGCAGCGTGATCTGCACGTCCGCCAGGGGACTATCGAGCAGAAACCGCACAAGGCGATCGAGAGAGGCGCGGGTCTCACCGTCGGCGCCGACTATGAAGCAACCGTTAACAGCGACGCCGGCGCCCTGGATAGCAAGCACGGCGTCCATGATTCGATCCAGTTCCGCCTGTTTTTGTCCCATACCCGGGTATCGAAAAATCAGCGATTCAATTCCGACCAGAATCTGCACGCAACCCGAAGGCGCCAGCCGCTGCAACAAATCAGGCCGCTCGCCGATGCGCCAATCGGCCTCGGTGAAGTATCGCGCACCGGATTCCTGCAGCACGTCGAGCAACTTGTTCCAATCGCACGAACCGGCGAAGGTATTGTCATCGGCCAATTCGATCAGCGGATCAGGATCGACGGCGCGAATCGCGCGCAGCTCCTGGCGAATGTTCTCAGCGGGCTTCTCGCGAAAACTCCCCAACAGACGACTTGCTCCGCAGAAACTGCAAGCCAGCGGGCAGCCGCGCTGTGTCTGCAGCGTGAACCGCTGCGGCTTCGCGCCAAGCAGATCGAACCGTGGGACAGGCCACGTTTCCTCGGTTTCGATTCCTGCCGACTGATAAACCGGCCGAAGCGCTCCTGCCGCCGCGTCGCTCAGCACTTGAGGCCAAACCAGTTCGCCGGGGCCGACGATGATGGCGTCGCAATATCGCAGTGATTCGTCGGGGCAGCACGTGACATGCAGACCGCCGAGCACGGTGCAGAGCGACATCGCCCGCAGCCGGGCGCTGAATTCGTACGCTTCGAGGATGGAGGCCGTGAGCGCCGAAATCGCCACGAGCGTCGGGTGCTCATCGGCGATTTGTGTAATCAGGTTTTCGTCCCAACGGCTGACGATGGCGTAACTGCACGTCCAGTCGCCCGGCAGCATTCCCGCCAGTGTCAATAATCCGAGCGCGGGGAGATGCGCCAGCGCGTTCCCTCTGGCTTGCAGGCCAGGGAGAGTCATGCCCAGTTCGAGCAACTCTGGCTCACGAATCCTGAATCCAGAGAATGTGACGAAGGCGACATGCGGCATGGCTCCAATGTTTTCGTCTCGCCCCTCCGAGGATATGGCGGGCCATTCGAACACACCTGGCTCCCACGAACCGCCCGGTACCAGTCGCGCCCGCCGACAAAAGATAAAGGAGTGTCCGGTTGAATAGAACTTACGCCATGTCCATGAGTCTATCAGTTCCTGGGCGTCCGCCAACTCTTTTTCGTCCAGGTGCATGTAGCGCTGCGTCGTCGTGATGCTTGTGTGCCCCAGCAGACGACGGGCGTATTCGATGCATTTTTTCCGGAAAATCTTCGTGCCGCATTCTTGTCGGGCCAGATACAGCACGAAGTCTTTCGGATGCGCTGCCAGTTCGCGCAGGCGCGAATATGTTCGGCTCGGATTGGCGACCGTCCACGTCCGGCCCACTGGAGTTCAGGCTTCAGCCTGCGCTCTTGTCGAGTTGTTGTTCGCAAATTGCGGTGATGACGGGCTGAGAGAACTCACGTTGGTTGCAATCGTTTGAATGACCTCCAGTTGCGCAGGCTGAAGCCTGAACTCCAGCGGCGAAGGAACTAGGTCAGAATTTCGTCGACGACGCGACCGGAAACGTCAGTCAAGCGGAAGTCACGGCCGGCGTATCGGTAGGTGAGCTGTTCGTGGTCGAGACCCAAGAGGTGCAGCAGCGTCGCGTGGACGTCGTGCAGGTGAGTCCGTCCCGCGACGGCGGTGTGCCCAAACTCGTCGGTCGCGCCATGCGCGAAGCCCGGCTTGACTCCTCCTCCGGCCAGCCACATCGTGAACCCGCCCGGATTGTGGTCGCGCCCTGTGCCGTTCTTCTCGGCATACGGCGTGCGGCCGAATTCGGCGCCCCACCAGACGATGGTGTCATCCAGCAGACCGCGCTGCTTGAGATCAGAGAGCAGTCCGGCGATCGGCTTGTCGACGGCGGCGGCATGGTCGGCGTGTTTCGGCAAGTTCGAATGCTGGTCCCAGGCGGGGTTCGCCGTGTTATCTCCGTAAGTGACCTGGATGTAGCGCACGCCGGCTTCGCACAAGCGGCGCGCCATCAGGCATTGCCGGCCGAAATTGTCAGTCGTTTTTTCGCCAATCCCGTAGAGGGCCTGCGTCGATTCAGTCTCGGCAGCCAGATCGAGCACTCCCGGAACATTGGTCTGCATCCGCCAGGCGAGTTCATACGATTCGATGGCTGCTTCGAGCTCGGAATCGCCGGGCGATTTTCGAAGCTGTTCGGCGTTCAGGTCGCGGATCAGATCGAGCTGGCGGCGCTGCACTGTCGTCGGCAGATCGGAATTCGTCAGGTTGCGGATCGTGGCTTCGCGGGCCGGACCACCGGCTTTGCCCAGGGCCGTTCCCTGGTGCAGCGCCGGCAGAAACGCGGGGCCGTAATTTCTCGGCCCGCCGTTTCCTGCGGACGGCGCGATGGTCACAAAGGCGGGCAGGTTGTCGTTTTCGGTGCCCAGGCCGTAGCTGATCCACGAACCGACCGAGGGGCGCACGAGGTTTGTCGAACCGCAGTGCAGAAACAGCGTGGCCGGGCCGTGTGCCACCCCTTCGGTGTGAACGGCGTGCAGAAAACACAGGTCGTCGACGCGTGTCGCCTGGTGCGGGAACAGGTCTGAGACCCAACGCCCGCACTGGCCGTGCTGCGCGAATTTCCACGGCGACTTCATGACGCGCTGCTGTGAGCCGCGCTTGCCCGAATTGGCGATCACCCGCGCGTCGTCGAAGGGCATCTGCTTGCCGTCGTCAGCGGCCAGGCGCGGTTTGTAGTCAAACGTGTCGACCTGGCTCGGACCACCCTGCATGAACAGAAAGATGATCCGCTTGGCGCGAGGCGCAAACTGCGGCAGCGGAGGCTCAGCCGGGGCCGCGAGCGCCTGCCGGCCCGCGAGCGCCGACCAGGCCAGCCACCCAAACCCGCATCCCGCCCCCCGTAGAAACTCCCGCCGCCGTGACATCTGAATATTGCTCCTCTCCATTCCCACAAAAATCAGCTCACGATCCGACGACAACCTTAATGGCCCGGGACCGGCCGGCGCGTACATCACTTTACGATTCGTTCGTACTCGACCTTGGGAAAAGTGCCAAAATTCACCAGCAGCTCCAGCTTCATTCCCGTGGCTTTCAAGTAATTATGCACCTGTGCCCGGTGTTCGCCCATCAATTGATCGAGGGCCTTAATCTCCACGACCACTAAGTCGTAACAAACAAAATCCGGCTCCAAGTGTATCGACAAAACATGGTTTTTGTACTGCAGATGAAGCTGCGGTTTGGCGTGAAACGGGATTCCCCATAAGCCGAACTCCAACAGAAGGCATTCCTGATAAATCGGCTCCGTGAACCCACACCCTATTTCCCGATAGACCTCGAAACACGCTCCCATGATGGCAAAGGCTTCATTTTGTGAATCAGTTCCATAGCCGTCCTTTCTCCGAGTTCAAAAGAAAGACAGGTTTGTCCACGAAACACACGAAATACACGAAAGAAAAACAGTACTGAAAATGAGGTGATATCATCGATGTCGCAGAATACAGATGTTCCATTCTGGAAATCTACGATTCACATGCTTCTTTTCGTGTGTTTCGTGTATTTCGTGGACGAATTCTTGGAACCTCTCAGCCCAATGACGTCTATTCCTGCAAAATACAAATCCGACATTCAATCATCCCACATTTCAAGGTGTTCTGTATTTCACTTTCGTGTACATCTTCAGTGGACGTAGCTGAAGTCGAGTGTGGCGAAGAGGGCCTGAATGAGCTGGGACCAGGCGTCGGTTGTGGCTTTTGCATCGGTTGTGGAAATCTCGTTGAGATATCGCAGGGCCGTGTCGTGCTCGGTTTTTGTGGGCGATCGGCCCAGGGCCAGGCGCCAGGCACGGGCGACGCGCTCGGCAGTCGATGCGTGGGGCTCGGCGAGCAGGCGCTCGGCAGTGAGGCGCGCGTGACGCTGCACGAAGGGATGGTTCATCAAGAACAGCGCCTGCGGGGCGACGGTCGCCTCGGTGCGCTTCTCGACGATGCTCGTCGAGTCCGCCCCGTCGAAGAGCGCCTGGTAGTTGGCGCGGTCGGAGCGGACGGACATCACGTAGA
>JACQFH010000124.1 GCA_016200145.1 Planctomycetia bacterium | reverse complement strand
ATCGCCGGCTCGTGCAGCAGCTCGAGCAGCAGGGGGGCCAGTCCGTCGGTTTTTTTTGCGACGAGCGCCTGCACGGCCCTGCTTCGCCGTGCGGGTTCGGCCTTCTTGTCGCGGGCCTCGTGGCGCATGGCATCGAGCGCGACGGGATCGTCGAACACCAGCGCCAGCTCCAGAGCCGCTTCGCGCAAGTCGTCCGAGGCGCCCGGTTTCAGCTTTGCATAGACTTCAGGCCACTTTGCCGGCATCGGGACGCTGCGCCGACCTTCCAGCCCCTGCAGCGTTCCTTCGATCAAGTCCTGCTGTGCCTGCGCGTCGGCTTCGCCGATAAAATAAACCAGCGAATCGAGAGCCTTGGCGGGTTCGGCAAGCGACGCAGCGCGGCGGGCGACATGCCTGCGCACGAGCGGTATTTTCGCGGTTGCCCCAAGGACGATGAAGCCATCGAGATGTTCTTCGACGAGCGACTCGATACCGTACCAGATCATCAGGGGAATGTTTGCGTCTGTTGCATCTTCGGATCGATCGACAAGCTTTCCGGCGATCGCGAAGCGATGCGCGATCAACAAGCGCGGCAGCGAGCTGGCCAGCCACAAGCGCTCGAAGGGCGAATCACTTTTCGCCGCCAGCTCATAGAATCGGGCGATCGCCTCGCCAGGTGGAGATCGGTCTTCGCACAACAGGCGGATGCACCACGACCTTACATATTCGCTGGGGTGGCCCAACTGCTCGACGAGAAACTCTTCATCGAGCCCGCCGATCACCTTCAAGGCCCACAAAGCCCGGAGCTGGCGCGGCACGTCTTTTTCGCGAGCGAACATGTTCAACAAGTCGCGCCGCGCGGCAGACAGATCGCGCCCCGCGGCGGCGCGTTCCTGCAACAGCCGCCGCGCGTGCTGCACGAACCAGTCGTTGCGGTGCCGTTGCAGCTTGACCAGCTCACCGTCGTCGAGCCGCGCCAGGTCAACCGGAGGCGCCTTCGGGCGTCCGAATGTGATCTTGTAGATCCGGCCCATTTCGCGGCGCGTGTTCTTGACGCTGTGACATTCTCCCGTGTCCGACCAGTCACTGGAGTAGACGCCTCCGTCGGGTCCGTACCGCAAAGTGACGCCCATGTACCAGGGGTCGCTGGAGCGCAACAGATCGCGCCCGTGCGACGCGGTGTAGCCTGAACCCTTCCGCCGCAGAATGTCGTTGTTGATCCGCTTGCCGTGAATGTTGTGCATGAACACCGAGTTGCGATACTGCTCGGGCCAGTTGTCGCCCAGGTAGACCATCGTGCCGCAATGGGCGTGACCGCCCCCCGCTTCGTCTTCCGCCGTCGAACCCAGGCCATCGCGGACGTTGTTCTGGCTGACGAAGTGCAGGTGGTCGGCAATGCTGGGGATTCGCTGGTACGCGAACTGGCTCGACTGCCGATTCCGCCACGGCTCGTAGTGGGCGCCCTGGATCACGTGAAACAGATGCGGATCGACGCAGTTGCAGACAAACGCCTCGCCGAAATCGTTCCAGTCGATTCCCCACGGATTGGTCGACCCATCCGCGAATGGTTCCCAGACGTGCCGCACGGGATGATAGCGAAATACGCCGCCGTCGAAGCGCGTGCGCTCGATGTCAGGGGCGCCGGGCTTTCCCAGCATCGACCAGTTCGTGCGCCCGTGAGTGCCGTACAGCCAGCCATCGGGGCCCCAGGCGAATCCGTTGGCCAGGTTGTGGGCGTTGGCGTGATTTCCGAAACCGTCGAGGAGCACTTCGGGCTCACCGTCGGGGCGGTCGTCGCCGTCGCGGTCGGGAATGAAATAGAAGTACGGCGGCGACATGACCCACGCCCCGCCGAACCCGACTTCGATCCCCGTCACGTAGTTCAACTGATCGTAGAACACCGTGCGTTTGTCGAACCGCCCGTCGCCGTCGGCATCCTCGAAAATCAGGATGCGGTCCCCCGGTTCCGTGCCGTGGTTGGGGTAATTGTACGCTTCGGCCACCCACAACCGACCGCGGTCGTCGATGCAGTAGGCGATCGGCTGTTTGACATCGGGCTCGCCGGCGAACAGCGTGACGTGAAAGCCGTCGGGCACGCGCATGGTGCTCGCCGCTTCGAGCGGCGGGAGAGGCTCATCGACCGTCAGCTCCGCCGCGCGGATGAGTGCGGTTGATGTCAGTGCGAGCGCGGCACAGGCGCAGAGACTTGTTCGGCGGAATCGTGCCGTGCGACGAGTGCGCGTCATGCGAATGAGAATTAAGAATCCAAGCGACGAAAGTGGGATCTGCAGCACACTTTTCCAGTGTGACCTAACGGTCGGTGCAAATCAACGGGGCAGCACGGCTGGAAAGCCTGGCCTGATGCCGTTGCGCGGGCTGCGATAACACGCCTGTGTCTGGGAACTGCTGGTTCCGCCGGATTCCCGGCGGTACACTGACGCGCAATTGACGGCCAGCAATTCGCCGCCCCCTTGTCTTTCATCAGGCCAACGGCCATTACGAGGAATCCTGACATGATCAACCGCAATCGCCTGGTTCGCTCGTCGTTGCTGGCCGGGTTTTTTCTGGCGTGCCTGACAGTTCCAGCCCGGGCTGGCGGAGACGACCCTCCACAGGCCGACAAGTCCAAAACCGGTTACACGCTCGACGAGGCACTCGGGCAGCTTCATGTGTATCCGAGGGATCCGTACCTGCAATATGTGGCCCTGCAGCTCGCCCGTCGAGAAAACCGGATGGACGACGCCGTCGGCATGATTAACAGGTTCGCTGGATTCGAAGACGGCAATCGTCGCGCCGGGCGCCGCGGCGACGTCGACTTGTTCAGCATCTTTACGGGGGCGCTCGCCGTGCAGGAAAGCCTGCAGCTCGACACGATGCGGAACGTGAGAAGTCGCTCCGCGGGACGCAATACGTTGTTTTTCTCTCGAAACGGCTTGACTGAAGAACAGCGGGCCAACATGCGCGAGGAACGCGAAGCCGCGAGAATTGCCCAGGAAAAGCGCCGCAAGGAAACAAACGGCAGCTCGCGGTCGAAACCAATCCTCTCGTCCGCCCGTTCTACGACCTGGTCGTCGAACATGTCGCCGTGACCGGCAGCGATCTGTTTTTCAACGAAGGGAGCGATCTGACGCTGCTGTTCCAGTTCAAGCAGCCGGCCGTGTTCAAGGCCCGCATGGATGGCTTCCTGCAATCGGCCGAGAAGGCCGACGTCGGCGTCAAACGCAGCACGGGCAAGGTTCAGGGGGTCGATTACATTCATCTGACCAATCCCGACCGCAGCGTGCACGTCTTCTCGGCATATCCGGAATCGAACATCCACTTCCGCAGCAATTCGCTGGCAGCGCTGGGACGCGTGCTGGCCGCGATCCACGGAAAAGAGGCCGGCGGACGCCCCGTCAAACGCCTCGGCGACAGCAGCGAGTTCGCGTACATCCGCACGCTGATGCCGCGCGGTGCGAAGGAAGAAGACGGGTTTCTGTACCTGTCCGACCCGTTCATCCGCCGGATTGTGGGGCCAGAGCTGAAGCTGACCGAACGGCGGCGCGTGCTGTGCTACAACCACCTGCGGATGATCGGGCATGCATCCCTCATGCACCGCGGCGAGACCGGCAAGGTTCCCGAATCACTGGAGGCTCTCGACCAGAGCCGCTGCTCGCCGGGATTGTTCGGGGCGTACGAACTCGTTTGTCCCGACGGAGGAAAATACTCGCTGTCGGCCGACGGCACGGCGGGCGTGTGCTCTCATCACGGGCACAGTCACGAGCTCGTCCCCTGCTGTGAGCACCCGGTCGCCAAAGTGAACGGCGAAGAGGCAGACGAATACAAGGCGTTCCTGGAGGAATACAACGGCTACTGGCGCACGTTCTTCGACCCGATCGCCGTGCGGATCAAGGTCGCGCCCGAGCAATACCGGCTGGAGACGATCATCCTGCCGCTGATCGACAATTCGATCTATACGGGCCTGGCGACGGCGCTGGGTGGCGACCCTGAGCCGCTCGACGCGCTGCCCGTTCCGAAGCGAAACATCTTCAGCGTCAATTTCCCTCGATGAACCGTGGGACAGCGAGCATAACAAACGGCTCGTCGATCGATTGCCGCAGATCTATCAGAGTCTGACGCCGCAGGCGAAGCAGGCCGGCAAAACGACGTACCTTGTCCCGGTCGGCAAGGACCTGATGTTCCGGGGTGATGACAAAGGCGTCGGATTCGCCGACGTCAAGGACGGCATTTCGAACACACTTCTTGTCGTGCAATCAGACGAACAGCATGCAGTGCCGTGGACCAGCCCGCAGGATCTGGCCGTCGATCTGAAGAAGCCCGCGGCCGCGCTCGTCGACTATCCCGAGATCGGCGCCCCGGTCGTGGTTGGCGACGGCAGGGTCGTGAGCCTGCGCAAGGGGATCGAAGCCAAGCCGCTGGCCGCTTTCTTCACGCGCAACGCAAACGACCAAGCGCCCGACAGCGAGAATTCGCCGGATGTCGTGGCCATGCACATCGCGCATGAGCGTTCGCGCTCACGATCGCCGTTCGGCGTCGGCCAGGACATGTTTGAAGCGCTTGGGGTGCCGGAATTGTTGTTCAAAGGCATCGGCAATCAGGCGGGGATGCACATCTGCGACTCGTCGCCGCTGTTCGACTTCAACCTGCCGTCGTTCCTCGGTCAAGCGTTCGGCAGCTTCAACGGCCGAATGATGTTCGAAGGCGAGATGCTGCCGATCAGCTTTCTCATCGCTTCGCTGAACTCACCGGTGTATGTTTCAGTCCCCGTTCGCGACGCGGGAGTCGTGGACGCGTTTCTCGACCGCCTCGATGGCCTGCTGGCGGGGAATGCGAGAGAGCCAGTCCGTACCGGCTGGTTCGATTTGAAGTCCGACTTTTACCGCTACTCGACGGCGGCCGTTCCCGTTGTCCGCTGCCAGACCATTGGCTTCGGCCCACTGAAGTTTCGCGTGTTCTGGGCTCGAATCGGAAATGGGCTGTATGTCGCCAGCAAACCATTTATCCTCGACGACCTCTCCGGCGCAACGCCTGCGAAGGAGGCAGGCCCCCAAGGACACGCCATGCTCCGCATCCGTTCGCGGAACTGGGAACAAGTGCTCCCCGAATACCGGCTGGGCTGGGCGGAGAACAACCGCCGCGCGTGTCTCGACAATCTCGGTCCGCTGACGAGCATCGCCCGTTCGCTGCCCGGGCAAACATCCTCGCCCGACGTCTGTCGCTGCGCCGATCACCTCTACGGCGCGCACCTGTTCTGTCCGGAAGGGGGAAATTACGAGATCGGAACCGACGGTAAAACGATGACGTGCAGCATCCACGGCTCGGCCAGCGCTCCCAAGCAGGCGGCGGCTCCGGCGCAGGACCAGTCGCTCGGCAAACTGATCGGCAGCTTTGCCGGCCTGCAAGCCACCCTCACGTTTCTTGAAGACGGCCTGCACGCCGTCTTGATGATCGATCGGAAATAATAACCTTCGCAGACTGGGCGCGCCCGTTGACGCACGACCCGGCACCATTCCGACCGGAACGGCTCCATATCGAAATCGGCCTGGCAGGCGCCTCCTTTGCGGCTTAGCGCCTTTGCGTGGGGCCTCTTTTTCGGTTTTGCCTGTTCCCCGAATTCTCTTGCCGAAGCACATTGCTGTCAGGCTGGAAAGCCTGACCTGCGTCGCTACGGCCTGCCGGCCCGGGCCGTAGCCGTTTCGCCGACCGTGAACGCTGGTTCTCCTTCGTCGATCCACACGGTCGTATTCACGGGAACGTCGCGGAACTCCTGCCAGACGCCGGTCGGCCAGCGGATCTTGAGGAGCGGAATCTGCGAGATTTCTCCCACGCCGATCAACGTTTCTGGCGGGGCCTGTCCCATGCAGCCATTCGCCGCGAACACGTCACGGGTGATGTTCGTGCTGCCCGTCTCGACGACGATGCGGCTGCCGATCGCCGGGCGGTTCGAGGTTTTTCCTTTGAGCTCGAGTCGGACGAAACTCGATTTGCCCGGCAATTCGTTCAGGAACAAGCGCACCGGCCCGCCCCCGACCGAACCGACCATCAGATCGATCCGGCCGTCGCGGTTGAAATCGGCCGCGATGACCGAGCGCGAATCGGAATCGATGTCGGCCTTCGAGAAGAACGAAACGTCAAGAAAGTCTTCGCCGCGATGATTCAGGTACAAGCGCTTCCGCTCGTAGGCACTCAAGTTCTGGCCGTTCTGCGGCATGTGGAACGGATTGGCCACCCAGAACTCTCCCGCGTCCCTGTCGACGGGACCCAGCTCGGGGAGGGTGCACGAGCGATCGAGTGGCCGTGACACGACGGCCCGCCACAGGCACGTTCAGCCATCGGGCTTGCCGCGCTCGAAGCTCAAAAACCCCGTGGTGGCGTAGATGTCGAGCCAGCCGTCATTGTCGAAATCGGCCAGGGCCGGGGCGTAAGCCCACCCCACGCCGTGCACCGCCATCTGCTCGCCGACGTCGTTGTAACGCAGATCACCCGCCTGCCGCCGGTACAACTGGTTGCCCGAGCACGAACCCTTGACCTGCTCGAACACACCGGCCGGGTAATCGTCGGCACAGACGTGGCTGATGATCCGCCGCCCCATCTTCGAGAACATGTTGGCGATGTACAGGTCCGAAGTGCCGTTGTTGTCGGTATCGCCGGCGGCGACTCCCATGCTGGTGGCATACGCTGTTCCGCCGCTCGAATCCGAGACGTCTTCAAACGTTCCGTTGCCCAGGTTCCGCAGCAGCACGTTCGGGCTGAAGTCGTTGGCCGTGTAGATATCGGGATACTGATCGTCGTCGTAGTGGAACCAGGCTCCGGCGAAGTGCTGCCGTAATCCGGCGCCCGCGTTCGCCCGCTCGGTGACGTCTTCGAACTGGCCGTTCCCCAGATTTCGCCACAACTGATTCTTTTCGCCGTGGCGGACCTCGGCGATCCACCGCAGTCGCTCGGGACGCTTCGTCTCGTGATTCGCCTGATACAGAATATAGATGTCGAGCAGGCCATCTGCGTCGTAATCCGCGATCTGCACCCCCATCCCTTGGATGCGCATTGTCAGTCCGGACTTCGACGTGACGTCGGTGAAGTGCCGGCCGGCGTCGTTGTGGTACAGGCGATTGCCCAGCAGCAGATCGGGATACCCGTCGTTGTCGTAATCAATCCACCCGGCCAGGTCGACCGGGTTCCCGAACAGGATGTGCATCGGGATGACACCGATCGCGCTGGTGACGTCTTCGAAGCGCTGCTTTTCGGGAGACCACCGCAAAAGCCGCGACCGGTTCTTTTCCGCGATCGCCAGATCGAGCCATCCGTCGCGATCGAAATCGTCGACTGCCATCTGAAATCGATACTGCACGACCTTTTCGACCGGCAGCTTCCAGTTGTCGTCGACCCCGATCTCGTCGAGCCCGTACTCGTGGGTGACCTCGCGGAACATCGAGTGTTTTGCCGTCAGAAAATTCTGGCGGATCGGCGACCACGATTCGATGACGGGGACCTGATCGGCCTGCGTGGCGTCTTCGGGAATCTCGAAGACGACGGCATGTTCGGACGAGAATTCGATCAGTTGGCCTGCGGCGTCTTCGCCCGCGGCCCCCAGCAGAATGCGCGTCATCCAGCGGTGGGGCTGTTCGGGTTTCCGTTCGATCTGGAGCACGCGAATCGTCGTCCAGGCGAACCGCGCGAACTCGCGCGACGCAGCGAACAACTGCGCGGTCCACGCAGCGGCATCGACCGGCTGCCGATCCTCGTCGGCCACGCCCGAGCGCTGCGACACGAATTCGTGAGCGAGTTCCCTTCTGAATTCAGGCGCCGCGTTGGCAAGGAACCCCGGCAGCAGCATCGCCCGGAATTGTTCTTCGTCGCGGGCTTTCCAGGCCGCCACGAACCGCTTGCCGAACCGCGCTTCCAGCTCAAACGTCACGTGCTCGCCGAGCCAGATTTCGTCCTGCTTTTTCTTATCGAGCTCGAGGTCGAACGGAATGTCGGCGAACGGGTCTTTTTCCGGCGCGGCCTGGGGCGCCGGAGCTTTCTGCGCGGCCGCCGGAGCCACAGTGGTGGTTTTGTTCGTTGTGGCCTTTTTGGAAGACGCTGCTTTCGTTTTGGTGTCTCGCTGCGGATTGGTCTCCAGCCCACAACCGGCGTACGCCAGCACAGTGCTCAGGAGCAGGCAAGAACTGCCGAGACGGGCAATATTCAGTCGAAATGACGTGCGATTCCCCATGGAAAGCAGGATACCCGCAATAGGGCAGGTTTTCCAACGCGCCGCGCTGCGCGAGAGTGGAGAACCGGGAAAGTGGAGAGTAGAAAAGTCGTGGGGCAGGTTTTCCAACCCGCCAGTCTCGTAGCCGAACTCGCCAGAGTTCGGGCCGTCGCCCAAAGTAGCAGGCGCACTCGGTGTGCCGTCCGCTTGTGACGACGGATTGAACGGCAATTGTTCCCGGATTTCGATTCGACAATCAGCGCACGGCATCGATCACACTTCAAACCTGCACTACAAAACGACGGCACACGGAGTGTGCCTGCTACTCTCAAGTTCGCAGCGCGGCCTTTTTTTCAATCTTGAGGGGCACTCACTCAATCTTTGGGGGCCGGCCCCACGCCCAAAGATTGGAAAAACCGCAGAAATCGTCCAATCATTCAAACTTTTGGGGCTCCATTCAACGGTCGGAAGCTCTCGCGCAGCGACCCAATCCAGGGACTTACGTCCACGGCTCACCCTCTCGCGCAGCGAAACTCAGACAGAACTTCTGAATAACAGGAGTGAATAATCGCTCGGGCGCATTGCCGTTTCCCACTGCAGTCCGCCGACACCGCATCCTTCGATATGACAGCGACTTACGGCAAAGTGTCCGCTGCCCTTCCAATTCGCACTTCACTGCTCGCAAACCGATTCTCCCATCCGAAGCTGGACGCAAACCCTTTCGTGAAAGTCGATTGCGTTATTCATTCCCGTTTCCACTCCTTCTGGATAATCGCCACGTTGCACAATCTGGCGCCGAATCGGCCCGCCAAAAGCGTGTCTTTGCACCCAGGATTCACGCGACGGGACGATTGGCGAGCAGTTTCGCTCGTAGCCGAACTCGCCAGAGTTCGGGCCGTTCTCCTCTTTAACTCTTTAACTCTTGAGGAACTTCCCTCCAGACCACAGTTCCTCGCCCTCATGTGCCCGCCGCCGGGCTACCAAAGCTTTCTACTCACTCCTTATCTCGCGCAGCGCAGTTTCCCGAGAATTATTCCCGGAATCACGCGGCAGGCAACGGGTGCTGCGCGCAAAAATAGAAAGGACAACCAAAATAATTCATAGCGTGGAACGACTTCCACAGGAATCAAGTTGCCTGCTTCGAGACGGTCGCCAGAATGTGTTGCACCTTCTGGAAATTGGCGGGCTTGACCAGATGGTGATCGAACCCGGCGTCCAGAGAGCGCTGCCGGTCGGAAACCTGCCCATAGCCGGTCACGGCGACCAGCGCGATTCCGCTCAGTGCGGGTTGTTGCCGCAGTCGCTTCGCCACCTCGAAACCGTCGAGTCCCGGCAGGCCGAGGTCCAGCAGCACGACTTGCGGGCGGAAATCGAGGGCCGCCGCCAATGCCGTCGGGCCATCGTAAGACATCCGTACATGATGCCCGGCCGCTTCCAGCAGTAACGCAATGCTCTCAGCCGCATCCACGTTGTCGTCCACAACCAGCACCCGCAATGAGTGTCCCGCCGGCTGGGCGGTTTCGGTTCCTGTCGCCGGCGCCGGTGCTGAAGTCGACATTACCGGCAGGCGCACGACAAACTCGCTGCCCTGCTGCAGCACACTGTGAGCCTCCACTCGACCTCCGTGCATTTCCACCAGGCGTTGCACCAGGCACAATCCAATTCCCAATCCGCCCTGGGAGCGGTCGAGTGATCGTTCCGCCTGCGTGAACAGGTCGAAAATGCGAGGCAAGAGTTCGGGGGCGATGCCGACGCCCCGATCCCGCACCCGCAGCACGGCCTCTTCTCCTTCCTGCTGAACGGTGAGCAGAATCCGCCCGCCGTCGGCCATGTATTTGGCCGCGTTGGTGAGCAGATTGACGACCACCTGCTCCAGCCGGGCGGCGTCGGCGTAGAGCCAGATTGGTTCCGGCGAGAGCGACAGCGTGAACTCGTGCCGGCGCTGGCTGATCAGCGGGTGGGCCGTCTCTGCCGCACATTCCACAATGTCATTCACGGCGACTTGTGCCAGTTGCAGATGGATTGTTCCGGTGGAGATCCGGGAGACCTCCAGCAAAT
>JACQFH010000123.1 GCA_016200145.1 Planctomycetia bacterium | reverse complement strand
CGGACCGTCGATAAACTCTGGGAACTCTGCGGCAGAATCCTCGACCAGTTCACGGAATCCGAGTGCCGAAATTATTTTCAACACTGCGGCTACCGACAGACCTAAAATGAAACCGCTCTAGCCCGCCGGTGCGTTGCCGGCGCAATCGCGAATCACCGCGGTATTCGTCGTCTTGGTCTGTTCCTCGCCAATTGGCATTATTGCGGCGATCCGCATTACCTCGCTGACGCTTCGGGTTGGTATTTTCGGGCGTCAGGCTGAACTCGTTTTCGCAGTCAACTCGGAGCGGTTACAATCGGGCACCCCAATTCACCGTGTGAAAACTCGCCGGAATTTGTCCGGCGGCGCGCGGTTGATCGATTTGCAGCCTGAAGAGGTGCCACGTGATGTCAAGTACGCTCGGCTTGATGCAGCAGGTTCTGGCCAGACGGGTCGTCGCCACGATCGCGGGACTCGCGCTGTTCTACGGCTTGCCCGCCGGATCGGCGCGGCAGGCGGCGGCCGAACCGCAGATTGTCGACCTGTCGCTGTTGGTCGCCCCTGAATTGCCCGGTCCGTGGCCGGCCGGATGGCCAGCCTTTCAGATCAATCATTACGAGCGGATTGGAAAACTAAGCCCCTATAACAGCGATTTCCTCGTGATCGACGGCAACAATGGCACGCAGCTCGACGTGCCGCCGCATTCCATACCGGCTCCCGAAACGAACCTTCCCAACGCGGGAGTTCTGGGGCGGATGTACACCGACAAAGTCGCCGCGTGGCAGTTCGGTGGCGAGGCCTGCGTCGTCGATTGCCGCGACCTGCTCGACAAAGCGCCGAACGGCGACAGCCCGCTCGTGAAGCGCGAACGGATCATGGAATGGGAGAAAAAGAACCGGCCGCTGGGTCCGGGCGACGTCGTGCTGTTCCGCAGCGATTACACCGATCGATATTACAAGCCGCTGCCGGAGGGGCGCAGGTTCATTGCCGAGGCGCTGGAGGGCACGGCCCCCGGCTGGCCCGACCCCGACCCGGACTGCATGGAATATCTCGGCGGGCGCAAAGTCCTGTCGCTGGGGACCGACAGCGCCAGCATGGGGCCGCTGCCGAAACTGGCTGAGCCGACGCACCTGGCGGGACTCAAGTTTGGGATGATCTGGACCGAAAGCGCGACAAATCTCAGCAAGCTGCCCGTCACCGGGGCGTTCTATTGTATCCTGGGACCGAAGCATGCCGAAGGCATCTACAGCGAAGGGCGGGCGTTTGGAGTCATCGGTGATCCACTGGCCAAGCGGTTGATCGACTCGGCGCGCAAGAAAAACGTCGTCGACCTGTCGGTGACGCTGTCGACCGATTTGCCGGTCGCGTGGCCCGGCTCCGGGATCGGACGGCACCGGCAGCCCTACCTCAAAGTGCCCCTGTTCTACGCCGACAATCTGGGATTATTTCACGTCACGCACATGCTCGATTCGAATTCGGGGACGCATCTGGTGCCTCCGGCCTATGCGCTGCCGCGCGAGGGCTTCGATAACACCCAGTACTCGGCAGAGGTGCAGGGCTGGCTCAAGGAATACGAAGCGAAGTACGGCCGCCGCGGCACGAGTGATGTGACGGCAGAGAAAGTTCCGCTGTCGCAGACTTGCGGCCGCGCGCGGGTCGTCGACGTGAAGCACCTGGTCGGTTCGACGCAGGCTGCGAACTGGCCCGCGTCACCCGAGATTTCGGTTGATGAGCTTAAGAAATTCGAGAAGTCCCGCGGGGACTTCCAGGCCGGCGACGTGGTCATCTTCCACAGCGCCCATGTCGACCGGCACTTCAAGCCCATGCCCGAAGGGGCGGCGTGCATGGCCGACCCGCTCAACGGAAAGAGCGAAGGCTGGCCTGCCGTTGGTCCTGACGCCGCCGTCTACCTTGCCGGCAAAGGCGTACGGTGCGTCGCGACCGACGCACCGACGCTGGGAGGCGTGTCTCCCAAACGGGCCCTGTTCACGTATTGGGCGCTGGCAACAAAAGGTGTGGTGGGCGTCGAGTTCTTGACGGGAGTGGGCACCGTTCCACAAGAGGCATATTTTGTATTTGCTCCCATCAAGATTCGCGATTGCCATGGCGGCCCCGGTCGGGCTGTTGCCTTCCATTAAGGGGATTTCGTGATGCCAGCCGTCGACGATATGATCGACCTGTTTCGCGTCATCCCCGGGAAGCCGGTGCGCCTCAAGGATTTCGACCCGAGCTGGAACGGCGATCACCGGATTCCCAAAAAGCAGCGCAAGGATTTCGCCGCGCAGGTGCTGGCCGAAGGAGTCGAATCGCTCGCCGTCGCGCAGGAGCTGCTGTACGCAGCAGATTCGTGGTCGGTGCTGATCATCTTTCAGGCGCTCGACGCCGCGGGAAAGGACGGCACGATCAAGCATGTCATGTCGGGGGTCAATCCGCAGGGGGTGCAGGTCACCAGCTTCAAGCATCCCTCGGCTGAAGAGCTCGATCATACCTTCATGTGGCGCTGTTCGAAGGCGCTTCCCGAGCGCGGTCGGATCGGCATCTTCAACCGCTCGTATTACGAAGAAGTATTGATCGTCAAAGTGCATCCCGAGCTGGTGGCGGCCCAGAACATTCCCGACGCTGAGGTCAGCGACAAATTCTGGACGCACCGTTATGAAGACATTAACTCGTTCGAAGAGCACCTGTCGCGCAACGGGACGCTGATCCTGAAGTTCTTTCTGCATATTTCGAAGGAGGAGCAGCGGCAGCGGCTGTTGGCGCGGATCAATGAGCCGAGAAAGCACTGGAAATTCGCGGCGTCGGACCTGGCCGAGCGCGCGTTCTGGAAGGACTATCAGGCCGCGTATGGGGAAATGCTCGAGGCCACGACCACGAAACACGCACCGTGGTATGTGATTCCGGCGGACCACAAGTGGGTCAGCCGGGCAATGGTTTCGGCGATCATCGCCCGCGAGATCAAAATGCTGGATGTGAAATTTCCAGAAGTCTCAGACGAAAAGCGCCGCCAGATCGCCACCGCGAAGGCGCAGCTCGAGAGCGAGTAGGCGGAGGTGGAAGAGGATAGTCGTGCGTGGAAATCGCTATCTTCTATCCTCAACGCTCTCCGCTACGCCAACCGTGAGGCCAGCGCTGCATTCTCCGCGAGCAGCTCGGGCGGGACTTTGTCGCCGAACGATTTGAGGTACGTCTCGCGGGCGGCGACTTCGGCGCGCCACTCGTCACGGTCGATGCGCAACAGGGCGTCGGCGGCGGCCTGCGCCAGACCCAGGTCAGCGGCATCGAGCGAGGCAACAGTTGGGATCCAGCCGATCGGAGATTCCACGGCTGGTCCGGAACCGCGGCAGCGCTCGGCGATCCAGATCAGCACGCGGATGCTCTCGCCGAATCCGGGCCAGAAAAACTTTCCCGCGGCATCTTTGCGAAACCAGTTGACGTGAAAGACCCGCGGCATCAGGTCACCGCCGCGGCGCCCCATCTCGAGCCAATGCCGCCAGTAGTCGGCCATGTGGTAACCGCAAAAGGGGAGCATGGCCATCGGGTCGCGGCGGAGTTCGCCAACGGTCCCCGCGGCGGCGGCCGTACGCTCGCTGGTCATCGTGGCACCCACGTAGGTGCCGTGCTGCCAGTTCCATGACTGGTAGACGAGCGGCATTACGCTGGCGCGACGGCCGCCGAAAATCATGGCGCTGATCGGGACGCCCTCGGGGCGATCCCATTCGGGTGAAATGCACGGGCACTGCCGGGCCGGCGCGGTGAACCGTCCGTTGGGATGGGCTGCGGTGGTCTTGGAATCGGGGGTCCAGGGACGGCCGCGCCAATCGATGAGCTGATCCGGCGGAGCGCCGCCGTACCCTTCCCACCACACCGTGCCGTCGGGGCGCAGCGCCACGTTGGTGAAAATCGAATTGGTGCTGCACGCGAACATGGCGTTCGGATTTGTGCGATAACTGGTCCCTGGGGCGACGCCGAAGAACCCGGCCTCGGGATTGACGGCATACAGGCGTCCGTCGGCCCCGAACTTGAGCCAGGCAATGTCGTCGCCGATCGTTTCGACTTTCCAGCCGGCGTCGCGATATCGCGGAGGCGGAATCAGCATCGCGAGGTTGGTCTTTCCGCACGCCGAGGGAAACGCCGCCGTCATGTAGGTCTTGCGCCCCTGCGGATCGGTCAGGCATAGAATGAGCATGTGCTCGGCCAGCCAGCCTTCGTCGCGGGCCAACACGCTGGCAAGGCGAAGCGCAAAGCACTTCTTGCTGAGCAGGGCATTGCCGCCGTAATTCGAGTTGACGCTGACGACCAGGTTCTCTTCGGGAAAGTGGCTGATGTAGCGGTTTTGCGGATCGAGGCTGGCGACGGCGTGCAGCCCGCGCGAAAAGGCCCCCGTTTCGCCCAGCGCCGCCAGCGCCGGCTCGCCCATGCGCGTCATGATTCTCAAGTTGGCGACGACGTACGGGCTGTCGGTCAGCTCGACGCCGACTTTCGCCATCGGGCTGCCGGGCGGCCCGAGCAGGTACGGCACGACGTACATGGTTTTTCCGCGCATCGCACCTGCGAGCAGGGGGCGCAGCGTCTCGTGCATGGCGGCCGGAGCGCGCCAGTTATTCGTCGGCCCCGCATCTTCGGCGTCGCGGCTGCAAATGAACGTGCGATCTTCGACACGGGCGACATCGTTGGGGCCGCTGCGCGCCAGATAGGAATTTGGGTGTTTTTCTGCGTTGAGAGGGATGAAACTCCCGGTGGAGACGAGCCGCCCGTTGATCCGCGCGCTCTCTTCGTCGGAACCGTTGCACCACTCGATGGCATCGGGCAATGTCAGCCGCACAACTTCGTCGACCCAGGCTTCGAGGGTCGCGTGTCCCATGTTCAATTGCACTCCTGTTGCGGTCGTTCGTTCCGGCGCGACCGTGACTCTATTTCAGTCGCCGCGAAACCGCAAGCGGCGCCGGCGTCGCCGTAGAAGCGGCATCCTGCCGCTTCAGCGAAATCGGCATCGAGCGTCACTCCAGACTGAAAAGCCCTACGCCGCGGCTTCGAATGGCACGGGCTGGGGAACCGACGAAGACCGTCACGCAAACCGATGCGGCAAGATGCCGCATCTACGGAGTGCATCCTGCCGCTACGGCGCCGAGCGTCGCCCGCCAGACTTGGACGCGATTCCCGTTTCGGTATAATTCCCCCGGAACACTCGCACGATACCTCATTGCGCAGGGCCTTAACTCCATGGACGATCGCGCCTACGATTTTCTTCGCGACCTGTTGACCTCGCCCAGCCCCTCGGGCTACGAACAGCCGGTGCAGACTGTCGTCCGAAATTACGTCGGGCGCTTTGCCGAAGAGGTGCGCACCGACTGGCATGGCAACGTGATTGCCTCGGTGAACCCCTCGGGCTCGCCGCGGATCATGCTCGCCGGGCATTGCGACCAGATCGGCCTGATGGTCAAGCACATCGACGACAGCGGCTACGTGTGGGTCGACTCGATCGGCGGCTGGGACATCCAGATGCTGATCGGACAAAACATGGTGATCTGGGGGAAGAACGGGGCGATCCCCGGCGTCATCGCACGGAAGCCGATCCACCTGCTCTCGCAGGATGAGCGGAAGAAAGTCCCCGAGCTCAAAGACCTGTGGATCGACATCGGCGTCAAAGACCGCGACGAAGCCAAACAGATTGTATCGGTGGGCGACCCGGTGACATTTGAGCTGGGCCTGCGGAAATTGCGCAACAACTTGGCCGCGGCCCCGGGCATGGACAACAAGGTGGGGGCGTGGGTGGTGATGTCGGCGCTGCAGATCGTCGCCGAGCGAAGTCCTCAGGCCGCCGTGTTTGCCGTGTCGACCGTTCAGGAGGAAATCGGCCTGCGCGGCGCCCAGACGAGCGCGTTCTCGATCGAACCCCAGATCGGGATTGCCGTCGACGTGACCCACGCCACCGACTGCCCGACCGTCGACGCCAAGCAGTACGGCGATATCAACCTGGGGGATGGTCCCGTGCTGTATCGGGGGCCGAACGTCAATCCGGCGCTGCACGCCAAGCTGGTGCAACTGGCGACGACTGCAGAAATCCCGCATCAGTTGGGAGGGCTGTCACGGGCCGCCAGCAACGACGCCAATGTGATGCAGATCACGCGCGGGGGCCTGGCCACCGGAATCGTCGCGATCCCCAATCGATACATGCACAGCCCGGTCGAAGTTATTTCGCTGGCCGATCTCGAAAACGCCGCGAAGCTGATCGCCGAGTTCTGCGTCGCGGTGAATTCGGAGAGTGATTTTACGCCGTAGAGCGGCGATTCCCGGCAAGAATCGTCGGCCTTGCACGAATGACTTCGAGGACCGAAGATCAGGCTATCGATCCGGCGGAGCGGATGCGCCGGATTCCTCGAACCCTGCCGCGATACGCAGCGCATGTCCAAAATTCATGTCCACGTGCCCGTGGCCGAGACCGTGGCCTCGATCGGGCGGACGGCGCGGCTCTGGCGGCTGGGGGGGCTCACTCCCTGGCAACTGATCGTGCGTTCGGTCCGCGGTTATCGCGAGAACCACTTCGACGCCCGCAGCGCTCAGTTCGCGTACTACTCGATGCTGTCGCTGTTTCCGCTGTTGATTCTGCTGATCGCCGCACTGGCCCAGTTGCCCCTCAAAGGTGTGCTCGATAACGCACTCGACGCCGCCGGCGAGGCTCTGCCCGAAGAAATGGATAAGCTGCTCACGGGCCAAATTCACGATATCCAGGCGCGGTCGACGTTCAGCTTGCTCACGGCGAGCCTGGGGGTGCTGGCGATCGCCGGTTCGCAGGTGTTCCTGACGATCACCGAGGGGCTCAACCGGGCCTACGGAGTGGTCGAGACGCGAAAGATCTGGCGGGTGTATGGCCTGGCATTTCTGCTGACTGTCGCCGCGTCGTTGCTGTTGCTTGTCGCGGTTGTGCTGATGATTGTCGGCCCGATGCTGTCGGCCTGGCTGGCGACGATGAAGTTCTCGATTCCGTATTTGAGCACGATTCTGCAGAGCGGTGTGCGCTGGGGAGTCGTGTGCGCGTGCCTGTGGATTTACACGGCCACCATTTATTGCCTGGTGCCGAACGTCAAACTGCCGTGGTACTGGTTTTCGCCCGGCAGCGCGTTTGCAGTCGTCGGCTGGGTCCTCGCGAGCCAGGGTTTCCGACTGTATGTCGAAAACCTGGCCAGCTACAACACGACGTACGGTGCGCTGGGGGGCGTCATCGTGCTGATCGTCTGGCTTAACCTGACCGGCGCGGTGCTGCTAATGGGGGGGCAGATCAACGGCGTGATCCACCGCGCCGAAGTCGCGCAGGCTGGCGCGGGGCGTTGAATCGCGACGCTGACAAATTGCCGATTCCGCGCCAAACTTGCACGGCGCGGCGGGCAAAGTTACTGTCAGCCACGGCGCTCATCCGCCTTCCGGGATGCGAGCCAGGGAAAGGCTGATTCGACCATGCCCTATGCGGCCCATTGTTCACAATCCGGCGACACGGCTCAGGCCCTCGACGAAGTCGCGGGCGAAGTCGCCCGGCAGTTGAACGGCGCTGCCCCGGACCCGTCGTTTCTGTTCGCCACGAAGAATTACGTCGCAGAGGTCGAGAATAT
>JACQFH010000106.1 GCA_016200145.1 Planctomycetia bacterium | reverse complement strand
CCCTCCCCCTACATGTACTTTCTCAAGTTCCGCGACCTGGCCATTGCCGGATCATCGCCGGAAACGCTGGTGCAGAAGAACGGGACGCTCGTGACCACCCGGCCGATCGCCGGCACCCGCCCGCGCGGGCTGACGCCCCACGAGGACATGAAGCGTGAGCATCAACTCATGGCCTCTCCCAAGGAGAACGCCGAGCATGTGATGCTGGTCGATCTGGGGCGCAATGATCTGGGACGGGTGTGCTGTCCCGGGACGGTCGTCACGGATCAGTTCCGATCCATCGACCGCTACTCCCACGTCATGCACATGGTCTCCACCGTGCGCGGCCGCGCGCGACGGGGCGTGGACGCGTTGGACGTTCTGGCGGCGACGTTTCCCGCCGGCACCGTGACGGGAGCGCCGAAAATCCGGGCGATGGAGTTGATCGACTCAGTGGAGCCGGATCGACGGGGAGTCTATGCCGGTTCCGTCGGCTATATTGACTGGTGGGGGAACATGGATATGGCGATCGCGATTCGCACGGCGGTGATGGACCCACGCGGCGCCCACGTTCAGGCGGGGGCGGGGATCGTCGCCGACAGCGATCCGGAACGGGAGTACATCGAGACCCAGAACAAGGCAGCGGCGCCGCTGGGCGCCATTGGCGGCGAGTGGGGCAAAGGAGATCGGCCGTGATTCTCCTGGTCGACAACTACGATTCCTTCACCTACAACCTGTACCAGTATCTCGGCGAACTGGGCGCGAAGGTGCAGGTGCGGCGCAACGACCAGATCGACGTCGACCGCATCCTTGGCGCCTATGATCGCGTGGTTCTCTCTCCTGGTCCAGGCCGACCCTCCGAGGCGGGGGTCACGCCACTGATCGTGCGCGCATTGTCGGGACGATTGCCGATTCTGGGGGTCTGCTTGGGGCATCAGGCGATCGGCGAGGTGTTCGGCGGTCGGATCGTCCGCGCCGACCGGCTGATGCACGGCAAGACGTCGTTGATAGCCAACGACGGCACGGGACTCTTCACTGGATTGCCCAATCCGTTCGAGGCGACCCGGTATCATTCGCTGGTCGTCCAGCGTGACACCTGCCCCGAATGCCTGGAGATCACCGCCGAAGCCGACAACGGCACGATCATGGCCTTGAAACACAAACAGCATCCGACAGTCGGTGTGCAATTCCATCCCGAGTCGATCCTGACCCGTGAGGGGAAGAAGTTGCTGCACAATTTTCTGGAAGGGCGGCTGTAGGCCCTGTCGGTCCGATCCATGCTGACTCCATTCATCAAAGCGGCCGTGTCCGGGGAACACCTCGACGCTGACGCTTCGGAAGAGGCGATGGGGATCGTGATGCGCGGCGACGCCACATCGGCACAGATCGCCGGCTGGCTGGTGGCCCTGCGTCAGAAGGGGGAAACGACCGGGGAGATTCTGGGCTTTGCGCGCGCCATGCGTAAAGCGATGATCGTGCTGGAGAATGTGCCCGAGGGCACGGTCGACACCTGCGGCACGGGCGGCGATGGGTTGTCGACCTTCAACATCTCCACCGCGGCGGCGCTCTTGGTCGCGGCCTGTGGGGTTCCCGTCGCCAAGCACGGCAACCGCGCCGTGTCGTCACAGTCCGGATCAGCCGATGTTCTGGCGGCGTTGGGATTCGACATCGATCCGGGACCGGAGGCGGTGCAGAAGTCCCTTCTGTCCTCCCGCTTCGCCTTCCTCTACGCGCCGCGTTTTCACCCGGCAATGAAGCATGCCGCGGGGCCGCGGCGCGAGATCGGCGTGCGCACCGTTTTCAACATCCTGGGGCCGTTGTGCAATCCGGCGCGGGTCCGGCGCCAGGTCGTCGGCGTCTATGATCCAGCCCGTTTGTTGTCGTTGGCCGAGGTGCTGGCGGCGCTTGACGCCGAGCGGGCCATGGTTGTGTGCGGACCGCACGGCGCCGATGAACTCTTGCCCTGCGGCGAGAACCGTATCGTCGAATGGGACGGTCGCACGACCCGAGAGTATTCCCTTCAGGCGCACGATGTGGGACTGACGGAATGTTCGCTGGCGGAACTGGCGGGCACCGACGCGAGGGCCAACGCGAAAGACATTACGGCCATCGCGGCCGGACAGATCGGCCCGAAGACGGACACCGCTCTATTCAATGCCGGGGCGGCTCTGTATGTGTCCGGTCAGGTGGGATCAATCGCCGCCGGAATCGTTGTCGCACGGGAAGCGGTCATGGATGGTCGCCTGCGCGCTCTTCTGCGACGTGCCAGTTCCGCTTCAATCGGCGGATTATCTGCCGGGGGAGGGGCGCGGTGACGTCACAGACCGTAGCGTCACTGCGGCCTCCCAGCGCGGAGAATTTCTCTTCCCGCAAGGCGAGTGGTCGCCACTGGGGTACCCACTATGTGGAAAACCTCCGCCGTATTTCCGTCGAATCGTGGTGGTTTCTTCTCGGCACCATGCTGGTCAGCTTCGCCTGGCTGACCTTTATGCTCCT
>JACQFH010000105.1 GCA_016200145.1 Planctomycetia bacterium | reverse complement strand
GCCGGCGAGTTCGGACGCACTCCCAAGATCAACGCCACGAACGGGCGCGATCATTGGGCGCATTGCTACACGCAGTTGCTGGCGGGGGGCGGAATCCGCGGCGGCCAGGTGTACGGCGCAAGCGACAAAAACGGGGCGTACGTGAAAGATTTTCCGGTCACCCCCGACGATTTTGCAGCGACGATCCTGCACGCATTCGGTCTGTCCCCCGAAGCCGCAATCGACGACCCGAACGGCCGCCCCGTGCGGATCTCCACCGGCATCCCGGTGACAACGCTGTTTTGAGCGCAATCCGGATACGATGATAGACTTGAGAGCCATTTGTCTGACGCTGATCGTCTCGATTGCTGCCGCTGCGACCGCGGCGGCGCAACTAGAGCCGCGCTGGAAGCCCGTGGCCAAGTTGAATTCGCCGCAACAGTATCATGCCTGCGTAACTGCCGACGGCAAGATCTATGCTCTGGGTGGATACGGACAGGGAGCCTGCGAGCGATACGACCCCGAGAACGATACATGGAGTTTGCTGCCGCAAATTCCAACACAGCGCGCATTTCCAGCCGCCGCCGCCGTCGGCCGCCGGATCTACGTCTTCGGGGGCCTCGACGATAAGCAAAAAACAGTTGCTGTCGTCGAGTGTTTCGACGTCGACAGGCAGGCCTGGCAAAGCTGCTGTGAGCTGCCAACTCCCAGAAACCGATTGGCCGCGTTGGCGATTCACGAAAAGATCCTGGTTTTGGGCGGCATGGACAAGGATGGCGACTCGGCTGCCGTTGAAGAGTTTGACCCGGCCACCGGACGCTGGACGAGCCGGGCTCCGATGCCGTCCGCCCGGCATGGTCTTTCTGCAGTCGCTATCGACGGAAAAGTTCTGGCTCTGGGCGGGTATGGTCCGCGCCCGGTGGCAACCGTTGAAGAATACGATCCGGCCAACGACCGATGGACGAAGAAAGCCGATATGCCGACCCCCCGCGGCTTTTTTGGCGCCGCGGCGGCGAAGGGTTACGTGTTCGCAATTGCCGGGCGTGTCCCCGGCGGGCGGCCCGTCGAACGCTTCGACCCAGGCTCCGACAGCTGGAAGCGTCTCGACCCAATGCCAGGCGAGATCCTGAATCGCTTCGGCATCGCTGTTTTCGATGAGCGAATCTATCTTGTCGGCGGTGAACGACAGCAGGACGAGTCGGCGCCGTTCAAAGTTTGGCGATATGAGCCCGAGAAATAGACCGCGACGCCTCGACGTTTGTGTCCGCAGGCAGGAAGCCGCCCTCGGAAACCTTATTCCTTTTCGCTCTCCGCGCCGCACGGCTAGAATTCCGGAATGAAACTCCATTATCTCGTATTGCCGAATATTGAAGCCACGTTTGCGACTGTTCTCATCGGATTCGCGTTGTCGATGCCCGCACGGGCTGCAGAGCCTGTGCTGATCGGCCACTGGCCGCTGCGGGGAAGCGACCGCGAACAGACCGGGGCGGCGCTGAAAATCACGTCGCGCGGCGTCGAATTCGACGCGGCCGGACCGGGAGGTGCCGCGCGTACGGCTGCCCGGTTCAATGGTCGCGATGGCGTCGTCGAAGTCGCCGATGCCGAGGCGCTGCGCCTGGGAACGGGTGATTTTTCCATCTCGCTGTGGGTCAACACGGCCGCCGAGACCGACGATGTTCCGGGCGACCTCGTCAGCCAGTACGACCCTGCGACGCGCAACGGGTTTCATCTGGGGTTGTACAGCCACGGCGGCGTGACGAACGCGCAGTCGAATTCGAAGCAGCTCCATTTTGGGATCGACCAGGGGCGTCTCGAACCGGAATTCACCGATCACGGCCGGCTCGGGAACGCGGTGTACGTTTTCTCGCTGTGCGTGCACGACGGCCGGCTGTACGCCTCGACGTGCCATGCCGGCGCGGGCGAATCGGGACGTGTCTTTCGGTTCGAGGGGGGGAATCGCTGGAAGGACCTCGGCAGTCCGGACAAAGCAAACGCGATTTCGGCGATGGCCACGTTCAATGGTTCACTGTACGTCGCGTCGAGCAAGTATCGCCTCGCCGGTTCAGCGCTGGCTGAATCGCAGAACCCGAACTTCGGCGGCAAGGTGTATCGGCTCGGCGACGACGACAAGTGGGTTCCGTGCGGCGTGCTCTCACCCGAGACTGAAGCGGTCGCCAGCCTGATCGTCTTTCGCGGCCGCCTGTATGCCGGGTCACTCTACAAGCCAGCCGGTTTCTTCCGGTACGAAGGGGGCGAACGCTGGACGGCCTGTGCCACGCCCGACGGCAAGCGGGTCGAGGCCCTGACGGTCTTCAATGGCGCGATTTTCGCGACCTGTTATGACGAAGGCTCGGTCTTCCGCTTCGATGGCAGCGCCTGGGAACATGTCGGCAAGATCCCCGAGGCGACGCAGACGTATGGTTTCGCCGTACATCGGGGCAGCCTGTTCGTCAGCGAGTGGCCCAAGGCCCACGTTTACCGCTATGCCGGCGGGACAAACTGGGTCGACGCCGGCCGGCTGGGCGAGGAACTCGAAACGATGCCGCTGCTGGTTTACAACGGCCAGATGTACGGCGGGACGTTGCCCTCAGCCGCAGTCTATCGATTCGACGGCGACACGAACTGGACAAAAATCGGGCGGGTCGACCATACGCCCGACGTCAAATACCGACGCGCGTGGTCGATGGCGGTTTTTCAAGGACGGCTGTTCGTGGGCGCTCTGCCTTCCGGGCGAGTGCTGTCGATCGAAGCCGGCCGCAATGCGACGTACGACCGCGAACTGGCCGCTGGCTGGCATCACGTCGCCGCCGTTCGGGGAGGCGGGAAGCTGCAACTGTACGTCGATGGGAAACTCGTCGGTGAATCGGCTGTGTTGACGCCGGGCGACTTCAATCTCACGAACCGCCAGCCACTGCGGATTGGATTCGGCGCCCAGGACTATTTCCGAGGGGACTTGACCGATGTCCAGCTGTATCGCGGCGCCCTGTCGCCTGGACAGGTTTTGAATCTGTTTCAGGAACAGGCCAAGTGATCGGGCAACGTGCAACTGACGTTTTCAGATTTTCCCGGAAAGAGCACGATGATGTTCGGCCTCGATATTGGCACGAACACCTTCCACCTGAAGAAGTTCGGTCAGTTTCTGATTCCCCTGGCAACGGGAGTGCTGGCCCTGCGCCGTTCGGCAATGCACGGCGCGTGCGTGTCACAGTCATGAGGCCATTCTTGCCATCCCATCCAGAATTCTTGCGTACGGATGTTGAGACCTGACTCGAGAAATCGTTTCATGACTCAGGGCCCCGCCCAATTTGGCGCGCCAGATTGCGCCTGACACGCGGAAGCGTGCCGACGGGGACTGATTCCGAACGGCATCCGTGCGCTGGGTAACCCATCAGGAGCGAAACATGTCACCGACACTTTCACTGGTTCTGGCGGCGCTGGTTGGGCCGGGGTTCGAGTCTGAGCTACCGACGGGCGCGAAGGCTGCGAACGTCCAGAAGAAAACGGAGGCCGCCTTCACTTCAGTGCGCGAGGCTCGTGAGGCGGTCAGCGAAGTGCTGTTGGCGTCGAACCGGGCCAGCGGCCGCGATCCGTCGGAGACCGCGCCACTGGTTTTGGCCGCCTATCAGCGGGTGGAGCGTTCGGAAAATCTCCCGGCGGTCGAGCGCCGCCAGTTGCAGTCCCGCCTCCGCGCGCGCCTGTCAGATCAGCGCCAGACGCTGCGACGGCGTGAGGAGCGCGGCGGCCCGTCACTCGGCGGGGGAGTTGTCAACGGGGCGCAGGAACTCATCAACCTGATCCAGACGACGATCGCACCCGACACGTGGGAGATCAACGGCGGAAAAGGGTCGATCTATTATTTTCCGAACCGGTAGGGCCTACAGCTTCTTCAGAATCTCGGCCGCCCTGGCTTCGAACAGTGCCTGCCATTCGGGGGCCAGGATGCAATCGCTGTCTTCCTGAGCGCCCCCCACGTTCATCAACTGCTCCGCCGTGGGCGAATAATAGATGTAGCCGTTCGTGTAACCCGCCACAAACGTTGAGGGGTGCGGCGACCGCTTCTTGATGTTCATCCCGATCTGCACCGTCAGCTCGCCGGGGAACGTGACCAGCACGAAATCGCCGATCCGCAGGCCCAGGAGTTCGACGTCGATCTCGCGCTTGCCCGCCGCGATGTTCTGAGCATGATGTTTCTTGAGCAGCGCCAGATTCGTCTGGAGCCGCGTCAGCTCTTCCATGATGCGGATGTTCTGCAGGTACTGCTCCATGTTCTTGCGATTGCTGGCGTCGAGCTTGTCGAGGTCGTCGCGGCCCAGTTTGCGGTCGTGCATGTAGCGGTGCGAATAATACGAGGGAAATTCGGCCGACAGGCTGTACTGCACGTACAGCGGCATGAATGTCTTGAAGTTAAGGCTCGTCCCCTGCAGCGATTTGAGCAGTCGCAATTGTTCGGCCTCCACCTGCTCGATCCGCGCCGCGAGATCCGACCTCGGAAGTGCAAGCGTCTCGTTGACCACCTTGAGCGCAGCGCCCGCGCGGGTTTTCGTCGTGCGGACGGCTTTCAGCGTGCTGAGACCCAGTAGATTCCCCAGCGGCTCGGCATCCCGGGGATGGGCCACCGCCTTGTAGGTGGCAGGGTTGATGTCGCCGGCGCAGCCCTGCACGAATAGCGCGATCGCGCCCGCGCCGAGATTGTCTTCAATGACCTGCGATGCGAACCCAGTCATGTCGGCCGTGTTGCGCCCGCTGGGAACCCCCTGGATCGGGTGGCAGGCAAAATTGTAAACGACGGCCAGCGGCTGACCGTTCTCGCGATCCAGCCGCAGCACGCCGATCTGCGGATCGACCGGCCCCACGCCCGCGACCTGATCATCGGGGGGGGGTGAGTACGCGTGGCGGACATCGGCTTCGCGGCCGTTCTTCAGCTTCAACCGCCGATTCTCCATGATCCGGTCTTCATGCCCGGCGCCTGCCCCGACGGTGACCGGCACGAGGTTCTTGTGCGCTTCTTTCACGGCCTTGACCGTTCGCTCGGCAACGTCGGAACACACGACGCCGTGGCAATGGCTGGCGTTGATCATGACTCCCGTGGGCGGGATATTCAGGTCCTTCTGCAACTGCGTGCGGACTTTGGAGAGGTATTCGTTCTTGATGTGGCCGATTTCGCCGATGGCCACTGCGTCGACCGTCGCGATCACGGCAGTTGTCGTACCGTCGGTCAGCACGAGGGCCTTCACGTACAGCGGATCGTTCGACGGCTCGTCGGGGTGGCTGATGTCGACCTTTGCCGCCCCCGCGCGCAGTTGTGCGGCGCACGCAAGTTCGGCGTGCAGGCACAGGCCGGCGCACAGCGCGACGAGAAACAGCGAAACGCGGATTTGCAATGCCTGGGTGTTCATCGTCAGGTGACCTGTAAAGAATTCGGGTGGAATTGGCAGCGATCTAATACCGAATCATTCGCGGCGCAGCAGGAATTTCAGCAGTTCAATCACCTCGATCTCAGACATCTTGTCGAGCAGCCCCTTGGGCATCAGCGACTGATCGCCCAGCTTGCGCTCGACGATCTCTTTCTTCGGAATCGAGATCATCTTCTCGGCCGTGCGCAGCACGAGGGCTGTCGCCGACTCGCTGTCGAAGAGTCCCGTGACGACCTGGCCGGAATTGGTTTCGACGACGGTGACGCGGTAATTTTCGCCGACGACGGCATTCGGGTCGACGATGTTCTCGAGGAAGTAATCAAGGCCGTTGCGCCACGACCCTTTCAGGCCCGGTCCCAGGGGAACCGACGTGCCGTCCAGAGGGTGACAGACGGCGCATGTTTTTTCGTAAATCTGCTTGCCACGGCGATCGTCGTAGGCCCAGAGCGGTGCGGTGGTGTACGTCTTGCGGATCCTGGCAATCAGCTTGCGGGCGTCTTCCGACGAAACGCCGATCTTGCCCCAGATTCTTTCCAGCAGTTTCGTAACTTCCGGCTGCCCCAGGCTGTGCATCTGGCGGATCTGCAGCGCCGAAAGCTCCTTTTGGTCGAATTGCTTCTGATCGACGGCTCGCACCAGCTCGAGCGCAAACTCTTTGCGGCTGGTCAGAACGCTCAGCGCGGCGTTTTTCTCATCGGCGGTCAACGAAGGGAACTCCTTCAGCAGCGAATTTGCCAGCGCCACGTCTGAGCTGCGGCCCAGCAGCGGAATGACATTCGCCCGCAGCGCGCGGACCTCCAGCAGTTTCGGAAAGGCCGCGACGACCTCGCGGTCGCCGGTGCGGTTCAAGATCGAGAGAGCGTACCGTCGTTCTTCAACCGCCACCTTGTCGTCGGTCAGCACGTTGCGCATTCTTTTCAAGACCTCTTCGTCGCCGAACACGGCCGACAGTTCGTCGCACGCCCGCCGCGTCGCCCCGGAGCCTCCCTCCCGAAACCTGTCGCGAACGGCCTGCCAACCCCGCGGCTGCGGCAGGCTCGACTCGCGTTCGAGACTGAAATGAACGAGGCTCAAAAGCCTCGCGGCAGGTTCGCCGTCGAGCGTGCCGAGTCGCTTCACGAGCACGTCGCGCCCGGCGGGAATTCTGGCGGAGTACCAGTCGACGGCATCTTTGAGGACAGGGAGCGGGGTTGATTCGGCAATTGTCATTGCCCGCGGCACGTCGCCGGCAACGAGCGGGGCCAGTCCGTACCAGATCATCGACGGCAGATACCGATCACCGGCGTCTTCGGCGTGACGCGCGAGCGCCGCGACGATCGGCCAGCGCTCGGCCGGCGGCAGCGTGGGCAAAGCCGAGGCCACCGCCAGTCTCACCTGCGGCGACGCGTCGTCGGTTGCCAGCTTTTGTAATCTGTCTGCCGCCACGAGGCGCGCGCCGCGCGATTCGGTCGCCAGGCGCACGGTCCAGCCGCGCACGGTTTCATCGGGATGTTCGAGCAGCGCCGTCGCCAGCGGGGCATCGAGCGCTTTGATGGCGTGCAGGGCCCACAGGGATTCCAGCGCCATCCGCCGATCTCCGGGCGCAGCCGCGGTCTTTCGCAAACTGGCAACGACGGCCGGGGCGATCTCGCGCCCCGTCGCGCGATGCTGCAGGAACCGCCGCGCTGTATTCGCGAACCAGCGATTCCGGTGCCCCAGCAGCTTCGCCAGCTCCGCATCAGTCTTCTTCGCCAGATCGACCTGCAGCGGGCGCCACGATTTCGCCCATGAGATGCGATAGATGCGTCCGTTCGTGCGGTCCCACGTCTCGGGACGCGGGTTGTGACAATGCTGGCCGTCGACCCAGTCGGTTACGTACACGCTGCCGTCGGGGCCGTACTTGAGCTCGACGGCCACGTAAGCCGGATGCGGAACATAGGCCAGATCGTAACCCGCATGAAACGTCTGATAACCAGAACCGAGACGCACGTTGACCTGGTGATTGATCTGATGGCCGTGCAGGTTGTGAGTAAACAGGTGATCGCGATAGATTTCGGGCCAGTTGTCGCCGCCGTAGATCATCGTGCCGACATGCGAATGGCCGCCGTACACGGCCCCCGTCCCCGGCTTGCCGGCTCCGCCTTCGCCGCTGTCGTAGCGCGCCGAGGCGGGCAGGTAATTCCGCAAGTGGGGAATGTCGCGCGGCGCCGCGTTCGAAATGAAATCGGGATATTCCGAGTTGGTCTGATTCCAGAAATGACCGTTGCGGATGACGTGAGTCGTTCCGCCGCCGCCCCAATAGCTGCGGCAATGGGTCATAAAGAGGTCGCCGCATTCGTTGAATGCCAGGCCCCACTGGTTGCTGCCGCCGTGCGCGAAGACTTCGAATTCGTGGCGGACGGGGTGATAGCGCCAGATGCCGGCGCGCAGCGTCGTGCGCCGGTCCGACGGAGCGCCGGGCTTTCCGATCTGTGCCGTGTTGAACACCCCCTGGTTCCCGTACAGCCAGCCATCGGGGCCCCACGTGAAGCTGTTGAGCGTTTCGTGCGTATCCTGGTAGCCGAATCCGTCGAGCAGGACCTCGGGCGGTCCGTCGGGCTTGTCGTCGGCATTGTGGTCGGGAATGAACAACAGCTCGGGGGCCGCGCCAATCCACACGCCGCCGAAGCCGACTTCAATGCCGCTCACCAGGTTCAGCCCCTCGATAAACGTTTTCTTTGTTTCGAATGTCCCGTCGCCGTCGCGATCTTCGAGGATCAGAATGCGGTCCTTCCCTTTTCCTTCGGGCTGCCGGTTCGGATACGAAAAGGCCTCGACAACCCACAGCCTGCCGCGCTCGTCGATGGCGAAGGCAATCGGCTGGTGCAAGTCAGGCTCCGCGGCGACCAGCTCGGCCTGGAACCCGTCGGTCAATTTCATGCCTGCGACGACCGCCTGGGCTTCGTTGTTGTCGACCACCGACGGCGTCGCGGGGTTGGCGCGCAGGTGCCACAGAACGGCACTTTCCGTCGGGCGATTCCCTTTCGCTTCCGGCGTGGCAGGGGCCGAGGGGAATGCCGTCTCGCCCAGGTTCACCAGCCGGATATTGCGGAACTGGACTTTGGCCGGCCCTGCCCCGCTGTGAAGCTGAAACGCCAGTCGCCCGGAATATTCTGCCTGACCGATCTGGTGGTCGTCGAGGACCGAGACGCGCCGGCCGTTGATCCAGATTTCGGCATGCGGGCCCGCCGCCCGGATGCGATACACGTTCCAGCCGTCGGCAGAAAGCAAATTGGCGAAATCCGCCGGCTCGGCGAATTTGTCGACCCAGCGCCTGCCGTCGGGCGCGATCGACACAACGGTCCCGCGCTCGGTGACCAGCGCCCGGCCGTGCTCGTCGTAGATTCTGCCGAGCCAGGTCTGGCCCTGGTCAAGATCGGCCTGCAGGCCCGCGGCGCCGCCGTTTTCCGTTCGCTGCGACCGAAATTGGATCCCCGAATTGGCGTCGCGGCCGCCGCTGATCCGAAATTCGAGCGAGAGGTCGAAATCGGCGACCGTCCCGTCCCAGAACAGAAACTCGTTGCGGTCGAGCGATTTGCCGTCGGGAATCTCGCCGGTGATCGCCCCGTCGGCGATGCGCCAGTGGGCCGTGTTTCCGCTCCAGCCCTCGAGCGATTTTCCATCGAACAGCGCCTTGCCTGCGTCGTCTGCCCTGATTAGAAACGCCGGAACGAGCGACAGGACGAAGGCCAGGAACACTGCTGATTTCACAGACATCGATGAACCTGCGAATGGATGAAGAAGTCGCGATTTCGCCCCAGTGTCGCCGCGCCGTGATTGAGAATCAACAGTGGCGTGATTCATGCGTATCGGATTGGTAGTATGGCAGTCGTTTTACTCCCACCTGTCGTTTAACCCGGAGTCTGGCACCGCCGCGAGTCGCGGTGGTCCGACGACGTTTATTGCCGGCACCCGACGCGCCGTCGCCGATGGCTCCGGGTTAAACGAGACGCATTTGAATTGCCAAGTCATCAGCCGAATCCATCAGACCTGCTCCTGAATCCTGCATCACACGGGAACCATCGAACATGAAACTCACCCTGATCGTTTCTGCCGGCCTGTGGTTTGCCACGTTCACTTTCGCCGAGGCGGCTGCCCCGCGTTCGCTGCCGGACGGCACGCTTCCCAATGACGTCAGGCTCCAGCCCCCGAAAGATCTGAATGGGTATTTCCCGTTCGTCGTCCCCAAGTCGAAGGCCGAATGGGACGCGCGAGCCGAGTACGTCCGCAGGCAGGTGCTCGTGTCACAGGGCCTCTCGCCGATGCCCACGCGGGGGCCGCTCAACGTCGTGCTGCACGGCAAGATCGACCAGCCTGATTACACGGTTGAAAAGGGATTCTTCGAAAGCGCGCCGGGCTTTTTCGTCACCGGCAATCTGTACCGCCCGAAAGACGTGAAGGGCAAAGTGCCCGGCGTCCTGTTCGCGCACGGACACTGGCAGAACGCCAGGCTTTCGGAAGAATCCGAGGCCAACCTGCTGCGTGAGATCTCGACGGGCGAAGAGCGCTTCGAGCGCGGCGGCCGCAGCCGGTTCCAGTCGATGTGCGTGCAACTGGCCCGCATGGGCTGCGTCGTCTGGCAGTACGACATGCTGAGCGATTCGGATTCGCGGCAGCTTTCGCGGCTGGTGATTCACACGTTTGAAAAGCAGCGCCCGGAAATGAACGCCGTCGAGAACTGGGGCCTCTACAGCCCGCAGGCCGAGGCCCACTTGCAGAGCGTGATGGGCCTGCAGACCTGGAATTCGATCCGCTCGCTCGACTTTCTGCTGAGTCTGCCCGAAGTCGACCCCGAACGGACGGCGATCACCGGCGCGAGCGGCGGCGGCACCCAGACGATGCTGCTGGCGGCGATCGACCCGCGCGTCAAGTTGTCGTTTCCGGCGGTGATGGTCAGCACGGCCATGCAGGGAGGCTGCACCTGCGAAAATTCGTCGCTGTTGCGAGTGAACACGGGCAATATCGAGTTCGCCGCGCTCTTTGCTCCCAAGCCGCAGGGGATGACGAGCGCCAACGACTGGACGAAAGAGATGGCGACGAAGGGCTTTCCCGAGCTGAAGCAGCTCTATTCGCTGCTTGGCGCGCCCGACAATGTGATGCTCCAGCGGGGAGAACATTTTCCGCACAACTACAATGCCGTCTCGCGATCGGCGTTTTACGGCTGGGTCAATCGCCATTTCAAGCTGGGACATAAAGAACCGGTCATCGAGCGCGACTACGAATTTCTGGGGCGCGACCGGCTCACTGTGTGGGACTCGATGCACCCTGCCCCCAAAGCCGAAGACCCCGATTTTGAACGGGGCCTGCTGAAGTGGTTCACCGACGACGCCGAGAAACAGTTGCGCGCCAGCGCCGGTTCGCCCGAAAGCCTGAGGTCGGCAATCGGCGGGGCGATCGAGGTCGTGGCGGGCCGCACGCTGGCGAACGCCGGGGACGTCGAGTGGCAGCTCAAAAACAAACAGGACCGCGACAGCTACGTCGAAATGAACGGCCTGTTGCGAAACAAGACCTACAGCGAAGAGCTGCCGGTCGTGTGGCTGTACCCGAAAAAGTGGAACGGCCGGGCCATCGTCTGGCTCGACGATTCGGGCAAATCGGCGCTGTACAACGCCGACGGCACGGTGAAGGCTGCCGTGCAGAAACTGGTTGCTGCCGGCGCGACGGTGCTGGGGGCCGACCTCTTGTTCCAGGGCGAGTTCGTGGCCGAAGGGCAGCCCGTCAAACAGACGCGGAAGGTCGCCAACAACCGCGAGTTTGCCGGTTACACCCTGGGTTACAACCATGCGCTGTTTGCCCAGCGAATGCACGACGTGCTGTCACTGGTGAAATACCTGCGCAGCGCCGAAGTGGCCGGGCATCCGAAGCCGACTTCGGTTGAAGTCGCGGGATTCGGCGGGGCCGGTCCCATTGTCGCGCTGGCCCGGGCCGTGTCGGGGGATGCCATCAGCCGCGCGGCGGTGAGCACCTCGGGCTTCCGGTTCGGCAAGCTGCTCGATTACCGATCGCCGCAGTTTCTGCCGGGCGGTGCGAAATACCTCGACCTTCCGGGGATTCTCGCGTTGGGCGCACCACAGCGCTTGTGGCTGGCCGGGGAAGGAAATGAGCCGCCTCTCGTTTCCGACCTGTACGGCAAGTCCGGCCAGCCGAAACAATTGACCGCGTATACGGGGGACGCCACACAAATCGAGACGGCCGCTGCTGAGTGGCTGCTGCAGTAGTACGTCAGTTCGTGGAATCGCGCTCTTGCTGAGTTCGGCAAAGACACCATCGATGACCTGCATGAAATTCCTGAGTCGATTGTGGACCGGCGTAGTGGCTGCTATGGCAGGCACCGCTTTCGGCATGGTGCTCCACATCATCGGGGCTATGTCAGTGGGACTCCCCCTCGACTCGCTGTTCTGGTTCGTGATTGGTTTCGGGTCAATCGGCTTCGTCGCCGGCGTTCTCATTGGAGATCGCAGCTTCTCCCGAAAGCGACCACCGAGCGATGACTCCGACGAAGGCGCCATGTGGATTGATTGAAGGGACTTGCATGGCTGGCAGGCAGATACTCGAAACCGAACGATTGATCCTTCGCGAATTCGACGAAGACGACGCGGAGGCGTTCTTTGCCCTCGGCAGCGATCCCGAGGTCATTCGCTACACGGCCGACCCGGGGGGAGGACTCAAAAGCCTCGAACAGGCGCTCGAGGTGCTGCGCGACCGGCCGATCGCCGACTATCGGAAGCACGGTTTCGGCCGTTGGGCCTGCATTCACAAGGCCACTGGCTTGGTGATCGGGTTCGCCGGGCTGAAATATCTCGAAGAATTGCAGGAGGTCGATCTCGGATATCGGTTCCTGCCGGACTGCTGGGGTCAGGGATTTGCAACCGAAGCGAGCCGTTCCGTCATGTGCTTCGCCCGAGAGCATCTTGACCGCCAGCAAGTCATCGGCCTGGTCGTACCGGAACATACCGCATCGATTCGAGTCCTGGAGAAACTGGGATTCACCTTCGCCGGCTTCGTGGAGTATCTGGGCGACTACTCCGCGAAGTACGTCATCGACATCACGAATGATACGTTGAGCGGCGCACAGGGCCGCGCCCGGCATGGCGTTTCGGCACACAGCTCCCCTCCCGCGGTAAATGCACCATCCCGTGGCTGACGACCCGCTCCAGACTGTCGAACATTCTCTCTCGACCGGAGACTGCCTGCTGCTCGTGCTGAGCCGGAAGCGCGACGGGGTTGATGACACTTGTTCGAAAATCTCGGTGCGCCCGGTCGAGGTGCAACGGCAGCGGATGTTTCAGTTCACTCGGCACCTGACCGATCGCACGATTCACGAAAACCTGGAGCCGGTACAAGCGGCCCAGTGCGCCGTTGAGCTGCTGGAGACGACCTTTCGCGATGCCGCCCTGTACACTCCGCAGGCCGATTTCTCGATTCGCGCGAACTCCGAGGGCGGTTATCGCTGCACGCGCAAGCCCCCGTCGCGGGGCGCATCGCCGGGCGCGCCGGGCGTCCACAACCGGCCGAAGTCGCATCTGATCCCGGAAGGCGTCCCCTGCCCGTTCCTGGTTGAAATCGGCGTGATGACTGCCGATGGCCGCGTGCGCAGCACGATGACCCGCAAATTCCGACAGATCAACCGGTTTCTGGAGCTGGTGAATGACGTGGTGCCGTCGCTCGAAACGGGGCGCGAGCTGCGCGTCGTCGACTTCGGCTGCGGCAAGAGCTATCTGACGTTTGCCCTGCACCACCTCTTAACGGACATTCACGGCCGACCGGTGCGAATCGTCGGCCTCGATCGCAAGGCCGATGTCATGGCCGAGTGCGCGGGCATCGCTGCGCGGCTCGGATGTCGGGGCCTGGAATTCCGCCAGGGGGACATCGCCACGCACCACGAGTCCGAGCCGGTCGACCTGGCCGTCTCACTGCATGCCTGCGACACGGCGACCGACGACGCACTGGCGCAGGCCGTACGCTGGCAGTCGCGCGTGATCCTGGCGGTTCCCTGCTGTCAGCACGAGCTCGCCGGGCAGATCGACTGCGCCGAGCTGGCTCCGCTGCTGCGGCACGGCATACTGCACGAACAGTTTGCGGCGCTGGCGACCGACGGCCTGCGGTCGCTCGCGCTGGAAGCCTGCGGTTACGCGACGCAGATTGTCGAATTCATCGACCTGGAACACACGGCCAAGAACCTGCTGATTCGTGCCGTGCGCCGCGATCGCGCCGATCCGGAATTGCACGCCGCGCGCCTCGCCGAGTACTGCGCGCTGCAGCGCCTGCTGGGGATCAAATCGAGTTATCTCGACGCCGCGCTGGGTCTCAAGTAGGTCCCGCCTGCCAGGCGGGACCTTGCCGCATCTTGTTTCTACGTTTTCAGCAAGGCGAGGAATCCGACGCCTCAGCACGGTAGCCCGACGCGTCAGCGAGGGAAAGTATCATCACCCCTCGCTGACGCGTCAGGCTACCATCCGGGCATGAATACGCGGCGGGTGATTCCCACCCGGCAGACGACACCTGCATTCTGAGGTCCGGCCTTCAACGAAACGACCCCGGCTTCGAAGGGAAACCGGGGTCGCGGGAGATTCGTGATTGACGTCTACGAAAAGGTGGTCACTCGGCCTGGGCGCGGCTCTTCGTTTTCGAAGTGCGGGGCGCCGGCTTGCTGGTTGCGGCCGGCGCTTCGTCGTCGTTGCCGCCGACGGGGCGGATACCGTTGTCGTCAGCTTGCGCCTTCGCGGCGGCCGTTTTGCCGCCTGTTGACGTGTGGGCGATGTAGTTGTCGACGCGCGCCTCATCCTTGAGCTTCTTGAAGACCTGGGCGACGGCAATTTGCATTTTTTCTTCGCGCAGCTCTTCAATCAGAATACTCTCCACCTGACTGATGTCGGTGACGGTGGGAACGGTGCGGCCTTCGCATTTCAGGATGATGTGCTGGTCGGGCCCCACCTGAACCATGGCCGAAATGTCCCCTTCCTTCAGCTTAAACGCGACCTCTTCGAGCTTATCGCTGCCGCCGTAACGGGCGATCGGGGGAATCACGCCGTCCATCGCCGCACTGTTGCGGTCGGCCGAGTGCATCCGGGCGAGTTTTTCGAATTCTTCGGGATGTTCCTGCGCCTGCTCCCAGACTTCGCGGGCGCGGCGGGAATTATTAAGCACGATCGCCTTGGCCCGCACGCGCGGCCCGTAATTGCGAATGAACGCCTTCTTGATGTCATCCTTGGTGACTTCGATTTTTCCGCCGGCCAGCTTTCGCAGGGCCAGCATCGGCCACACGATGTCGCGGCGATATTTCTGTTCCGGGATGTTTCGTTCGGCGGCAAGCATCTGTACGTACTGGTCGACGGCGAGCCCGAACTTCTTGGCCGTCTTCTGGATTTCGGCCTGGACTTCGCCTTCGCTGACTTCGATTCCCTTGGCGTCGCAGGCTTGCTGAATGATCTCGCGGTTGATCAGGTCGTCGAGCACATCTTTGTGAAAGCGGTCGACACATTCGGCGGCGAGCATGTCGTAAGTGATGTCCTTTTTGCCGACTTTTGACACGACCCTGGATCCCTTTTTTGCCTGATCGCCGGCGGCGCTCGTCGACCTGGCTGATCGCGCGGCGGCATTGCCGTCTTCGGGATAGGCCGACGTGGGGCGCGTCACCTGCAGCATGACTCCGGCGGCCAGCAGCATGATGGCCGTTCCGGCGATGACCATCGTCCAGGTCTTATTCTTCGCGGCTTTCGATCGTTCTGTGGAATGCATCCGTTCGGCCATAACCCGCATCTCCCGAATGAAAAAGTCACCGACCGTGGTTTGCCCCGAAATCGACCGCACCTGGGGAACAAGGGGGGCGATTTATAGGACGACCGGCGAAATCCGTCAAGCTCTTTTGGACGAACGAGTTGCGCTGCGAACGGGGGGCTGGACTCGCCCGCAACGTCTTGGGGCACGCCATGTTGAGGCCTGAGGCTTGTGGCTTGTGGTTACAGGTTGAAGCGGGCTCCCCAAACCTCAAGTCTCACGACTCAAGCCTCAAGCCTGATTCAGTTTGCATTCGATTGGATCTCCGAGTACAAAAAAGGATTGCATCATCCACCGTTTTGCCTGGCATTGTCGTGAGGGTCGCATGACGAGTCTCTGCAAGCGAAACTGGATCGGTCGGGCCGTCGTGGCCCTCGCGCTGCTTTCGGTGTACGGCTTGTGCGCCGTCGAACTTCAGGCCGCCGACAAGCCCGCCGGTAAACCGGTCGGCAAGTCCGCCGACATGTCGGCCGACCAGTCGTCCGGCAAGGGGGCGGCGAAAAAGTCGAAAGCCAAAGACAAAGCCAAGGCCGTCGAGATCATCGAGGAACCCGACGACACTGAGGAATTTTTCGACCTCGACGAAGAATTGACATCGCTGGTCGTTCCGCCCGAAGCGCTGGGAAAGGTCGACAAGGCCAGTCGTCTGCGATTTACGCAGTCACTGCGGCGGCTGCTCCAGGAAGGAATTTCGGCCGACGGCGCCGCGGCAGCCAAGCGGTACTATGAATCTTCGCACCAGGCTTGTGCGGCCGATCCCCGTGCCGCGTACGCGTATGGGCTTGCGTATCTTGAACAGAAGAACTCGAAGGACGCCCTGGATCAGTTCCGGGAATCGGTCAAACATTCGCGGAAGATGTTTTTACCGGGGTTGCAGGCCGTCGTGTGGACGCAAATCAGGCGGGCCGAGTACGCTCCGGCCCTGTCGGGCATGGTCGAACTCGCCCGGCAAATCGAAGAATCGAAAGATCCGTGGCCGAACGATCGCGATCGCAGGAATTCGGCCGAATGGCTGGGGCGCGTCATGGCGTTTCTGGCCGGCTCTGCCGAAGCGCCGGAAATCAAAGACAATGCCGGTGAGATGGCAGCGAGCATTGCCGGAAAGCTCACCGGCGAGCGCAAACAGGCCTTTGAACTGGGCCGCAAGGCGATCCGCAACCGGAACAAAGAGCTCAAGGCGCTGGCGGCCCGACCCGTCTCAGAAGTCGTCAGTGAAATGAAGGCACAGCGTCAGGAGGCCCGCTCGGCCGTCGAAGCGGCCGAGGCGGACATCAAACGGATCAACGACGAAATTCGCGACGCGAAAAAACCCTTCGAACAGCAGATCGCGGAAGCGAACGTCGAAATCCGCGCCAACGGCCAGAAGGCCAGCCGCGCGGCGCATGAGATTCCCGAAGCCCAGGCCCGTGTCGACGACCTGTCGATTCCGCGGCAGATCCAAAATGGCTTCCGCACGTATGGGGGCATCCCCTACGCGCCGCGCACGCGGCCCGAAACGAATCAGGAGCGGAAGTCCCGCGAAGCGCAACTGGCCACCGCCAACCAGCAAGTGCAGCAGTTGCGGACGACCGTCGAAAACGCCAGGCAGAGCATGGCCGAAGCGCGCAAGCAGCGCGATAAGGCACATTCCGACATGCGGAATGCCATTGCGTCGAAGCAAACGGACTTGCGGGAAGCTCGGCGAAAGAGCCAGGAATGCGCGTCTCGGCTGAAAGACGTCGAACGCGCCGCGCTCTCTCCCGACCAGATCAAGTCGCGCGTCACGTCGCTCGAAGCCTACGTGCCACTCGACCCGTTTATCGAGAGAGACCGGTTGCTCGAAACGCTCAAGTCGCCCGCGTCGTAGCCGAAGCCACCGGTCGTAGCCGAAGTCGCCAAACTTCGGGAGTTATCTACTGAGTACTCAGTCCTGCGACGACAATTGCCTGTTTCGCAACAGCATGTTGTAGCCCTCGTAGACGCCGATGCACTCGAACGCGGGCAGGCGGTCGAGAATCTCCTGCCCGGCAATCTGCCCGTCGTACATCGGCTGCTCGTAGAACTCGGTGTACAGATACCGGGTGCGTTCCTGCAGAGCGGCGGCCCCGCCGGCAATCAAATCACATTCGGCCCCCTGAATGTCGGCCCAGATAAAATCGACGACGGTGATTTCCGGCCGCCCGGCGAGCCACGAATCGAGCGAGCGGGTTTGCACAGTCATCTTGCGATCGAACGTGCACCAGGGATGGGCCGCCAGGTGACCCGTCGGCCGCCGCAGCGAAGACGACAGGTCCCAGTCGTTCATGCGGCCGTCGGGCGGGTTGCCGCCGCTCAAGTGAAACTCCACCTCGCCGTCGGCCGCGCCGATGGCGAACTCGTGCAGCGTGCAGCGCGGGTCTGAGATGCGCTCGCGAAACCTCGCCAGGGGCCGGCGATCGGGCTCGAAGCAATGCAAAGTAATCCCCGGAAACTCCCGCAGGAAATTGGCTGAATCGATACCGTCGTTGCAGCCCAGTTCGAAGACCAGCGGATCGTCGCGGCCCACGAGAGCCCGCATTTCGGCCGCTGTCAGCCCGTGGGAGAATCGCGGCGCCTCGGCAATCCGCCGGCTGCCGGTGCGCAATCCGCACGGCGCACGGATTGATTCCTGGTCTGGCCAGCCGATACGCGTCCACGCGGCGGGCACCAGATCGCGGTCCGATAGCGACCCGTACGCCGGGCCGAACCAGCGCCGGGGCGCCACCACGATTTTCGTCGGATCCGGATTGAGCCACGCCCCCCACCACGAAAACGTCGAGTTGGCGATGATGTGATGCCGGCACATCGACATCAGCGCCAGATCCAGGTGGTCGGGCTCGCCGTCGATGACGTGCACGGGCCGGTCGAGCCGCAGGTGCTCGCGGCACCAGGGCAGGTCATCAGAAAAGCAGAGCACGTTTTCGATCGAATCGAGACCCTTGATATGGCGCAGCGCCTGGTCGTAATAATCGAGCGGCAAGAGCGGGTGGTAGTTCTGTTTGCCGACGTAATCGCCGCGGCGGACGTGCAGGCTGACCGTATTCCGGCCGAGCAGGGCACCGTATTTCCTGCCCAGTTGCCTCCGCTCAGCGGGCGCGGGCTGAAACAGATTTCGAATCAGCTCCCCGCAGTCGTCGAAATACTTTTCAGATTGCACATGCCCGCAGACGGCAACGCTGTAGCTGGGATTGTTCGGGATCGAGCGGAACGAAAAATCCTCGGGGTCGTCGACCGACAAGACCTCGCCCGGAATTCTCCCGTACGTGAGGCTGCGAAAGACGGTGTTTCTGTGACGGCCGAAGCTCGCAGAATCGAAAACGGCGTGGTGCGTGCCGTGTCGCTGGGCAAACGCCGCCGCCGCCGCCGCCTGAAACATCACGTTGCAGAGGCCTCCCAGCGGCCGGCAGGTGACGACCGGGCTTCGCCCTTCGAAATCGACGTGATGTCCAAGCCACGGCCACTGGCAAGCATGCGCCGTGACATAATGATTTCCCGGCCGGGGGCGCAGCTCGTCGTTTCCATAAGGCAGGAATCGCCCGTCAATCCGCAGGGGGAGATTGGACCGGAACAGGCACCGCCCGACCAGCACGTCTTCGGCATCGGTCGGCGTCGGGTCGTTCACGAACTGCAGCATTGTCGCGGAAACGGTCTCGATCGCCCTGCGGCTCAGCAGGTATCCCGCGCCGCCGCTGGCGTAGCCGGCGCCGGGAGCCCATTCGGCGCCGATGTAGTCTGCCCCCTCCACGTCCACCGCCAGCAGGCGCTCGGGGCGAACGTACGTGTCGTCATCGCATTTAAAGAGGTAATCGCAGTCGGTCTCAGCCAATGCCCAGCGACACAGCTCCGCAACTTTTTGCGGCAGCGATGCATAGTCGTCGCCCGCGGGAACAATCAGCAAGTCGCCGTCACGAACCGCGCGCGTTTGCGAGGGCGACCCCACGACGAACACCACGTCAATCCCCAGCTCGCGAGCCTTGGGGATCCACGTCGCCAGGCATCGCTCCCGCCGCTGCGGATACGCCTGGCAGCTCAATACGGCGATCAGCAGGTTGTTCATCGAATCTTCAACCAGCGGCGGGCCTCGCGCTCGATGTCGCGCTCGAGCGGCACGCGCCAAGTCTGCCGCACGCGCCGCGCCGCCGGCGCCGAAAGCATCGGCCCGCCCCAGTAATGCGGGCTGGGCTTTTGCGCCAGATCGACCGTGGTAAACACCATACGCAGCGAGTCGATCTTATCGTGAGCCAGGATGGCGTTGTTGGGAGCATACCGGGTTTCCTCGGCTTTCGATTCGCCCGCCTGATTTCCACCCGAATCCCAGACACCGGCCGGGCAATTCAGGCTGCTGACCGCGATCACCAGCCCGTTGTCGGATGCGCGGGCGGGCATCAGCTCGCGGGCATAGCCTGCGTTGGGAAACAGCACAAGCTCGGCCCCCTGATAGCCCAGCAGTCGCGCCGGCTCGGGAAACCAACTGTCGTAACAGATGATCACGCCGACTTTTCCGAAATCGGTCTCGAAGACCGGGTAACCGACGCCGGGACTGGTCCCCTGGTCGAGCTCGGGGTCGAACAGCATGTTCTTGTCGTAAACGCCGACCAGTTTGCCCTGCCGGTCGAAGAGCGGCGCAGAATTGTAATAGACATCGCCGTCCTGCCGCTTGAAGCTGCCGCTGACGTACATCTTCCATTGTCGGGCTTTGGCGGCCATGAAGCGGGCCGCCGGGCCGTCGATCGTTTCGGCGGCAGCGGGCTCGGCGGCATTCTTCTCGGCGACGTTGAAGACTTCAGGAAGCAGCGCAATATCGGCGCCGCGCTTGCCGGCTTCGTCGAGGAATTCGGTCCAGTGCGCCAAATTGGCTGCCGGGTCTTTCCCGCCCCAGCCCCAGCTCACCGCCATCTTCACGGGTCGCGCCGGAAGGGGCTCTCGCTCCTGCAACGAGACAGCGTGCCAGGCGGCTTTGCCGTCCTTTGAGTAGCGAAAACAGAGCCGCACCTCGGCGTCGACGTCGCCGGCCGGCCCCTTGAACGACCTCTCGCCGATGATCTCGTGCCCGTCGCGAAGATACTCGAAGATTCCCTCGTTGAATCCGTGGCCAAAAATTCCATGGACGAGATGCCGGTTGACGTCTTCCAGCCCGTCGATCGAAAAGCGCACGCGCAGCCGGTAAGTCTTGCCGCCGGTCAGGTGGACGGCGTGCTTGACGTACCCGTAGCACTCCGACCGGCCGTTGCCCTGCGCCGCGAGTCGCGGCCCGCCGCCATTTCCGGAATCCACCACGAACTTCGGTCGCAGCGCCGGATTGGGCGCAACGACCGACCAGCCCTCGGGCAGTTCGCCCCGCGCCGGGGCCTTGAATTCCCCATTGGCAACCAGATTGCCCTTTTGCCAGTCGTCGTTCGCTCGGCACACCGCGCTCGAATCCGCGATCGTTGTTATCACACCACTGACAATCAGGCAGCAGCAAACCGTGGACGGCAATTGCATGATTTCTCCCAAGGCGGCATGGTAGCCAGCGAAATTTGATTGAGAATCTGCATGATAGCCGTCTGATTCTTTGAAACCAAGACCCCTCGAAACAGAGTTGCCTTTCGCTCCGCGAAAGTGCGCCCTTTCGCGGAGCGAGAACCGACATACAGCTTTTACTGAATGGTCCGAAGAGTTGCTTCACGATGTCGCGGGTGTACAATCGCATTTTTCCAGGGCCCGCACAGCGCGAATCAGAATGAGCTCCTCCGGCAGTACGATTTGCCCCATGTGCGGCGAGATCAGCGACCCGCTGGAGCGCAGATGCCGATCGTGCGGCGAGTCACTGGGCGGCAGGGCTCATCCAGGGGCAGACCGCGACGATGGAGCGGCTGAACCAATCCTCGCGCCCGCGGTCTCTCTTATTGGCACAGTCCTGCCGCGACATCTGGCAGCCATCGCAGACAATTTCGTCGCAATGATCGTCGCAGTCGGGGCAGGTGCCGCCGTTCCCGAATCCTTTCCGATCGTACGACTTGCGATCGGTGTCAGCGCCTACCTGGCGTACTATCTGTTTTTTGAGCGGCTGATTTCAGCGACACCGGGGAAACTCCTGACGGGGATCGTCGTCGTGCAATTCGATGGCCGCCCATGTACGTGGCGGCAGGTCGGCATTCGCACACTGCTGCGGATCGTCGAAGTCAATCCCCTGCTGCTGGGCGGCCTTCCCGCGGCGGTATGCATCGTCTCCTCGCAGAACCGCCAGCGAATTGGCGACCGCCTGGCCGGCACGATAGTGGCGCCACGCCGGCTGGTTGCAAAGTACAGGCGAAGTCTCCAGACTTCGGGAGCGTGAGATTGAATTATGCGCCTGATTGCCCGGTCGCCGAGCTCTGCGTCATCGGGCACCCCAGCCGGCTGGGTGGGGCCGACACCGAGCTCGACCACCAGATTCGCTGCTGGCAGGCGATGGGCGTCAAAGTCCACATCTGCCACACGGCGCCCCTCGACGCCAACCTCGAGCGGATGAATCTCGCCGAGCGCGGCTGCATCTACCATGCGCCTCGCGACTGGGCGTCTCTGGAGGGCTTGCATTGCATCTCGTTCTGCAACGGCGAGTTTCTGAACGCGCTTCCTGAAATCCGCACGCACGCGCGGAGCACGACATTCGTGAACTGCATGACCTGGAACTTCGACAAGGAAGTCGAAATGCACGCGCGGGGCCTGATCGATTTTCACCTGTACCAGACCGAGCACGCGTTCGAGCGCATCGGCCCGCGACTGAAAGAGGCCGGCGTCAATTACCGGCCGCTCTTCTTCCGTCCTTACTTTCATGCCGCGGAGTTTCCCTACGTCGACAACCGGCCGACCGACAAATTCCGCTTCGGGCGCATCTCGCGCGACGACCACGATAAACACGGCGAGCGCCAGCTCTGGATCTACGAGACGATGACCGCGCCCGTGCTGAAGGAAGGGATCATCCTGGGTTGGGGCGCCAACGCCGAGCGGCGATTCGGCAGACAGCCCGACTCGTACATCCGCACCCTGCCCGAAGGGGGCATGACGCAGCAGGAGTTCTACGCCCGTTGCGAAGCGATCATCATGCACACCGCGACGTACGAAAACCTGCCGCGCGTCGGCTTCGAAGCGATGGCCTCGGGGTCTATTCTCGTCGTCGATCGCCGCGGGGGCTGGATACTGCAGGTCGAGGACGGCCGGACCGGATGGCTGTGCGACGACGACCGCGAATTTGTGTACAAGGCGTCGCGATGCGCGTTCGAATCCCCCGAACGCGAGGCGATGCGCCGTGCCGCGCGCGAGCGGCTGGAGCGCGAATGGGGCCTGGATCGGTCCGCGGAGTCATGGAGCGCAGTTTTCGCGGCGTGGCAATCCCACGGATAGTGAAGTCGCGACGACCTGCCCTATCCACAGATTGCGCAGATTTTCACAGATCGAAGCAGGCCCTGGATCAGGATCATCTGCGGAAATCTTAGAAATCTGTGGAACGCATTTTCGTAAGGCTCATGGCGCGTCGCTCGCGTATTTCGTGTTTCTGCCGTCTTCATCCGTGGGATTGCCACGCCATCCGTGGGCATTCTGAATTCCATGAAACCGTCGTTGCGCGGATTAGCCTCTCTGCAGCGAAATACCCTAAAACTCCTATTGCCCCTATTCCTATTGCAATTGGTCCTACATCCGGCATAATCGTTATAAACAGCCACGTTGTGCGGTCTGTGGCGCGTCGCACGTGCGGCGTTCGGGACACAATGTTCCACTGGAATTCTGGCCGGGTAGGTCGGTGCGACCGCATCGATCGACCATCGACGACACGACCATCAATGAGAGGTGCAAAATGCGTTTCGCCAACAGTCTGACGGGAATTGGAGTCGTTTGTCTGGCCGCCGGGGCAGTCTTCACGTTCGCACCGGGCAGTGCCGCGGCTGACGATGGCTCGGTGACCGTGGCGCCGGCCATCAACCGTCTGAATGCATCGGGCGAATCGGCCGCGAAAATCCGGCAGGTCTGCCGGCGGTGTTATTCCGGCTCGTACGGCTACAGCTATTCGAGTTACGGCTGGGACGGCTACTTCGGCTATGGTTATGCCAGCCCGTACTACTACGGCGGATACAACTACGCCCAGCCGTATTACGGCGGCTGCGCGTATTCGGCACCCTACGCGGGTGGCTATGGCTATGCCGGACCCTCATACGGCAGCTATGGCTATGCGACTCCGACGTACGGCGGCTACAGCTACATCGCGCCGCCCGGCTATGGCTACGTCGCCAATGCACACAACGGCTACGGATACGCCGGTCCGGGGTATTACAGTTACCGTTACGGCTGGGGTTATCCGTCCTCCGGCTGGGGCAACTCCTACGCTCCGATGTATGGCTACACACCCATGTACGGTTCGTTCTACGGCGGCTACCCTAGCTACGGATACCCGTCAGCCCTCGCGCTGGGAACATACGGCGGCTACAACAACGTTTACGGGTGGTAGTGACCAGAGTCGCCTTGCCTCAAATCCTTCCCCCCGTCCACGGGGGGATCGAGGGGGGGCCGGAACAGAGCTTAATTCAGTTCCCAGCCGACGCCGCGATGCCGGGAGCGGAAACGGTGAACCGCGATTCCCAGCTCAACTTGCGGACGTGCTCTAGCCACGCGCGGGCCTCGGCTTGAGACTGCCCGGCGAGCACGAGCGAGTCGTAGAGGAACTGGTACTCCTCGGGGAGCGTCGTGGCGAACGGCAGCGGATCGTCGGAGCCGACGCAGATTCTGAGTGTCAGTCCCTTGTCGTTTCCCAGTCCCGGCGCCAGTCGCCACAGCGGATGGCTCGTCAGCTCGGTCAGGTCTCCCACCAGCAGGTTCGAGATCGGATTGACTTCGATTGTGATCCCCGTTTCGGCAAATCGCTTGCGGACCAGCCGTTGCAGTTCCTTGATCGAGTCCCCTTCCGTCTCGGTCCGTACCCATTCGATTTCACGCCCGCGGCGATAGACCATGCGATCGGTCAGGTAGCGTTCGAGCCGGCGCCGGATCCCGGTGGGCGCGGCAGCCGGCAATCTGCCGTTGGGAAAGCCGGCGGCCTGCAGCGACTCTGCGGAATACAGACCGCGGACGAGCTGCTGCGCGTCGTCGGGCGTCCAGGGCTCGCCGTCGGCGAACATCTCCCGCGACAAGCGGATGATCTCGTCTTCGACGCAGGCCCGCCGGTCGGGGGCGAAATTCGCGCCGGTCCGGGCGTGCCAGGCGCGCTCCCAGATCAGGTCGAGCCAGCGGTCTTCGCGCGGCATGGCCAGGCGCGTCGATTTACGGGCCCATTCTTTCGGCCGCACGCCCAGCGCCAGGCCGTGCCCCACGCGATCCCCCGATCGCAACGGCAGGTAATCCAGCGCCTCGTCCATGTACCGCAGGCCGGTCGCCAGGTGGACGAAGTCTTCCCCCACGTGGGCGGTGGTCCGCGGCAACGGCAGCTCGATGCCGCGCCGGCCGCGGTATTCTCCGATCGCTTCTTCGATGGCGCGGCGCACCAGGCGAAACAGCGGCGCGACGACCCAGGCCGGTACGCCATGCTCGTCGCGACAGACATCGATCCCCCGCAGAAAATACACGATCGGCGGCGTGTTGCGGGGGAGCGGGCTGGTCAGGTCGTGCCGGACGGCGCTGGCGATGGCCCGCGCTTCTTTTCGCCGCGCGAGGAAGAACTCGCCCCAGCGATACCCGTGGAGATTCCCGCGGGCCGACGGATCGGCGAAATTCCCCGCGTCGAAGGCTCGCGGTTCCCCGCGGTCGGAGTGTTTGCCGCGGAACTTGAGAAAGTGCAGCACCAGGCCGCATTCGGTCTGCCGCCAGCCGGTGGCGCGCAGGCGGCCGTCGCGGGTCTGCCCGGCGGTGGTGTGCAGCGTTCTCCAGTGCTTCTGGAGCCTGCGGATCAATTTGAGCTGGGCATCGCGGTTCGTGACGGGGCTCGTGCGGATTTCGAGGGACCGCAGGCCATGGCCGATGCCCCCCAGGACGCCGGCTGATTCCAGCGTCACATCTTCCAGCATTTGGGCGACCGGCCCCTTGCGTTCGTAGAAGCGAATGAAATTCATCAGCCCCGGAGTGAGCGGCCGCTGGATGCAGTGCCGGTACACCTGCCCCCGCACCCGTTCGACCTGCCAGAACAGTCGCGCAAACGTCCGATCCTGCGCGCGGCGTTCCAGGTAATCGAGCCCCTTCCACAGGAACTGCAACTGCACCGAGGCGCCGTGAAATCCCTGGGCGGGGAAAAAGTCAGACAGCGGGTCCAGGCGCTGCACGTCATCGAGCCGGCTCGGCGGGCGTTGCAGCGAAACCCGGGTGAGCCGGTTGTAAATCCGCTGCAGGGCGACGAACGAGCGCCTGATCGGAACCTGGTCCCACGGTGCGGAGTTGAGCTGGCCGAGAAACAGATCGCGGATCGCGGCGCGGAGCGCGTCGATCTGCTCGAACGTCCAGAACGCGGCCGTGAGGATTGCCGGCAGGGCCTGCGCGCCCGATTTCAGGAACTCGTCCAACCCCGCCAGATGCGAATAGTTCGTGAGAAACGCGGCGAGCAGGTAGCGGACGATCGCCCCGCGCACGAGCCAGCTGGCCAGCCGCTCGCCTTCGGCATGTTCGGCGCCGGGGCTGCTGAAGGCGTTGAAGTTCAGGCTCGGCCCCGCCCCCGGCGCGCGGCCCACGATGTTGACAGCCGAGGCCCACGCTGTGGGAAAGTTGAGGGCAATTCCATAGTGCAGGTGCGTTTCGGCATAGCCCCCGTCTTCCAGGACTGCGGCGACGGCCGGCGACAGGAGATTGACGCGCAGCGGCCCCGAGCCGCCGCGGGACAGCCCCGCCAGCAGCAGGTCGGCGGGCATCGCGAACGTCAGCCAGCGCCAGGCCCGCCGCGCAGCCGGATCGCACGGCTCGGCATTCAGAGAGCCGTCGGGCAGCGTCGGTTCGGCGATCGCCCCGTGATTGACGAGGACCGCGGCGGCCGCCCCCTGCAGGGCGGCGTGCAGCGGGATCGGCCGCTGATCGGCGCGGGCGAACCACACTGAATTGCGAAGGGCGATCAGCTCGTCGAGATGCGTGTGGGGAAAATGGGCGACGAAGTAGCGCTCGGTCTCGCGCCACAGGGCGGCCGTCGGCCGATCCAGGCCGGGCGACAACTCCTCGACCGGGAACCGCAGCGCCGGCTCGGCGGCGAACGGAAACGCCGTCATCTCGGCGACAAGATGATCGAGCGAAATCAGAATCGTCCGCGCGTTGGCCATGCTGTGATGACTCGAGAATAAGCCGCGAAGCGCTGCTCGCCGCCGGGTGGTTGGATTGAACTGCCCGAAATCGCCGGAAATGCCGTCTGGTCCCGGACCTATGCTCGCGACCGGCCGTCAGAGGATCAATTCGCCTTCTTGCTCGCGCGTTTCTTCGCGGTTTGCCGTTTCCGGTCCGTGCCGGAAGTTGGGGCTGTTTCCGTCTCGGTTTCAAAAATGCTTTTCAGGTGCAGATAAATCTCTTCCACATCCGGGTCGAAGGGGATGTCGCGGACACGTTCGGCCTGGAGCAGCGCCAAAGCCCGCTTCCGCAGCGACAGTTGAGCGGACTTCGACTCGGCCACTTCCGCCAGTTTCCCGCTGATCTTGGCCAGTTCGACGCGTGACAGGTTGTCTGTCGGGTTCGTTCGCAGGAGCTTCTCGATCATATCCAGGGCGCGACGGAATGACGCCTGGGCTTCGCTTTTCTTGTTGAGCCGCTGAAACACGTCGCCGATCTTGGTCAAGGAGTCCGCCAGGTCCCTCTGAGCCCGGCTGTCGCTGGGACTGGCTTTGGCGAGCCGTTTGTCGATCGTCAGGGCCCGGTTGTACGAGTCTCGCGCTTCGTCAATCCGGTCCAGTCGCAGGGACACGTCGCCCATCTTCCCGTGGGAAACAGACAGGTCCCGCTGGGTCTGGCTGTCGCGGGGATGTTCACGGGCCAGTTGTTTGTCGATCTGCAGCGCGCGGCGGTAGGCGTTCTGCGCTTCCGAGAGTTGATTCAGTCGCAGGAAGACATCGCCCAGCTTGCCGTGCGAGATGGCCAGATCTCGTTGCGACTGGGTGGAATCGGGGTCGCTTTCGGCCAGCCTCTGTCGAATCTCCATCGCCTGACGGTAGGCCTCGCGGGCCGCCTGGAGATCATTCAATCGCAGATAGACGTCCCCGATCTTGTTATACGAGAGCGACAGACTTCGCTGGATCTGCAGGTCGTCGGGATGCGATCGAGCGAGCTCCTCGGCGATCTGCAGCCCGCGGAGGTGCGCCTCACGCGACGCGTCGAGCTTGTTCAGGCGCAGCAGCACGTTTCCCATGCGGCTGTGTGATACCGAAAGTCCGCGCTGCAACTGGATGTCGCGAGGATTGACTTGCGCCAGCCGTTCATCGATCTCGAGAGCCCGCAGGTACGCGTCGCGCGCGGCTTCGACCTTATCGAGTCGCAAGAGGACATTCCCCAGACTGTCAAAGGCCAGCGACAGGTCGCGCAGTGATTTGCTGTCGTTCGGATTTTCGTGGACGATTTCTTCAGCAATCTCACAGGCGCGCTGGTAAGTGGCCCGTGAGGTCGAGGGATTCGTCATTTCCTCGGTCTTGCCGCGCTCCAGGAGAGAATACAACTGCGAGCGTTGCACCTCGGCTTTGACGTTTTGCACCGCCGACGCCGTGGCTGCTTCCTCGGGAGGTTTCGACGTCACCTCGGGCAGGCTGATAAACAGCCAGGAATCGGCCTCGGGCGGCACGTTCAGCGCCTGTTTGAGACCACGATCGTCGGGACTATTGAATACAGAGAGCTGCTGTTCGCGGCGATTGCGAAGCAACCCGACGTTCTGCTTCAGAAGTCTTTCGAGGGAGTGATTGACGTCGGCCTTCTCGATCTGATGGATGAGCCTGCGTGAAACCGGCAGCGAGCACATTTCCGGCATGAGCAGCAGCGCGACCTGCCGCAGCCACTCGTCGATCTGTGCCAGGCGCCATTCGCTGCGGTCGGCCGCCGCCTGCTCGCGCAAGTTGTGCACCTCGACGATCATCGTCCGCCAGCGGGCGATTTCCACTTCGTCGGAGTCGTCCGCAAGCTCATTGCGGGCCTGCGCCGCGAGGCGGCCCAAGAATTCTGTCGCCGCTTCCTGAACCTCGAGCCCGACCAACCCGGCGGCGATCCAGGCCTGCACGAGGTCGCAGATGTCGTTCACGGGAATCGCCGGCGCAGCCGTCGCCTGCCTCGACAGGATGGGCTGCAGCGCGTGGCGCACGCGACCGAAAAACAGCACCATTTCGGCGAGCGTCGTGAGCGGAGGCAGGGGCCAGGACATCGGTTGCAACTTCCCGGCAGCATCCGGCCACACCAGTCGAATGGGAAAGATCGGCGCCGACGCGGAGGGCAGCATGTCGCGCACCGGTCTGGGGCACATCGCGGCCACGTCGTGCAGCAGGACCAGGGCGCAGCGCGTCCGCGGATCCCTGATTTCTCCCGCATCGGGCGGGCTGGTGCCGGGGGCTCCCCGGTTTCGCATGGCGGCTCGGGGAACACCGGACCTCGGCACAAGGGACGCCGTCTGAAACCGCGGCTGATAACGCGGCTTGGTCCGGTCTGTCCCGCCCGACGCGACCGTGATCGCCGACCCTTCGATTTCGAAATCACGCTCGGCCATGAATTCCGTCTGCGGAGACAGCTCACACGCAGCCTGCTTTTCCTCTTTGAGCCGTTTTCGCATGTCCACTGTCAACTGTGCATCCTCGTCGACGACCCGGTTCCAGAGCCGCTCAACCAGCACCAGCACGGGCGGACGCGCGGAGTCTTGAGGTGTGCTGGCCGTCTCATTCTCGGCATCCAGTTTCTGCATCTCGAGCCACAGGTCGACCAGCCGGCGCGCCGACGATTGCAGCGCGCCCAGCCCGCAGTATTCGCTCCACGGAAACTGGGCTGCGTCCTGGGTCGTGATCGGCAGAGGATCTTCCAGCCAGACCGGTTGACCGCGCAGCAGGCGATCGAGCGTGCCAAAGCTTTTTCCGCCGACCGTCACGCTCGGCAATTCAAACCGGGCGCACAGGTCGGCCAGCGTGGGGGCCGGTGCGGGCTGAATCAGGCGATCATCCAGCAGCGGTCTGAATTCCATGATCTGCCCGATGCCGATCGATGCCAGTTCGATGCGCCCCGAGGGAGGGACCAGCTTCCGCACGTTCGACGCGGCGACTTCCACCAGCTCCTTCGTCAGCTCTTCGACGGGCACGACCGGCAACGCTTCGAGGCGCGGGTGCACATTGTAGTACTCGTCGGCCATTTTCAGCTTCATGATCTGCTCGACCAGGTCGTACTGGCCCAGGAGCACGAAAAAGAGCTGCGGGGGCGAATACGAGCGCAGCAGGCGGAGCAGGTCCACGCAGCGCGCGGGATTCAGGTCGACGTCGTCGATCGGGACCAGGAACAGGAGCGGAGCGTCCCGCGTGTCCTTGGCTGCACCCTGCCGCCGCCTCTGCAAGTCGGCCGAAAGTCCGTACAGCACCTGTTCGAAATTCGCCAGCAGCTCCAGGCGGTTATGCTCCTGGTCCATGACTTCGCGCGAGTACTGCTCACCGTCGAGCTGGGAGCGCCGCTCGGGAAGGTTGGTTTCGAGCGCGCCGGCGACGCGTGCCTGGTACTGCTGCAAACGCAGAAATTCGCGCTCGTCGTGCCAGTCTCCCGTCAGCAGGCGCGACTCGGAGTGCCCCGCACTGCTCAATCGGCGGACTGCCTGATTCAGCCGCGCCAGGATCGCCGCCAGGAGCGGGGTGGCTCGCGGGAGCGGCTCCATATCGAGCGGCTCCAGAATCACGACGCGCCCGCTCAGGCCTGCGCCGCGCTCGGCCACGCGGATTGCCCGTTCGGTGTCATTCTTCGCGCCGGCAGTCAGCGAGGCGCGGAACCGTTGATCGTCGAGGGCCTTGGCGAGCGTTGTCAGAAGTGTCGTCTTGCCGGTTCCCCGGCGGCCATTGATGAACGCCAGTTGCGAGTGGCGTTCGTCGAACAGCCACGGCAGCGATCGATCGTCGCGCGGCGGCGCGTTGGCCAGCCGGACGAGCGACTCCTGCATCATCGCCAGCAAGCGCTCGAGGCCGCGCCGCTGATCGTCGGTCAAGCGCTCCCAGTCGCCGACCGGCTGGGCTTCAGGGCGAAGGGTGGGATTCCGGTCGGCTGTCATAGCGGCGGACTGTTGTGCTGGGCCCACGGACGTCACGCTCGCGGTGCTGCGCCTCCGCCGGTGCCAATCTGCTGGCCGGCGCAGAACGCGAACCGCAACCCCCTACAGTAGGCATGGCCGGGGACGCGAAGCAAGCGCCTTTTTTGGGAATCCGACGCTGCGAATTCTGGGGAGTTCGGTCCTGCGACGACGATTACGGCATGACGAGCGGCCGTTCCAACTCGATCAGCATGGGATTTTCCGCTTCGCCCGAGGGTTGGGACGCGGCGGGCGCCGCAAAGCCGTGAAACTTGTAGAACACCAGGAGGTCGTTGCGCTCACGCCGGTGCCCTACGTCGCGGCGTATGTACCCGGTGTTCTCGGTGCGATTGAGATCGATCACGACGCGCAGCGTGTCGATCGGCGACGGTGCGGGCTGACCTTCCTGCGCCGATGACACTGACGCCTCGGGCAACCGCTGGATGAGCTCTTTCAGGAACCGTCCCCCCAGGCCCGCCCCCCATAGACCAGGAATGATCAGGAAGTGGGAATCGCGCCACTCGGCCAATCGCCTCTCCCTTTCGGTTTTAAACTGGAATCGCGCAGCACCAACCGGGCCCCGAACCGTCGTGCCGTCGATAGTTCCCACGAGATAGAACAGGGCAAAGTCGATCGATTCGCCGTCCTCCCATTTGCCAGGCGCGATCCCCGCACGCTGCAGGAGAGATTTGCGAGCCTCGTCGAACTGTCTCTTCTCCTCATCGCCGGCCGATTCGGACCGCAGCGCGACGTCAAACTTCAAAACGCTCTCCAGGGCTGTGTGAGACAGATCGAACCGCTCCTCGGCAAAGCGCCGCAGCGCGGGGGAATACAGCGGGGAGAGTATCGGCCACCACAGCCGGAAGCTCGGCGCATGCGCCCAGCGGTGGAACACGTTGACCCAGCCCAGCATCAGCGGGTGATTGAAATTCTTGCGGAAATCAACGCTGAGGAACGTGTCTTCCATGATCTGAATCATCTCGAGCAACAGGTGCAGCTCTGCAGCAATCTCATCGGAAGGCTGTCCGCCGGCTACGCCCGTCTGCGCGGCCGGCTGCGCTGCCTGGGCCGCCGATTGGACCGCCCTTGTGACGGTCGACAACTCGGGAAAGATCTGCTTCAGGAACCCGGCCGGCGCCGACTGCGCGAGGCGGTGGTCGAAATCAATGAACCGTTGATTGATGGCCGTCAGTTTCTGGTCGAAGTCCGGCGGCGTCGGATACCAGCGGTCGCGCACCTCGCTGAAGACCGCATGGACTTTCGGGCTGGCCCTGCCTTCGAGAAAGTTGAACGTCTCGAACGCAGCATGCGAGCCCAGCCGGCGGTACGATTCCCATTGCGCTTCGTCGTAAAACTGGTCCCCCGTCGTCTCGTGAGGAAATGCCGGGTTGAGAGTGCGGTAATTTGCGATATCGCACGGTTCGTCTCCGGTCAGCGTGGGTTTGAAATACACCAGCGTGCCGACGTCGCGGTCTCCGCCGCCGGGGTCGAAGCGGATCGTCCCCACGACGGCGTGCTGCTTCGAGCGGCCGCTGGAATCGGGCCGCAGCGGATCGAGGTCGATCTCGATATCGACGCCGAAGTCCTCGCGGATGCGGCGGACGGCGTTTCCGAAATCTTCGAACTGCACCAGCGGATCGGCGCCGCAGTCCGAGACGATGATGTAACGGCAGTGCCGGCGAATCAACTCGTACAGCGCCAGGTTTTCGAAGTGGCCCCCGTCTGAGAGGTGCACGTCGACCGCATCCGGATCCAGGCAGTCGGAAAGGCCGAACAGCTCATTGTAGAATTGCAGCCCAGGAAACCATTTGGGCTCGTCTTCGGTCAAACTTGGATGCGAGACCCACAGCCCCAGCCGCAGGTTGAGCGCGCTCATCAGAAACGAAACCGCCGGCCCGACTTTCGCCGAGACCGAGCCCATCTCGGAATTGAACGCTGCGGCCGACGCAGTGAGCGCCGAACCCAGCGTGAGCCGCGGCCGTTCCGCCCAGTTGTTGCCGATTGAGATCCCATGACACGACAGCACGGCGCTGCGTCCGCCGCGGCCGAGCAGCGAAAGCTGATCGCCCGAGAGGTGGTTCGCCGTGCAGCAGACCAGATGCAGCGGCTGTGGCGCCCCGGCGAGCGAGGCGAGAGTCAGGTTGTCTCCCGGGCGCAGATCGGTCTGGCGGTTCTTGTCGGCGGCGAACGCGGTGCCGGCCTCGTTGTGCGCGGCGCGGTTCGACGCCCCCAGGTAGGCGCGGGTGATGCGGTTCCGGTAGAACGCGTGCAGACCGAATTCCGAGGGGAGAAGCTGCAGGCCCAGCGCGGCGACCGCCACGACCGCGAGCCACGCCCATTGCCAGGCGACCGGGCTCGTGCCCAGCAGGTTCAGGGCGGCGCTGGCGGTTACAATGTACACGAGCGCGACGGTGGCATACGCCACCACCTGCGGCAAGATCGGCTTGAGCAGCTTGGTGACCCGGCCTCCCGATCCGCTCAGACGGGGGACGCGCACCAGCCAGTTGCGCAGCAGCGCGAATGTGCCGGCCCCGCCCGCGGCGCCGCCGAAAGCCAGCTCGGTCAGGTCGTGGCTGTTTAAGTAAACGGCCGCTTCCCATAAAAGGCCGGCGGCGCCCCAGGCGACGGCCAGCGCCATCAGCCGCGTCAGGACGCGATCGACCGGGGGCATCCAGACCCGCGCATACTCGATCGTGAGAGTTGACGCCGATACGAGCCGCACGACGCTCAACAGCGCGCCGGCGATCAGCCAGATCGCCGGCAGGTCGAACAGCCGCGGACAGAAATGGGTGACGTTGTCGAGTTGCGTCGCCCCTAGGCATCGCATCCAGCCGATCCAGTCGGAGACCGCCGGTGACGACAAGCCACCCCAGCGGTAGACGCGATTCCACGCGCTCCCGTCCGGCGTCGGCGAATACCGGTGAAACACCACGCAGGCGCCGACGACCAAAGCCAGCCCGAGAAAGGCGAACAGCTCGTAGGCGAACTCATGGCCTTGATCCGCTCCCTGTGCGAGATGCCGTTTCCGCCAGGCCAGCTCCCCCCACACGAAAACCGCCGCGGCCGGCACCACAGCCGCCGCCAGAAACAGTGGCAGACTGCCGGTTGAAAGGTACGCCGTCGACGACACCCACAGCAACTGCATCGTCGCCAGCGTCGCCAGCGCCAACAGCAGCGTGGGAACGAGCCCGAACAGAACGGCGATGAAGGCGGTCCACATTTCAATTTCGAAGAACCCCCAGCGCGGGGCCAGGAAATTGCTGAACTCGCGCAGGTGCCGTACCTCTTCGGCCTCGGGTTGGCCTCTGGCGCCGGGCAGGATGGGTGGCACAGGGTGCTGGGGATCCTTTTTCAATCCTGCCTGATGTTCCTCTTCGATCCGCAGCCGCCAGGCCGACCACCAGCCGCCGATGTACCCGCCCCCGGAGACGGTTGACAGGTAGTGCAGCAGGGGCAGGACGTTCAGCCCCACCAGTCCCTGGAGCAATCCGAGGCTGAACGTGGCGCTGCGGATTCCGCCCCCGGAGAAGGCCAGTCCCACCAGGTCGGTTTGCACGGCACTTGTCCACGGTTCGGACTCCCAAACCGACGACTTCGACACTTCGCACAGGCCCAGCAGGGTGCGTTCCTCTTTCACCAGCTTGTCGAAATCACCCTTCAATTTCGGCGCCCCGCTGGCCGTCTGCTTGCGGTCGAAGACGATTCGTCGCGCCGCCCCCAGTGTCCCGGCGACTAGCAGTCCCCACACGACTGTCAACAGCGTGAACTTGATTTGCGCCGCCTGGCGAATCGCCGGCAGGTGCAGCCGCACCAGGGGCACGAACTGCCCGGTGTCCTGCTCCTTGTCGCCGAGGGTGACGCCGTCGGCCTGCTGTAGCAGCCGCAACTGGGCCGGATTCTCGTACCGCGAATCGGCGAGGGCCGCCCCGACCAGGCACACGACGTACACGACGGCGAACCACCGCAGAGCGGCACGCGATGCAATGTCTTCGCATTTCAATTTCGTGCGTACGGCAAACCCGGCGATCAGGAAAACGGCGACGTACGACAGAATGAAATAGCCGGTGTCGAGCTGTACCGAGCGGATGGCCGCCTTGAGGACTTTGGCCTTGTTCCAACGGAAGAGCAGTCCGGCCGCCTCGTTCTCGTCGGCAGCCAGTTGCAGGCTGACGGTCCCCTGGCCGGGTGTGGCCTGTTTCAATTCGCTTTCATCGGGCAGGATCAGCAGGAGCAGCGTGAGCGCCGCCAAGATCGCCACGATGAACAGGGCCGCCTGCAACTTAGCCGGCCTGAGGTATTCGGACTGCCGCAGGTGCAATTCGGGTAAATCGCGCTGCGGCTCGCTGCTGCTGGATGCCGACGACATTGACCTGGCCCCCGGCGGAAGTGCACGAACTGGTCAACCTGGCTGAGAGGAGGTCATTGCAGCATACGCCCCTTGCCGGCGAAATCAAGCATGGTCTCTGTGCCCCGGCCGCTTCGCGGCGGCCGGGGCACTGCATCGCGGCCACGACAACGCATTCTCTCGCTGGCGCTTCGGGTTAGTAGGCCGGCGTGCACATATCGGGTTCGACGTCGGCCGGGTCGTTGACGATCCCTGGGTCGACGGCCTCGCATTCCGCCTGTCGCACCAGCCGGCGCGTCACGAGCCAGAAGCGCATGTTGAGGAGCAGCGCGGCAGCCGTCAGGCCTGCGATCAGGCCGATCCACAACGCTTGTGGACCGCGCTCGTGGACCATTCCCAGCGTGTAGCCCAGCGGTAACCCCAGACCCCAGTACGCGACGCAGGTGATGACCATCGGGATCGCCGTGTCTTTCAGCCCGCGCAAGGCGGCCGCCCCCGCCACCTGCAAGCCGTCTAAGATCTGAAAGATCGCCGCCATCAAGAGCAGACCAACCGCGGTCGAACGAACCGCTTCATCATCTGAATAGATCGAGGCGATCAGGTGCGGAAAGAACGCCATGGCGAGCGCCATCAGCGACATGAATCCCGCGCACAACGTCGCCCCGACTGCACCGCTCCGCCGGGCGGCGCGCGGATCGCGGCGGCCCATCGCGTGCCCCACGCGCACCGTCATCGCCACCGACAGTCCGAGCGGAACCATGAACGTGATCGAGGCGACGTTCACCGCAATCTGATGGCCGGCGACAATTTCAGTCCCCAGGTGCCCCATCAGCAGCGAAACGGTCGCGAACATGCTGACTTCCATCAGCAGGCCGATGCCAATCGGGCCTCCCAGCTTCAGCAGCCGCGCCAGTTGCGCGCGGCGCGGCAGTTCCCAATGGCCGAACACGGCGTACGGGCGATAGTACCTGTCGCAGACGATCCAAACGGCAAGGCTGGCAGCCATGATCCACATCGTGATGGCGGAAGCGACTCCGCAACCGATGGCTCCCAACCGCGGCATGCCGAACCGGCCGTACATGAAGATCAAGTTGCCGGCAACGTTCGAGGCCACGCCGATCAGGCTGATGACCATGATCGGGCGGCTCTTGCCGACCGCTTCGCTGAAACCGCGCAGCACGGTGAACGCACACGTCGCCGGCAGTCCACACGAACTCGCGTTCAGAAACCCGACAGCGGTGGGGACGATCTCCGGCTCGACTTGGAGCCAGTGAAATACGGGAGCCGCGCTATGAACGCCGGCAAATGTGCAGACAGCAACAGCCAGGCTCAGCCATAATCCCTGCCTGACCGCAGGACCGATTTCTTCGATCTTCCGCGCGCCGTAGAAGTGGGCGACAGTCGGCGAGACCGACAGCAGCAGGCCCCATCCGAAGATCAAAACGGTCATCCAGATGCTGTTGCCGACCGCCACGGCGGCCAGGTCCAGCGCGCTCAATCGGCCCGCCATCACCGTGTCGACAAACCCCATCGACATCTGCGCAAGCTGAGCTGCGACGATCGGCCCCCCCAGACGGAGGAGGCCAATGGCCTCACCGGCCATGGCGCGGAAGCGCGGGCTATGGTCCAAGGGAGTCATGGAAGTTGTGCGGGCTGTGGAAAGCCGTACTGAGTAGTCAATACTGCTCTCCCGGGTTGTACGGGATTCAGCGTCGCTCGGCGAGGCTGGGGATGCGGCACGCAGGCCTGGGTGCTCAGTACTCAGAGGGCCTAGCAAAAGGCCGTACGACTGCAGCCTGCCCCCACAGACACCGGGCGCTGCGGGTGGGTTCGCGGAATCGTAGGCCGGGGATGTCAGCCCGGCGTCGCAATTTCGAGCTCGCGCAGCACGTCGTCGGTCTCGCTTTCGAGATCTTCCCGCGACTCTGCAAGTCCCAGCGCAATTCGCGCGCGGGCTATGATCAACCGACGGACCAGCGCGGGACGCTTTTGGGGCAGGCCTGCGTCAGAATTGTCTGCCCATGCGAGTTCCAGGGTGTCGTTCATTATGGTTTCTGCCACGTCTTCCTGCACGAAGGCCGGGTCTGCGCAGATTCCAAGTCCCTCGCCGCAGGCGAGTCGAATCTCCCGTTCCCGACGCGTCGTTTGAAATGGCCAGAGGTACGTGATGAGTCCTCCGGGAATGCCGATGCCGAGGCCGCCTGCCATCACATACTGCGCGACAGTGTCAAAATCGTTCGGGCGCGCGCGATTGACGCCACCCCAGTTCGAGTACACGATGGCAAGGGAAAAGACTCCCATGACAAGAAACGCTCCAAAGACGCCCCGCGCATACGCCATGAGCACTGAAAGTGGGTCGAGGTGCTCAAGCGGCAGGCCGTAGATCGACTTCGAGGTGTAGACGAAGAGAATTCCCTCGTCTTTGCCTTCACCCATGAAGTAATACGACTCCAGGGGAACGAGCGGAATTAGCGCGACCATGACGAATCTTGTCACGATCGGCGTCCCTCCGACCTTTTTCACTTTGCCGTAGGTGTCCAACCCGCCATGAACGTGGACCATCGATTAAAACCTGTGCGACGGGTCGGAAATCGAATGCAATGTTGACTGTAAACATTGAACGGGCCGGGAGATTTCAAGTCAATGTCGCGGCGGAGGGGACGCCTTCGGGGAACGCCATTGCCACTGGCTTGCGACCCAAAACTGACGTTCGGGGCACAGCGCTGTCAGGCTGGAAAGCCAGCCGTTTGAACGTGACGTTTGGGACCGAGGATTAATTTGGTATTCATTGCGCCTGTTGGAGTTAAGGAAAACTTCACAGGAGGATGCCAGGATGGTCTT
>JACQFH010000119.1 GCA_016200145.1 Planctomycetia bacterium | reverse complement strand
TCGCCATCCCAAAATGTGCGCGAAATCGTTTGACCGCGACCCGCCAGGGGAGCACGTGTCGTTCATAGGACCCAAATCATGGCCAAATGCCGAATCTGCCAGCTGGATTTGTCGACGACCGACGCTCAAGGACAAAGCCGAAATCTCCTGCAAGAGGGGCAGCGTTTTCTCGATTCCGGCCGGAAATCCGGAGACTACCACGACTTCAATTGCGCCCTGTCTGCATTCGAGACGGCCCGCGAGTTGTGCAGTGAAAGTAATCAGTTGCGTGAACGCCTTTCCGAAACACAACTTGCCTATGCGGAAGCGGCATTGGGCAAGGGCGATCTTGACCTTGGGCTGGGAGTCGCCGATGACAAAAATCCCGCTCACGGCGACGTCATCCTCCGGCTGCGATCTGCCAGGAACAAAGCCCATGCCCGAGTCCGGCGCGGCGTATTACTTCGTAGGGCCGTAAAGATCCTGTGCCTGGCGGGCAGCGGTTTCGTTGCCGCATATTCATTTTCGAAAGCCCGCGACGCTGAGGTTGAACGAGACCGGGCGATCGCCAGTGAGATTGAAGCCCGCGCAAGCGCCAGGCATGCCGAAGACGAGGCCCGGCGACTCGCGGCCAAGGCATCGGCAACGAAGGAAATTGCCGAATGAGAATGCCCAAAAAACACCCAGCGCGGCCCCGCGGCCGGATCCAAATGACTTATTTAACCGCGGATGATGCGGGTCAGCGCGGATCCGGCTTGCGCTTGCCCGTATGCATCCATGTGGACCATCTCCAGTTGCGCAGGCTGAAGCCTGAACTCCAGCGGGCACCGCGCCGAAGCCGGGTTTTTCCCGAAATCCTTTGCCAACGCCTGCGCGAAAAGTTAAGATAAAAGAGTGATAATGCGAGGATTGCATCCTCACACAGGTTCATTGTTTAGAACACGCCCCGCAGCACGCGATCAACCTGTTCCCGCCCCGCGCATGCCAGAATTCTGACGAGTTCTGCTACGACCTCACACCATCGTTGAAGACCGGCTGGGACGCCTGCCTCCCGGACAACCCGTCATCCTTTTTGACTGACGAGATTTGACCATGATTCGAGCAATGGGACTGCTGCACGCACCGCGATTGAATTCGCTTTCCGCCGGGTACAAATCGCTCGGCATTGCCGCGCTGCTGTTCACGATCGCCTCCCTCTGGGGACGGCCCGCCCTGGCCCAATTGCCCCAGGCGCGCCTGAACGCCGTCTTTCCGACCGGCGGCCAGAAGGGCACGGCTGTCAACCTGACGCTCGCCGGCGGGACCGATCTCGACGAAGCCAGCCAGCTCTATTTCTCGCATCCGGGCATCACGGCGGCGCAGAAGACGCAGATGGTCGATGGCCAGCCGCAACCAGTGACGGGCGAGTTTACCGTCACCATCGCCGCCGATGTCCCGAACGGCATTTACGACGTCCGCGCCCGCAGCCTGTATGGCCTCAGCAATCCCCGCTCGTTCACCGTCGGCGACCGCAAGGAAATCAACGAAGTCGAACCGAACAACACGCTCGACAAGCCGATGGCCGTCGAGTTGAACACGGTCATCAACGGCCGCTCCGACGGCGGCGCCGACATCGACTGGTACAAATTCACCGCCAAGGCGGGACAGCGAATTCTTATCGAGGTCAAAAGCAAGCACATCGATTCGAAGATGGAAGGCGCCCTCGAACTCTACACTCCGGCGGGCCGGCGGATCATGCACCGCCGGACTCTGGGCATAGTCGAGCCGCTGCTCGACTTCACCGCCCCCGCTGACGGCGACTACCTGCTGAAGGTCTACGACTTCCTGTACACGGGCAGCGCCGAGTATTTCTACCGCCTGTCGCTGCACACCGGGCCGCACATTGATTTCGTCCTTCCCGCTTCGGGATTGCCGAACACCACCGCCGAATACACGCTTTACGGACGCAACTTGCCGGGCGGGCAGCCGTCGACGTTGAAGGCCTCCGACGGCAAGGTGCTGGAACAATTGAAGGTGCAGATCGCACTCCCGGCCGATCCGACGGTGTACGAGCCAAGCGAAGCGGCGCCCCCGGCGGCCGCGGGCGTCGATGGCATCACCTGGTCGCTGGCCAGTCCCGCCGGCGCGTCGAACCCGGTCACGATCTATTTTGCTTCAGGCCCGGTGGCGGTCGAGCAGGAACCCAACGACGCACCCGATAAGGCCCAGAAGATCGCCGTACCCGTCGAGCTGACGGGCACGTTCCAAGTCCGCGGCGACGTCGACCTGTACCAGTTCGACGCAAAGTCGGGGGACGTCTTCTGGATGGAAGTCTTCGGGCAGCGCAGCGCTTCGGCGGCCGACCCGGTGCTGGTCGTCGACCAGGTTAAGAAGAACGACAAGGGTGAAGAAACGCTCTCGCGGATCACCGCCGTCGACGACACGGCCACCAACATTGGCGGCACGCTGTTCAATACAATCACCGACGATCCGGTGTTCCGCTTCGCGGCCCCGGGTGACGGCACATTCCGCATTACGGTGCGCGACCGCGCGTTCGAAAGCCGCGGCGATCCGTCGCTCGTGTATCGGCTCTCGATCCGCAAAGAGACTCACGATTTCCGGCTGGTGGCAGTCCCCTCGCTTCCCACGACCGACCCGAATCAGCAGGCCGGCCAGTGGGACATCGGCCTGCGCAAAGGAGACAATTCGCAGATGACGGTGATGGCGTTCCGGCACGACGGTTTCAACGGCGTGATCGACGTCACCGTGGAAGGCCTGCCGGGGGGAGTCACTTGTCCCGGCGCGAGCATCGGTCCGGGACAGAACTCGGCCATGCTGGTGTTCAGCGCCGCCGAACAGGCGGCCGAGTGGCACGGGGTGATCCGCATCGTCGGCAAGGGCCGGCTGGAAGACGCCAACCTCGTTAAGGCAGTGACCGACGCCGAAGCAGGCCGCCGCGGCGCGACGGCCCAGCTTTCGGCCCTCGACAAGGCCGCCGTGACCGCCGCCGAGGCGGTCAAAGTCGCCACCGAAAAGGCCGAAGCCGCCAAGAAGGCCCTCGACGGCGATGCCAATAACGAGGGCCTGAAAAAGGCCAAGGCCGACGCCGACGCGGCGCTGGCCAAGGCCGCCGAAGAGTCGAAAAAAGCAGCCGACGCCAAAGTCGCCGGCGACAAGAAGGTTGCCGATCTGGCCGCGGCCATCGCTGCCGCCACAACCGCCCGTAACCAGGCCGCGCGCGACGTGACACGCGTGGCCCGCGGCGGCACGATCGTCTGGGGAGGGAATCCGGCGGCGCTGCTCACGTCGCAATCGCGCGTGGCCCGTACAATCACCCTGGCCGTGCTCAAAGAAGCCGCGCCGTACCAACTGGTGACCGACGCTGTCAAGTTCTCGGTCAATCAGGGGAGCCAGATCCTGATCCCGTTCAAGCTGCTGAAGCGCTCCGGCTTCGACAACAACGTGACCATCACCTTCGTCACGCCGCCGCAGAACCTGCAGGTCGAGAACAAGCCGATCGAAAAGGGGAAGTCAGAGCAGGTTCATCGGCTGTATGTGCAGAACAACGTGGCTCCCGGAACGTATACGCTGTTTGTGCAAAGCCAGGCGCAGGTGTCATACAGCCGCAATCCCGAGGCGGCCGCGCTGGCAGTGAAAGACAAGGAAGCCAAAGACAAAGCCGCGACGGAAGCGGCCGAAGCCGCTAAGAAAGCTGTCGAAGGCAAAACGGCGGCCGACAAGAAGGCCACCGACACCGCCGCCGAGGCGAAGAAAACGGCCGACGCCAAAGTCGTCGCCGACAAACTCGTAACCGACACGGCCGCCGCTGCGAAAGCCGCTACCGATGCCAAAGTCGTCACGGACAAGGCCGCCGTCGATACGGCCGCGGCCGCCAAAGCCGCGGTGGACGCCGCCGCCAAAGCCAAGGAAGCGCTCGACAAAGACGCCAACAATGAAACGCTGAAGAAGGCCAAGGCCGATGCCGACGCCCTCGTCACCAAGACGGCTGACGACGCCAAGAAAGCCGTCGACACCAAGGCCGTCGCCGACAAAAAGGCGGTTGACATGGCCGAGGCCGCCAAGAAAGCGGCGGATGCCAAGGTCATTTCCGACAAGGCGGCTGCCGATGCCGACGTACTGGCGAAGAAGGCCGTCGAAGAAAAAGTTGCCGCCGACAAGCTGATGGCCGAGACCGATCAGAAGTCGAAGGCCGCCGCCGCCGCCAAGGCCGCCGCCGACAAAAAGGCGACCGATACGGCCAACGCCTCGAAGCCCCAGAACCTGAACGCGTTCTTTCCCGCTGCGGCGATCACCGTGACGGTGAAGACCAGCCCCGGCACGCTGGCCCTGAACACCCCGGGCAACGGCGCCATCAAGCGCGGCACCAACCTCGAAGTGAAGGCCACGATCACGCGCACCAACGGCTTCATCGGCCCGGTGACGCTATCGCTGCCGCTGCCGCCGGGAGTGACCGGCCTTGCGGCGCCTCCCGTCGTGATCCCGGCAGACAAAAATGAAGGCGTTCTGATGATCACCGCGGCGGGCGATGCCACGATGGGTCAATTGACCAACATGGTCGTCCGCGCCTCGATGGAATTCGACGGGCCGGCCGCCATCGACCAGCCAATCGCGATCAACGTGTCACAGTAACTTCGGAATTGGGATTTCGGATTTTGGATTTTGTTAGACATTCGGATTTCGTCATTCGTCATTTCCTCGTGAGGGAATTTGCATGCGTCGCCTGATCACCACCAGCCTGTGCTCGTTCGGTCTAGTCGGCTACTTCGCCCTGTGCGCGAACAGTCAGGAAGCCAAAGAACAGAAGGCCGCTCAGGCCATCCAGCCCGCCGAGGTTAAGCTGGGGCGTCCGGTCGACTTCGATCGCGACGTCTACCCGATCCTCGACGCCAAGTGCGTCGCCTGCCACAACGTGGCGATCAACGAAAACGGCCTGAATCTCGAAGACGTGAAAAGCGTCCTTAAGGGGGGCAAGCGCGGGCCTTCGGTTGTCGCCAAAGACCCGGATAAGAGCCTGCTCTACAAGCTCATCAGCCGCGGGATGCAACCTGCGATGCCGCCGCTGCCCAACAAGGTCGAGGCGACCGCCCTGACGCCGCAGGAGCTAGGGATCATCCGACAGTGGATCCTGGAAGGGGCCAACGCGGGCATGGGAGGCGCCGGCAACGTCATCAACTGGCAGCCGCTCCCCAAGGGCATTCATCCGATCTATTCGGTCGCGATCACCGCCGACGGCCAGTTCGCCGCGGCCGGCCGCGGGAACAAGGTCTCCATTTATCACGTCCCCACAGGCGAAACGGTCGCGCAGCTCACCGATCCGTCACTGCTGACGATCCAGCACAACGGCAAGCCGATGTACGAGCCCGGTTCGTCGCACCGCGACTTCGTCCATTCGCTGGCGTTCAACCCCTCGGGCAACATTCTCGCCACGGGGAGCTACCGTGAAGTGAAGCTCTGGACGCGGCCAGAAAACGTACAGCGTCTGAACCTGGCCGCGTCGACCGGCGCCGTGCCGGCAGTCGCCGTCAGCCCCGACAGCAAATGGATCGCCGCCTCGTCGGCCGACAATACGATCAAACTCTTCAACTACGCCGACGGCCAGCAGGCCCGCGCGCTGGCCGGCCACGCGGGCGTCGTTTCGGGACTGCAATTCTCGCCCGATAACGCGCGGCTGATATCGTCGTCGCACGACAAGTCGATCCGCATCTGGAACGTCGCCGACGGAGCGCTGCTCGCGCGGATCGACGTGCCGGCAGCCGTGAACGGCGTCGCGTATTCTCATGACGGCGCGAAGATCGCAGCCGCCTGCGCCGATAATATGGTCCGCGTTTTCGCGGCCCCACCCGCCCCCGCAGCGGCGATCGCGGCGGCCGCGGCTCCCGTGCCGGCCATTCGTGTCAGCCCCGATAAGAAACTGCTGGCGCTCGCCGAAGCCGATGGCAAAATTACCCTTGTCGATCTGGCAACGGGCAAACCCGTGAAGCAGCTTGCCGGCCATGCCGGTGCTGTCACGAGTCTGGCCTTCAGCGCAAATTCGGCGCGGCTTGTGAGCGGTTCGGCCGACAAGACGATTCGTGTCTGGGACATCGCCTCGGGCGCCGCAGTCGCCACGCTCACGGGGACCGCCCAGGCGATCAACTCGGCCGCATTGCACCCGAACGGCCTGCAGGCCGCCTCGGGCGCGGCCGACGGCCAGATCATCCTCTGGAGACTCGATGCCCCCGCGCCCCGAGCGCTGGCGGGAGACAACGGCGCCCCCGCGACCGTCGCCACGGTCAGCCCCGACGGCAAGCTCCTGGCGACCGGAGGTGTCGCGGACGGCAAGCAGGTGGTCTACATTCGCGACATCGCCTCGGGCAATGTCACCCGCGCGCTGGCCGGCCACGAAGCGCCGATCACCGCCCTTAACTTCAGCCTCGACAACGCCCGACTCATTTCCGGCTCGGCTGACAAAACAGCCCGCGTCTGGAACGTCGCCGACGGCGCGCAGCT
>JACQFH010000058.1 GCA_016200145.1 Planctomycetia bacterium | reverse complement strand
CGGGTCCCAGGTATACTTCTGATCGACCGCGGCGCCCGTTCCGCCCTGTAGCCCAATCACCATCGCCAGCAATATGGATGCGCATCGTACGCTCTTCCTCCCCCCCTTAGCAAGGGGGGGCAGGGGGGGTCGCGCGGCATATTGACTCGACGTCATTTGCAATCGTTCTTCGCCTCTTTCTTCGCAAGTTGACTCATCAACCATTCTACCGCCCCTGCTCACCTCGCGTCGCGGGACGTGCGACGGTTGGCGAGCCACACTGAAATCGAAACGCAGACAAGACAGAAAACCAATGTCACGGCGATACAGACGCTCATCGCCGGCAGCCCGGGCGCCGCATCGAGCGATTCCCCCGAATACAGCAGGCGCCGCAAGCCGGCCACGCCGTACGTCAGGGGATTGACGTAAATGACCCAGCGTAACCAGCCCGAATTGCCTGCCGGAAAGATGGCCCCCGAGAGCAGCCACATCGGCAACAGAAAAATGCTCATGATGGCGTGAAAGCCCTGGGTCGAATCGAGGGGCCAGGCGATCAGGAACCCCAGAGCCGTCAGCGAGAAGGCCAGGAGCGCCAGGAACAGAATCACTTCGAGTACGACCACCGGCGACATCGCGAGGCCCAGGAACGGGGCCAGCGCCAGAAACAGCCCGGCCTGAATCACCGACAGCGCCGCCCCGCCGCACAGCTTCCCCATCACGACGGCCAGCGGGCTGATCGGCGCCACGAGCACTCCCTGCAGGAACCCTTCGCGGCGGTCTTCGATGATCGAGATCGTGGAAAAAATCGCCGTGAACAGCACGATCATCACCTCGACGCCGGGAAAGAAATATTCCTGGTAGGTCATCGAGCGCGGAGCCCAGGCAGGGGGGCTGAAGCTGCCGTGCAGCCCCGCGCCGAACAGCACCCAGAACAGAATCGGTTGCCCGAGCGCGCCCACCAGCCTCGACCGCTGCCGGAAGAACCGCACGAGCTCGCGCGCCGCCAGCGACCAGACGGCGAGGAGGAAGGGATTTCGGATTTCGGATTTCGGATCTCGGATTTGGTCTACAGGTGACATATTTCTACTTTTCCTGGGAGGAGGATTCGTCCCAGAACTTGTGGCCGGTGCGCTGGACGAAGACGTCTTCGAGGGTTGGTTTCGCAAGCGAGACCGACGAGATCTCCGGGCCGAAAGCTTCGACTACCTCTCTGAGCAGCTCGTGGCCGCTGGCCGTCTCGATGCGTAACTGCGGGCCAATCACGCGGGGGGTGACGTGGAACTTTTCGGCGATCCGGCCGGCGAGTTCCGCCGGCGACGGGGAGTCGATCGTCAGGCAGTCGCCGCCAATCGAGTCGCGCAGCTCCACGGGACTTCCCAGTGCGACGATCCGGCCCGAGTCGAGAATCGCCAGCGTATCGCAGCGTTCGGCTTCTTCCATGAGGTGCGTCGTCACCAGCACCGTTACGCCGGCGTCGCGCTGCAACGTTCGCAGGTAGAGCCACAAATCGAGCCTGGCCCCCGGATCGAGCCCCGTACTGGGCTCGTCCAGAAGCAGCACGCGCGGCTCGTGGAGCAGGCCCTTGGCGATTTCGACGCGCCGCGCGAGCCCGCCCGAGAGCGACTCGACGCGGTCGCGAGATCGTTCCGCCAGGCCCAACCGCGACAGCAGTTCGTCAATTCGATTGCGAAGGGGCCGCCTGGCAATCCCATACAAGCGGCCCTGTGTCACCAGGTTTTCGCGGACCGTCAACTTGCGGTCGAGGCTGGGGGACTGAAACGTCACGCCGATGAAACGGCGGACTTGGGCCGGTTCGCGCGCCACGTCACGATCGAGCAGGCGAACGTGCCCTTCCTGCACAGGCAGCAGGGTGGCCAGGATTCGAAACAGGGTCGTCTTTCCGCCGCCGTTGGGCCCCAGGAGGCCGAAGATCGCGCCGGCTGCGACGTCGAACGAGATGCCGTCGAGGGCCGTCAGGCTTCCATACCGGTGCGAGAGTCCTGCAATCGAAATCGCCGCAGTCGCAGACATCAGTGGTGTTTGGGAGCCGCGCCGTGTCCGTCTGCCGGCGCAGCCGGCGGGCTCGCGTGGGCATCTTCTTCGAGCTGCGGCACCTGGTAATCGTAGTAGTGCGAACCAATGTCGGGCATCAGGGCGGCAGGAATGGCCATCGCCAGCACGATCGTGGGCGCGAGCAGGACGAATTTCCACTTTCCCTCGAATTTGAGATGCATGAAATACATCATCACAAACAGCGCTTTGCAGCAGGCCACGGCGAGAACGATGACAACGAGCAGGCGGCCCTTGTGACCCAGTTCATCGGCCAGCCACGAGACGACGGTCAGCACGCAGAGCGCGGCAAAGATGATCCAATAGTTGACATAGGGATGGCCCTCCTCGTGCGCGGCATGCTCGACGGAAGGGGGGGCGGCGTGTTGGTCCGACATGCAATTGACTCCAGTAAACTCCAGTGACGCAAAACGGCAGGCAGGGCGGTGGAGGTCACACAATATAAATCAGCGGAAACAGGAAGATCCAGACCAGGTCGACGAAGTGCCAGTACAAGCCGAAGTTCTCGACCAGCAGCGAGTGCTGCGCCCCAAGCTGATTGCGCAATCCCAGGAGGATGATCACCGCGAACATGATCATCCCGATCACTACGTGCAGCGCGTGAAATCCGGTCATCAGGAAATAGATCGAGGCGAACGTGTTGCCCCACTTGATCGGGTGGGGCTCGTGCACGCCTGCAAAGGCGCGGACCGAGCTGCGAAGTTGAGTCAACTCGGCCGTCTTGTCGACCTGCACGGCCGTGAGGTCTTTCGCTGCGGCTGTTTCAACAACTTTTTCGAACTCGTCCGCAGCTTTTTTGAGTTGCTTGACGGCTTCGTCGGCCTTTCTGGCAGCCTCTTCGAGTGCACCTGCATCAGCGGAATGCCTCTTGGCGTCCTGCTCAAGTTTCTTGACCTCGTCCCTGTGTCGGATGACCTCGGCATTCAGCCTGGCGAAGTCCTGTTCTGCCAGAGCGATCCTTTTGTCGAGGTCTTCTCGGCTGAGTCCCTGATCGCCGGAGGCGGTGCGTTTCGCGGCCACCTTGACCACGGCCGCGAGAAGCGCTTCTCTGGCGGCGATCTGGCTGGGGAACGACTCATGCCGGATCTCGTGGAGTCGTTCTCCCGCATCGTGAATAGGAATCGCGTCATACCTCGCGGTGTCTTTGAGCTTGCGTGCGATTTCTACAACGGGACCAAGGCGCCTGATCCGGACCTGCACGTCGTCACGCTGCTCTTTCAACGACTTGTTGTCTCCACCAGTGGACTGGCTTACGGTGATCGCGTTGTTGAGCCGGGTTTCTTCCTTCTGCAGTGGCAGCAGGCCCGACGCGGCGTCGAGCTCGCGGGCCAGCTTGTCGAGGGCCTGGCGCGGGCTTTCGGCGACGTGTCCGGGGAGAATGTCGTGATCCCATTTGCCGTAGTATTCGTAGGACTTGATTCCCAGAAACACGAATGCCATGGCCGTCGTGGCGATGACCCAGTTCGTAGCCAGCTTGAACTTGCCGTTGTGCATCGCCTCGTGCGCCAGCACCACGAACACGCTGGAAGTGATCAGCACAAACGTATTGACGCCGCCCGCCCAGATCCGAATGTGCGTGATTTCCGGATCGCTCGGCCAGCCCTTCGACCCCAGCCGCAGCACGATGTACGTGCCGATGAAGGCGGTGAAGAACATGATTTCCGTTCCCAGGAACAGCCACATCCCCAGCTTGCCGTTGGGGATCGGCACGCCCATCTTCAGGACAGGGGCGTGGGCATGACCGTGGGCAGGTTCAGCAACGGCGTGAGACATAAGTTCAACTCGACGGAAATTCCAGGAATCAGGGTGACGAAAGATTCAGCCCAGCAGCGAAAAGTGGTCCCAGACCAGCGTGGCCAGAAGGACCGGAAGATAAACCAGCGACGTCCAGAGCAGGGCCCGCGCCGTCCGGTACGACTCGTGAAGAGCGAATCGCAGCGACGCGCCCAGGTAGGCCATGCTCAGCACGAAGGCCACGACCAGGTATTGATTGCCCGCCAGCCCGGCGGACGCGGGGATCAGGCTCAACGGAATCAATGCGAGCGCGTAACCCACCGCGAGAATGCCGGTCAGGTAGCGTGCCGCGCCGCCGGCGGGCAGCATCTTGAGGCCCGCACGCGAGTATTCGTCGCGATAGATCCAGGCGATCGCCAGGAAGTGGGGAAACTGCCACAGAAACAGGATGGCGAACAAGCTGAACGCCGCCAGGTCGAGCGGAGCCCCCGCCGCGACCCAACCCAGGACCGGAGGCATCGCACCCGGCAGCGCCCCCACGGCGGTGCCGAACGACGTCCGCCGCTTGAGCGGAGTGTAGAGCCCGACATACATCACGAGCGTGAGCGCGGCCAGCAGCGCGGTGGCCAGATTGACGAACGCCCCCAGCCAGGCGACGCCCAGCGCTCCGGCCGTCAGGCCGTACAGCAGCACTTCGGCGGAGGTCAACCGTCCCGCCGGCAACGGCCGATTCTGAGTGCGCCGCATCAGCCGGTCGCTGTCGCGTTCGAGCAGTTGATTGAACGCGCTCGACGCCGTGGCCACCAGGGCAATTCCCCCCAGCGCGTGGAGCAATACCGACGGATGCCACGCGTCGACCGGCGCCAGGGCGAACCCGGCCGCGACCGTCAGCAGCACCAGGAGCGCAATGCGGGGCTTGGCAATCTGCAGGTAATCCGCGGCGCGCGCGGCCAGGGCGCCGCGCGTTGGAATCAGCGACGGAACCGTGGGGGCGTCGCAGGCGGCAACCGGTGCGGAAGTCCTCATCGCGCGCCTCCCGCCAGCGGCAGGGAAACTCTGATCGATTCCGCCGCTGCCCCGGTTCGTGCAGCGTTCGCCGTCAGCCAGTTCAGGCGCACGGCACGCATGGTGAGCAGCACGGTTCCCATGAACAGCAGCATGCCTCCCAGCACGTGCGAAGTGCGAAAAACATTCTGGACGAACGAGCCATACACGGCTGCGTATTCGCTGGAGCCGAATTTCGTGACCCACGCCCCAACTCCCAGGGCAAGCTGCACGATGGTCATCACGCCGAGAAACGTCGCTGGCCCGCGCAGCCAGGCGATGCCGCTGGCGGCAGCCGAGAGCGCCAGATACACCACGAGAAGGGCCGTCAGAACCGCAAATCCCAGGTGCTCGTACCGCGCGATCCACTGATGCCGGACGAGCGCTCCCAGAACGTATTGCACGAAAACACAGGTCGCCGTCAGCACAGCAAGCACCTGCAATCCGCGAGTCGGGCGATTCGCGCCCTCGTTTGGCGCGTCTGACCATCTGCGGCTGGTTACCGCCGCCACGCTCACCATCAGGGCCATGACCAGCGGCGCCAGGCTGCCGTGCAGGAACGCCAGAACCCGCTGATCCTGCAAGACGCGCTGCCCCCCGAGAATCCCCTGGACGATCACCGCTGCCAGAACGCCATAAGCCATCCGCCGGGCCCAGGCCCTTCGCTCGCAGCGCCACGCGGCGGTGGCCAGGCAGATGCTGACGATGCCGATCAGCATGCCCGCCAGCCGGTGGCCGTGTTCCAGAAACTTTGCGCCAACCGAGCTGAACCAGGGGTAGGCCAGCATGTTGTGCCCATCGGAGCTCGGCCAGTCGGAGAACGCCATACCGGCGTCCTTCGTGGTGACGAGCGCCCCCATCAAAATCGGGAACAGCGCCACGCACGCCGTCAGAATGGCGAGGCGATGCAACCAGGGGCTCGGGGAGGGGGCAGTCATGAACGGAAGTCGAAGAGTCGAAAAGTCAAATGGGTCGAAGAGGTCAAGGAGTCAAGGTGCCGACTCCGTCGTCAGTGCGGCGATACATACGGGTCGCCGTGGCGGTTTTCGTTGGGCAGGTAAGTCGTCTGGAGCAGGAAGTCGTCGTCGACGAGCGGCGAGGAATACTCATACGGTCCCCGGTACACGACCGGGACACTTTCGAAATTGCCGTGTCCTGGAGGCGACGGCGCCGTCCATTCGAGGCTGTTAGCGTTCCAGGGATTGCGCCCCACCTTTTTGCCCTTGAAGATGCTGTACAGGAAGTTGCCGATCAGCAGGAACTGGGCCACCCCCATCAGGATCGCGCTGTATGTGATGAACTGATTGAGGGGCAACAGGTGCGACAGATACGGGTAGTGGTACGGGTCGGCGAGCCGGCGCGGAAAGCCGCCCACCCCCAGCATGTGCATCGGGAAAAACGTGCAGTTGAATCCGATGAACGACAGGAAGAAGTGAACTTTCCCCACCGTTTCGCTCATCATCCGCCCGAACATTTTCGGGAACCAGAAGTGAATCGCGCCGAACACGCCGAAGACCGTCGCCCCGAACAGCACGTAATGGAAATGGGCCACGATGAAATAGGTGTCATGAATGTGAATGTCGACGGGGACGGCGGCCATGAAGATTCCCGACAATCCGCCGACGACGAACATCGACACGAACCCGATCGCGTTGAGCATCGGGACGGTGAACTGGATGTTTCCTCCCCAGAGGGTCCCCAGCCAGTTGAATGTTTTGACCGCCGACGGCAGCGCGATCATGATCGTCGACACCATGAACGTCATGCCCAGGGCGGGGTTCATGCCGCTCGTGAACATGTGGTGGCCCCACACGATGAAGCCCAGCCCGGCAATGGCGGCGATCGAATACACCATCGGTCGATAGCCGAACAGGGGCTTCCGCGAGAAGCACGAGATCATGTCGGAAACCATGCCCATCGCGGGCAGAATCATGATGTACACCGCCGGGTGGGAATAGAACCAGAACAAATGCTGCCACAACAGCGCCTGCCCGCCCCCCACCGTCGGCGCCGAGTTGTTGATAACGAGCCCGCCAGGAGTGAAAAAGGTCATACCAAGGGTGCGCTCGAACAGCAGCATGAATCCGGCCGCAGTGAGCACCGGCAAAGCGAAGGCCTGCAGGATGGCGGTAATGAACATCGCCCAGATTGTCATTGGCATGCGGAACAGCGTCATGCCGGGGGCGCGCATGTTGATGATGGTGGTCATGTAGTTGACCGAGCCGAGCATCGACGAAAAGCCGACGAATGTCACGGCCATCAGCCACATCGTCTGGCCAAGGCCCGATCCGGGGGCAGCCGGGGCGTTCGCGCTCAAGGGCGCATACGACGTCCAGCCGGCGGCGGCGGCGCCTCCTTCGACGAAGAAGCTGGCCATGAAGAACGCAATGGCCGGCCACATGAACCAGTAGCTCAACATGTTGAGGACCGGAAAGGCCATGTCGTCGGCCCCGATCTGCAGCGGAATCAGAAAGTTCCCGAACGCTCCCGCCAGGATGGGAATGATGACCAGGAAGATCAT
>JACQFH010000092.1 GCA_016200145.1 Planctomycetia bacterium | reverse complement strand
TCGCGACCAGGGTTTCGAGATCGTCGGCTTCAGTTTCGACGACGGGGAGTCGACGGTCGAGGCGTTTCGCGCGCGGGCAAAACTTCCGTGGCGGATGGCGATGAACGAATCGCCCGAAGGAGCCGTCAGCACTCGGTTCAAGGTTCGCACGATCCCCGCGCTGTTCCTGATCGACCGCAAGGGAAACGTCGCGCAAGTCGACGTCCGCGGCAACGACCTGCGCACCGTCGTCGAAAAGCTGCTGAAGCAATAACTTGTTCCCACGCTCCGCGTGGGAACACACGTCCCGACGCTCTGCGTCGCGTCCGGAATACTAACCCGAAGCGCCAGCGAGGTCATGCACATCTTCCGCATTGCTCGCGCTTCGGGTTAGTATGTATACGCTGACCGTGCGATACTTTAGACCATCCGCTGACCGCACGGACGTGACAACCTCCGGGGGCTGCTTCATGCATCAGTCGATCCGAATCGCCGCACTGGCGCTGGCTGTCGTTGCTCTTCTCGACGATCCTGCCGAGGCCCGGCACCGCAGTCGGTATCGGACGTACTGTGCGTGTCAGTGTGCGACGTCATCCACCATCGGCCATCCGTCGACAACTACAAACGTCGCTCCAAAGCCAAGAATCAAGCTGGAGCTGGCAACCGTCGGCAATCCGACTCGCGATCGAATCATGGTGCGCATCAGCGCCACCAATGAGGGAATCTCGCCGGTGACTTGGGACACCGAATTCGCAGCGCTCATGCGCTGGTCGGTGTCGATCGGCGACGGCATCGACTACCGCGCGACCGAAAAGCACGAAACAATCCCGCAGGCCTCGCAACCGCTGAGTCCGACTCGCTTCATCAGGCTCTGCCCGGGGCAGTCGATCTCCAGAGATTTCGACCTCACACAGGGCATCAAACGTTTTGTGACCGGCCACGGATCGTTCGCGGGACCCGAAGGAGCCGTCGGACATTCTCCAGTCGCCTACGAGGCGCTCGTGAAATACTCGATTCCCGAGAAATCGAAGACCATCACTGTATCGGTCGGGTACCTGGATTCCGAGCCCGATACGATTGGCGGCGATACCTTTCAGCTCTACTTTGGCAAAACGATCAAGGACGCCGGCTTGCCCGAGGGATTCTTCGACAGCAACCGGCTCGTCTTCCATCTCACCGACTGATTGCCATCGCCCCATCGAGGCAGAGCCTCGACATCACTGCGGTCCCAGGCAGAGCCTGGGACCGAGGCGCATCCCATTCCGCACTGCGCACTTCTCGTCTTTCGTCTCTCGCGTCTCGCCTCTGCGTTGCCTCACGCTCGGCGGTCTCATTCGCGAACGCACGCACCCGGGGCGGACCAATTCTCTTCGAATTGGTGCCCCTGCCCCGGCTCACCTCCTTTTCGCCTCTCGACTCTCGTCTCTGCGTCCTCCCGCGCTCGCCGGCCCCATTCACCAGCACACGCACCCGGGGACTTACGTCCCCGGCTCGCCTCCCCCCAGAAACACGCTCTCCGCAGCACACTCGCCACTATGAATCGCGTCGGGGATCCCCACGCCGTGATACGCGCTGCCGGCCAGGGCCAGGCCTGTTATCCCCGCCAGCTCTCGTTCGATCGACGCCACGAGGTCGATGTGCCCCACGTGGTATTGCGGCATCGAGCGCATCCAGCGGGCGACGATCGCGAAATCGGGTTTCCACGTCACTCCCAGGATCGATTCCAGCTCCTGCCGCACGAGCGCCGTGATCTCGTCGTCCGAGAGCTGCATCAGCTCGGGCTGCATCGCCCCGCCGACGAACGTCCGCAATTGCACACACCCGTCGGGCGCGCGGTCAGGGAATTTGCGGCTCGTGAACGACACCGCCAGGATCCGCCGCTTCTCGATCGCCGGCACGACCAGGCCGAACGCGTCGAGCGGATGAGCGACGTCCGCCAGCTTGTGCCCCGAAACGACAATCGCCGTCGACGCGTACTCAATCCGGTCGAGCAACCCCGCTGCAGGCGACGCGAATCCCTCGATCAGCCGCGCTGCCCGATACGCGGGGACTGCCAGCACGACGGCGTCGAAGGCGTCGTTCGTCCCTGCGGCATGATCCAGCACGAACCCGCGCTCTTCGGCAGCGCGAGACAGCTTGTGCACCTCGGTTTCGCAGCGCAGCTGTGCGCCTGCGAACACCTTTCGGGCCAGCGCATCGGCAAGCTCGGCGATTCCTTCGCGGGGCGTCGTGAACAGCCCGTACCGGGCGCCGCTGGCGGTGGCGTCTTCGTTTCGACCGGCGCGCGCTTGCCAGCGCAGCGCCCGGATCAGACTGCCGTGCGCCTGCTCCATTTCGATGAATCGGGGCATCGTCGCCCGCAGCGAGAGTTTTTCGGGGTCCGACGTGTAGATCCCTCCCACCAGCGGCTGCACAAGCCGCTCGAGCGCTTCGCGGCCCAGCCGCCGACGCACGAACGAAGCCAGGCTTTCGTCGCCGTCCGATCGGCCCTTGGGCACGAAGTACTCGCATGCCAGGCGCAATTTGCCAGGCCAACTGAAGATCGGTGACCGCAGCACGGTCCCCACGCTCACGGGGGCCAGCAATTGAAACCCCTCCGGCACGGGGACCGGCTTGCCGTTCCGCAGCACGAGTGACCGACGGAAGCGGGCCTCCGTGGGGATCAGCCGATCTTCGATGCCCAGGCGCCGGCACAGGTCGATCGCCCAGGGCTTGTTCGTGATGAACGAATCGGCACCGAGTTCGATCCGATAGCCGGAAATCAGTTGCGTGCCGACGATTCCTCCGGGCCGCTCCCCTGCCTCGAACACGACGACCTCACACGGCTGCCCTTCGCGCACCGCAAGCTCATGCAGACGATGCGCCGCCGCGAGCCCCGCCAGCCCCCCGCCGACGACGGCGACGCGCCTCGGCGTCACCTGTGTTGCGCTATCGACCATCGGTCACCGGCACCGATGATCGTGTCCCCGGAGTGTAGGGTGGGTCGAACGGAGTGAGGCCCACCTGTAGCTGAAGCAACTGATTCACCTGCCGGCCAGCCGGCAGGGGTCTTGTCAACTGCGACGTGTGCATTCTAGCTCCACAAACTCATTCACCTGCCGGATGAACCGGCAGGGGTCGAGTCTGACGCATTTCGGATTTTGAATTTCGGATTTCGGATTTCTATAGACATTCGTCATTGGTCATTTGTCATTCAAAAGCAACGCCAACCTATCCTTCGCCGGCTTCTTGCGCGCTCCAAATTCGCTGAACGCCACGAGCCGGTCGGATTGCGCGACCAGCAGCATCCCGCCGGCGATCGCCAGGTTGCCCCCGCCATACAGCCCGTGCTGCTGCGCCAGCTCGACCTGCCGCAGCGGTTTGCCGGTCGCCGCATCAATGATCCGAATTTCTTCGCGGCGCGGCCAATACACGGACCCACCGGCGAGCAGCCCGCGCCCCCAGGTCGACCCTTCCGGGTCGCTGCGCCCGTCGCGCCACACGGCGAGCCCCGTCTGAACGTCGATCGCCCATAAAAAATCCCCCGCGGCAATCAGCTTCGAACCGGTCACCCCCAGGAGCTGCGGCACTTTGCCGGCAACCTCGTGGCTCCATTTCAAAATCCCCGTTTCGGCGTCGAACGCCAGCACGCTCTCGCAATCGTAAGGCGCAACGCACAACAGGCCCCGGTGATACAGGCACGGATTAGGGCCGTACTGCTGCCGCTTGTTGAACGCGGCGATGGTTTCCACCTCGACGCGCGGATAAGTCGACGCCCATAGCACCGAGCCGTCGCGCGAGTCGAGCGCGGCGATCGCCCCGAGGTTGGTGTTGAAGTACAGGCGCTCTTCGGCCAGCGTCAGCAACTGGTGCCGGTATTCGTCGAAGTCGCCGCCGAGAGCCTCGACTCCGTTGCAGACTTTGCGAGTCCACAGCAAGCGCGCACTCCCCGCGTCGAAGCAGGCGATGTTCAATTGAAGCTGCGGATCAGATCGCCGCAACGCCGCATACACGCGCCCCTCGCGTGCGACCGGAGCACCGTCGAAGACCCACGCGCCGCCGTCGGTCTCCAACTCGTCGGATTTCACGATCCAATGCAGGTCCCCCTGCCGGGCCAGGTCGAGGCACACCAGCGAATTCCCCACCTGCCGAAACCCACGGTTGCGACCGGGAGGGACCGCGGCCTGCCCCAGGCGCGCGAACAGGCGCGCTCCGTCGATCGTCACCGAGAACCGCGGCAGCCCCGCTTTGGGCCGCGGTGCCTGTGGAATCTGGTCGTGCTCCTGCGGCAGCCGGTAGATTGACGCTTCATTGCCCCAGGCCGGCTGCCCGCCTCGCGCCGCCGCCAGATCGACCGCGAATACGTCGGTTTCGTCACAATAGAAGGTGACCTGGTTCCACACCGCGGGATAGTAGCTCAACACGCGCATCGGCAGGATGGCCGCCCCCCGGTCCGCCCGGTCGAACGCGAACTCATCCGGCCTGGCGACGCGCTCGACCCGCATTTCCTTGAGGTGCACCGACCACAGCGGCGCCCCCACGTCAAAGGCGCGGGGCTGGGGCTGGTTTCGTTCGACGTTGCCGGCAAACGTCGCCGTGTCGAGCGCAGGAGGTTCCGCCGGAGCGTGCGGCTCCGAGCCGAGCACTCCTTCCAGGGTTTTCGCCAGGTTGCCGTTCTCGCCCGCCAAGCGCCCCTTGGCGTCCGGGAACGACCGACGGAACGATTCCAGTTCCTGCCGCGCTGGTTCGACTCCCTCCTGCATCAGCCGGCACAGAACGAGCCTCGCCTGCACCTGCTCGATCGGGACCCGGCTGTCGGGATATTTCAGGACGACCGGCACGTCCCCCGCGTCGGGAGGCACTGCTTGCGGGATGAGCTTTTCCCAATCGCTGCGGGCGCGGGCCAGCGCCCCCTGCTCCCAGGCCAGGTCCCCTAGCAGAAGCAATGCCTGATCGCCGTAGCTGCTAAGGAATGCCTTGCGCACGACGCGCTCGAGCCCTTCCACGTCGCGCGTTTTCTTCGCCGCGTCGAACCAGCGCCGCGCCTGCGGATCGGTCTTCGCGCGGTACAGCTTGAGCCCCTCGGCCGGCAGGCTCGACAGCAGAATGTCGGCGCTCATCTGCACGTTCACGAACCGCCCCGGCTCGATCGCCACGAGCCGGTCGCCATGTTGATCGGCCGTCTGCCTGAGCAGATCGATGGCATCCCCCCACTGCCGCGCCGCGAGAAAGTCTCGCGCCGCCCCGAGCATCTTGGACGCCGCCGGGTCGACGTCGAGATAAGCCGCCGGCGCCGCCGATACTTGAAAATCCCGTTGTGCGAGCGCCGGCGCCGGTGCAGCGCACATCAACAGCGCCGCGATTGCGACACCCGCGAAGCCCACGGGTCTCACCCCGTGGGTCCGCACCATCAAATCGCGTGTCGCTTCGGAAATTTCGCTCACGGTTTTCTCAAAATCTGTCCCACTGAAAACACGATGATCGCCACCAGGAGGCATGCCGGCATCCAGATCAACGGAAACCCGAAGAACAACTGCCACCCGATCAAGAGCGGCAGAAACATCAACACCAGCGCCTGAACCACAAACCCCACCTGCTGCCTCACGCCTTTTGTCTCCAGCAAATTTGCTTCGAATCGAGCCACGTTCACGGTTAGTATACGCCGCCACAGACCAATCGTCACGGCACGACTGAGACGGTTGCAGCAGTGGGCTTGTGCCTCCACAATGGAAGCACGCAATTCTTTGGCCAGTTCGAACAGTCTGCATCGCTTCATGCTCGCCAAGCTTTTCACCTACTCGCTGTTCGGAATTCAGGCAGTTCCCGTCGAGGTGGAGGTCGATATTTCGCCCGGCGCGATGCCCAAGACGATTGTTGTCGGGCTGGCCGAGGGGGCCGTCAAAGAGAGCATCCATCGCATTGAGCGGGCCCTGGTTAACAGCGGCTACCACCGCCCCGTCGACCGCATCGTCATCAATCTCTCTCCCGCCGAGCTCCCTAAGGAAGCCGCTTCGTTCGATCTGCCGATTGCCGTGGGACTGCTCGTCGCCAGCGGCCAGTTGCAGTCCGACCGGTTCGATCGCTACGCCGCCGTGGGGGAGCTGGCCCTGGAAGGGACCGTCCGTAACGTCAAAGGGGCGCTGGCGATGGCGATCGCCGCGCGCGAGCAGGGGAAGCAGGGGCTGCTCGTCCCCGTCGCCAACGCGCAGGAGGCCGCCGTCGTCGACGGGATCGAAATCATCGCCGTCGGCTCGCTCGCCGAAGCGGTCGGCTTCTATTCCGGACAACTCGACATCGAGCCGGTTCCGTTCAGTTGGGGCGAAATCACCGCCAAATTCGCCGGGTACGACACCGACTACTCCGACGTCAAGGGGCAGGAAATGGCCAAGCGGGCCGTGACGGTCGCCGCGGCCGGCGGACATCATATTCTGATGATCGGCAGCCCGGGCACCGGCAAGACGCTGCTCGCGCAGCGCCTGGCGACGATTCTTCCCGATCTCAGTCCCGCCGAGAGCATCGAGACGACACAGATCTACAGCGCCGTGGGCCTGCTCACCAATGGTCAGTCGCTGTTGCTCCAGCGCCCGTTCCGGTCGCCGCACCACACGGTCAGTGAAGCGGGCCTGGTCGGCGGCGGCAGCACGCCTTCGCCGGGAGAAATTTCGCTCGCGCATCACGGCGTGCTGTTCCTCGATGAACTTCCCGAGTTCAACCGCCGCACGCTGGAAGTGCTGCGCCAGCCCCTGGAATCGGGGAACGTCACGATCTCGCGGGCCATGGGGAGTGTCACGTTTCCAGCCAGCCTGATGCTGGTGGCCGCGCTCAACCCCTGCCCGTGCGGGTATCGGGGCGATCCGCGGCGGAGCTGCAACTGCAGCCCAATGCAGATTGAAAGATACATCGGGAAAATATCGGGGCCGCTCCTTGACCGCATCGACATTCACCTGGAGGTCGCCTCGGTCCCGTTCCGCGAGCTGTCGGACCAGACGACGGGGACGACCAGCGCCCAGATGCGAGAGCAGGTGATCGCCGCCCGCGCGGCCCAGTCGGCCCGGTTCAAGTCAGACCGCACGACCCTCAACGGCCGGATGACGACGCGGCAGATTCGCAAATACTGCAAGCTCGACGCGGCCGCCGAATCGCTGCTGAAGACGGCGATGGAAGAAATGGGCCTCTCGGCCCGCGCCCACGACAAGATCCTGCGCGTAGCCCGCACCATCGCCGACCTCGACCGCAGCGAAGGCATCTCTTCGAATCACCTCAACGAAGCGATCAACTACCGCACGCTGGATCGAAATTATTGGACGTAACGTTGCGCGTCGCCACCGGCAGATCATGGGGAGAAGGGCGAAGACAGAGGAGCGAGGAGAGACGGGAGGTGAGCCGGGGCAGGGGCACCAATCCGAAGAGAATTGGTCCGCCCCGGGTGCGTGCGCTGGCGAATGGGTCCGCTGAGCGCGAGGCAATGCAGAGGCGAGAGACGAGAAGTGCGGAGTTCGGAATTGGAAGACCCCTGCCGGTTCATCCGGCAGGGGTCGAGTCGGACGCATTTCGGATTTTGAATGCCGGATTTCGGATTTTGGATTTTATTAGACATTCGGCATTCCGAATTCCCGTGGGTTTTCTTCCCCAGAGCCGCGCCCGTCAGGAAGCGGCAATCGACAACCGCTTCCTGACGGGCGCGGCTCTGCATTTCGCGCGACTATGCTGGCTCGAGGATTTGCAGCTTCGTCGAGCGGACGAGGTGTTTGACGCGAGGGCGGTAGGCTTCCATGTGCGGTGCCTTGAGGTGCGCCTGCAGGGCCCCCAGATCGCTCCATTTCTCGACGACCGTCACCACATTGTCGCGCGGCGTTCCCTGAGCCGCGATTCCCGTGGCAACGTCGACCGTCGGCCCGTAATCCAGGCAGCCGTTTTCGGCCCGCACCTGCGGCACCAGACATCGGAATTCTTTCAGAAACGCCTCGCGCTGACCCTCGACGAGTTCGACTGTGGCGATCACGTGAATCATGCTGCCGGTTTCCTCGTGGTTTGATTGAATTCTTCGAACGGAGCGCATCATACCACCCGTGGCCGATGCTGCCAGCATCGGCCACGGAGGCGGGTTGTCGCCCTGTAAAGCGATCGCTAATCTGGAATTCGAAGTCTCTCAAATCACGCCAGCTTCGAAACTATGACATCATCGTCTCCGCTGCGGATCGCCGTCTGGTCCGGGCCGCGCAATATTTCGACCGCCATGATGCGGGCGTGGGGCAACCGGCCCGACACGTTCGTGTGTGACGAGCCGCTGTACTCCCACTACCTGAAGGTCACGGGAATGCCTCATCCGGTGGCCGCCGAGATCATCGCGCATCACGAATCCGACTGGAAGAAGGCGGTCGCCTGGCTCACCGAAGACGCGCCCGAGGGCAAGCCGATCTTCTACCAGAAGCACATGACGCATCATCTGCTCCCCGAGATCGACCGCGGGTGGCTGGCGCGCGTCACGAATTGCTTTCTGATCCGGCATCCGCGGGAAGTGATCACGTCGTACATCGTCAAGAACAACGATCCCACCGTGGAAGACGTGGGGTTCGTGCAGCAGTCCGAGATTTTCGACTTCGTATGCCGGCACACCCAGGCAACTCCCGCGGTGCTCGACGCGCGGGAGATTCAGGAGAATCCCCGGCGGATGCTGGGCCTGATGTGCGACGCCCTGGGCGTGGAGTTCACTGACAAAATGCTCTCGTGGCCGCCCGGCCTGCGGGCGACCGACGGTATCTGGGCCAAACACTGGTATAAGGAAGTCGAATCGTCGACGTCGTTCCGTCCGTACAAGGCCAAGCCCGAAGTCGTCCCGGACCGGCTCCAGAACGTGTACGCCAAATCGCTGGAATGCTACGAACGGTTGTACGAGTGCCGATTGAGATAGCATGCAACAGAAATTCAACGAAAAGAACCGCGACCTGATCGTGAACATCAACGGCCGGCTCGTGCATCGCGACGAGGCGGGAGTCAGCCCGTTCGATTCGGTCGTGCAGGGGGGAGACGCCGTCTGGGAGGGGCTGCGGCTTTACGACGGACGGATTTTCAAACTGATCGAGCATCTCGACCGGCTCCGCAGCTCGGCCCTGGCGCTGGCTTTCGCACAGATCCCCTCGCACGACGAAATCATCGCCGAGATTCGCCGCACGCTGGAAGTGAACAAGATGCGCGACGGCGTGCACGTCCGCCTGACGCTGACGCGCGGCGTCAAAATCACGTCGGGCATGGACCCGCGGCTCAACCAGGCGGGCCCCACACTGATCGTTCTGGCCGAGCACAAGCCGCCAGTCTATGACCGCAGCGGAATCCGACTGATCACAAGCAGCGTGCGCCGGTTCCCCCCCGACTGCCTCGACCCGAAAATCCATCACAACAATCTAATCCAGTCGATCCTGGCGAAAATCGAGGCCAATCGGGCCGGCACCGACGACGCGCTGATGCTCGACGTGCGGTGGTTTGTCGCCGAGACGAACGCCACGCACATTTTCATCGCGCACCGCGGTATTCTGTACACGAGCCGCACGATTGCCTGCCCGGAAGGGATCACGCGTGCCACGGTGCTCGACCTGTGCCGGGCGAACGGCCTGGCGTGCAGCGAGCAGGACCTGTCACTCACAGAGATTTACCGTGCCGACGAGATGTTCTGCACGGGCACGATGGGAGAGCTGACGCCGGTGATCGAAGTCGACGGCCGCCCGATCGGGAACGGAAAATCAGGCCCGCTCACGGCGCGGCTGTGCGAGCTGTTCAGCGCCCTGACGGCGAAAGAAGGGGTTGTCGTCGTGCAATAGTCGTGCGGCGAAATACGAAGGTCCCGCCTTGGCAGGCGGGACCTCGTTTGAGCTGTCGGACGGACCTCGTTGTAACACCCCCGCCCCAGCCTACTCCTTGGCGGCCTTGCTCGACTGGCTGGCCTTCTCGATCCGCTTCGCACCCTCGACCTTTGGCGCGGTGGGCGCGTCTTTCACCGACAGATCGGCGTAGACCACGCGGTACGCCTTCGCGTCCTGCGGCTTGTACCAGAAGATGACACGGTCTTTGTCGCCGCGCTTCGCGCCCTTACCGGCGTAATGCGCCTCGGCCGACGCGGGCAGCATCAGGGCAAATGAAGTTCCGCGGCCGATCGTGAGCGACTGCTTCATCAGCTCCTGGAACTGCTCGTCTGAGAACTCGCCCTTGTTCGTCGCGCGGGCGATCGCCGACTTCATGACCAGTTGCATCACGCCGGTCGTGTCGAGGCTGTCGGGGAAAGCGCCCCCGCTGATCTCGGCACACGACTCGAACGCCTTGATCAGGTCCTGTTCGCGGGATTCCGAGGCGTCGACGTCGAAGTTCTGGACTTTGTAACCTTCGGGAGGCGTCATGTCGAACAGCGATTCCTTCAGATCGACATTGATCTCGAAATCGCTCATGGCGACTTCAGTACGCGGAATGCCGCTGAAGACCGACTCGATCCGCACCGGCAGGCCGGTCGCCGGGTCGCCCCACAGCGTCACGGTTTCCGCCGGGTTGTCGAGGCGGAAACCGACGGCGCGCCTGCCGTCAATCTGCTTTTCCCCGAGCAGCTCGTAATGCGCTTCTTTCGCCTTGGCGGTATCGGCCAGCAGCCCGCGGACACGTTCGAAATAGTTGGACGAGGCCGGGTCTTTCGGCGCCCCTTTGATCGTCATCACGACGACCTTCTTCTCGGCGGGAATGATGCTGACCATTTTGCCGGCCGAAAAGTCCGAGACATTGACCAGGTTTCCCAGTTCCTGGCGATACTTGCCCGGCGCCAGATACCAGGCTTCGAATTTCTGTTTGGCCTGTCCCTGGATCTGGACCTCCATGTGGAAGTGGGCCGTCTTTGCGGAGGCGACGGCGGTCGCGAACCGGTTGAAGGCTTGGGCGGTCGTCTGTCCGCCCGGAACGAACAGCCACACGGCTGCGATGGCCAGGCAAGCCGTGGTAACGAGCAATCGGGAAACGGGACGTCGCATGATGTCTCTGCCTTTCATGAGGGCGGACTGCCACACGGGCCGCGCCCGCTCGGGAATGGCCCCCTGCTCGAACCGGGCCAGGACGCTGAAGCGCAAGTCCTGGCGATGTGCGGGCGCGGGGCTGTCGTCGAACGGCGCCTGTTGCAGCAGCCGCAGGAATTCGGATTCTTGTTCGTGAAGATTGGGCATATCAGAAACCTGTCTCAGACTTGCCGAGAACCGGCACTTGAACGCTCGCCGGATTGAACCTGTCGCGCAGCCGGGCCAGAACCCGGCTGAGCGCTGTCCGCACCGCGCCCGGAGTCGCATCGACGACGGCGGCAATTTCTTCGCAGGAACAATCCGCGAAAAATCGCAGCATCACGATCGCCTGGTCGCGTTCATCGAGCTCGAGCAGAGCCTGATAAACTGCGGGCCAGTCGAGCAGATCCCGCTCTGCCGGTGACGGGGGAGAACTGCCGAGATGGTCCCAATGCCGGCTGCGTGCGGCCGCTTCCCACAACTCCTGCCTGCGCCGGGTCTGGCGCAATTGGGCGTTGACGGCATTGGTGGCGATGCGGAACAACCAGCGGCGGAAATCGGTCTCGGTTCGCCCGGTGAACCGGCGGATGTGCGCGGCCACCTGCAAGAACACTTCGGACACGACATCGTCCGCCAGAGTCCGGTCGAAGAGGCGCCTGAGACAGTAGCGTGCGACCGGCGGGTAGTAGCGGTCGTACAGCCTGGCAAACGCGTTTCGATCGGTTTTGGCGAGGACGACGAGATCGTCTTCCGCCGCGGGTTGATCGCATTCGGTCAGTTCGTCACTCATCACAACAAGATCAATGCGCGAGATGGGCGCGTGTTACATTGTCTTCGTAAAATCCCCAGAGTAGCTGTGGCAGGTGAATCAGTTTGTTCAGCTAACAGCGCCAAATTGGAACCGAGCACGTGCGGGCCACGAGCGAAAGAAACTAATTCACCTGCCGGGCAAGCCGGCAGGGGTCTCGTCGTGCGCCAAGGCCCACGTCTAGCCAAAGCAATCTCATTCACCTGCCGGGGTCTCGCGGCACTTTGATGCTCGGCAGGAGCTGCTGCGCCTACGCAATCAGCTCGGCGCGCACCTGCCCGGCGCCGGCAACTGGATACGGCCGGTTCAGCGGGTCGTGAATGATCGTCTCGGGCGAAATGCCCAGCAGGTGATACACCGTCGCCAGGATGTCTTTCGGAGACACCGGCGTCCCGGCCACCTCGCCGGCGAACCGGTCGGTCTTGCCGACAACGTTCCCCTTCGCGAAGCCGCCGCCGGCGAAAATCGCGGAATAGGCCTGTGACCAGTGGTCGCGCCCGCCCCCCTTGGCCTTGTTGATCTGCGGAGTGCGGCCATGCTCACTGATGCACACGACCAATGTTTCATCGAGCAGGCCGCGCGCTTCGAGATCGCGTATCAGTGCCGGGTAAGCCTGGTCGAACGTGGGACACAACTCGTCTTTCATCCGCGGATAGTGCTGGTAGTGCGTGTCCCAGGCACTGTCGGCCAGGCCGTACTCGTCCCAGAAAATGCTGACGAAGCGGCCCCCCGCCTCGATCAAGCGCCGCGCGACGAGCGATGCCTGGCCCCACAGCGTCATGCCGTACGTGTCGCGCACCGACATCGGCTCTTTCTGCACGTCGAGCGCGTCAGACAGGCGGCGCGAGGTGAGCAGCGAATACGCCGTCTGGCCGGCGCGATCGTAACCCGCCAGCCGCGCCGTTGCATCGAGTTGCCGGCGACCCTCTTCGAGCTGCTGCTGGAGCGAGCGCCGCCGCGACAGCCGGTCGATTGTCAGGTCGGGCAGAAGCGACGTGGCGGTGAAGTCGAACCGGCCATCGGGCCCGATCCCGCCGTAGGGATCACGGAATTCCTGGACGACGCCGCGGTTCTCTTGCGTGAAAACCTTTGTGCCTTCCCCCTGGAATTCGGTCCAGATCGGGTCGTAGGCAGAGCCCAGAAATGCAGCGTACGGCCCCGCGCGGAACGGCTGGTTGGCGCGGCGCGTGCTCAATGGGAACGGCAGCGCGATATTGCGAGGCAACGCCGGAGCCTCGGCGAATCGCCGTTCGTCGAGATGTTCAACGACCGAGCCGATGAACGGCCAGTGCCGCGGGTCCTTGGGAGTCACCTCCATGTTCCCTTCAGGGACTGGCAACCCCGTTGTGGCGTAGGCGATTCCGTGAACCGGGTACGGGTGCGTCATCGAGCGGACGACGGTGGTGCGGTCGAGGACCTTGGCCGTTTCAGGGAGCAGTTCGCCGATGTGATAACCGGGGATGACCGTGGGGATGTGCCCCAGCGTGCCGCGAATTTCGAGTGGCGCTTCGGGTTTGACGTCGAACGTTTCAAGCTGGCTGGGCGAGCCGTACAGGTACAGGAGGATGCACGATTTCGCGCGGCCGAAATGCGGCAGGCGGTCGTCATCGGCCGACGGCGCGGCTTGCAGGGCGCTACCCAGCCCCAATCCAAACAGCGAAATGCCCCCGGCCTGGAGGAACTCGCGGCGGATCAGGCCGTCGCAAGCTTTTCGGCGGGACCCGAGGATATTCAGCATGATCCAAGTATATCAATGGCGATTTATGCGAGCAACGCGAAGTAGGTCAGGCTTTCCAGCCTGACGGCGCTGCGGGTATGTCGGGGCATGCCGGGTTGCAGGCCAACAAATCGACCGATCGAAACGGCTTCGCGCGACGGCGAATTTGGTGCCAGTAATCGCAGTTTCGATCGCAGGCACATTGCCGGCAGGTTGGAAACCTGCCCCACGTACGCGGCCGCACAGCGGCCGGCTTGAGAGGAGGGCGGGAATTGCACGGGGGCGGTTGGGGGCCGTCGACGCTAACTTAAAACCTTCTGCACGATTTCGCCATGCACGTCGGTCAGTCGGAAATCGCGGCCGCTGTAGCGGTACGTGAGCTTCGTATGGTCGATGCCCAACAGGTGCAGGATCGTCGCGTGCAGATCGTGCACGTGCACTTTGCCATCGACGGCGCTGAACCCGATTTCGTCGGTCGAGCCGTGCACGTAACCGCCGCGCACTCCGCCGCCGGCCAGCCACATGCTGAAGCCCAGGTTATTGTGGTCGCGCCCCTTCGAGCCCTCGGCGGTCGGCGTGCGGCCGAATTCGCCCCCCCACACGACGAGCGTGTCGTCGAGCAGGCCGCGTGATTTGAGGTCGGTGATAAGGCCCGCAATCGCCTGGTCGCTCTTTTTGGCGTGCTGGCGGTGGTTGGCGATGTCGCCGTGGTCGTCCCACGGCTGGCCGCCGCCGAAATAGACCTGCGTCATGCGCACTCCGCGCTCGGCGAGCCGGCGGGCGATCAGGCAGCCGTTGGCGAACTCGCCTTCGCCGTACAGCTTGCGCGTCTCGGCCGATTCGCGGCTGATGTCAAACGCTTCTTGGGCCTCGGTCTGCATGCGGAACGCCATTTCGAGCGCCTGAATGCGGGCTTCGAGCTGCGGGTCGCGCGTGCGGGCCGCCAAGTGCGTTTCGTTGATCTTCCGCAGCAGGTCGAGCTGGCGGCGCTGGTCGGCAGGTGTCACGTGCGGGTTGGCGATGTGCTTGATCACCTTCTTGGGGTCGAGCTCGGAGTTGTTGATGTGCACACCCTGGAAGATGCCCGGCAGAAAGCTGTTGCTCCAGAGCTGCGGGCCAACGGTGGGCTGGCCGGGGCAGAGCACGACGTATCCCGGCAGGTTCTGATTTTCGGAACCCAGGCCGTACGTAAGCCACGAACCCATGCTGGGGCGCGTGGGCTGCGTCTCCCCCGAGTTCATCATCAGGAACGACGGCTCGTGGTTCGGCAGATTGGTGTGCATCGAGCGGATGACGCAGATGTCGTCGATGCAGCGGCTCAAATGGGGAAACAGTTCGCTGACTTCGATGCCCGCCTGGCCGTGTTTGGCGAACTTGAACGGCGAAGGCATGAGCGTGCCCTTCGTCCGCCGCATGGTGTTGACGAGGTCGGCGGGGGGGGCCTTACCGGAGTATTTTTCGAGGGCCGGCTTGGGGTCAAACGTATCGACCTGCGAGGGGCCGCCGTTCATGAACAGGTGAATGACCCGTCGGGCTTTCGGTTCGTAGTGCGGCGACTTCGCCGACAGGGGCGTGCCCGCGGCCGGTGCGGCGGCCAGGGCTGCTTCCGCGGCACGAGCCACACGCCGATCGGAAGCCATCTCATCTGCGAGGACAGCCGCCAGCCCGACCAAACCGTACCCGCTCCCCAACCGGGCCAGCATGTCCCGCCGGGAAATATCGATACCGGACCTCACCGTCATGCCACTGAAGAAATTACTCATAAGGCCTCACGTGCCGACCTGAAACGACGAAAACTTGGACCGCGGATAACGCGGATACGCGCGGATGACAACGCCTGAAATCGACAACGGTTTAATTAGCCACGGATGAAACACGGATCAAACACGGATACGGACCTTCCTTAAATCCGTGCTTCATCCGTGTTTCATCCGTGGCTTATTTTCATCTCGATCAAAAGGCAAACCTTTCTTTTCAACTTAATCGACAAACGTAAACTCGTTGGCGCCGAGCAGGACTTGCGAGTATTGCTCCCAGCGGGAGAGGGTGCTTTTCGGGGCTGAGGGATCGGCAGGCACGGACCGATCGGGTTCCGGCGGCTTCAGGAATTCGAGGCCGAGCTGCGTTTCGGCGTCGGTCGGCTGGCGGCCGAAGACCTGGCGGTAGGCCTCGTAGATCCGGGCCGTGTCGTCGTTGCTGGCGCCGGCCACGCGCGCCGAGAGGGCTTTCGCTTCACGCACCATGAACTCGCTGTTGAGCACGAACAACTGCTGCAAGGGGACTGTGGTGACGGTGCGGCGTTCGCTGGTGATATTGGGATCGGGAAAATCGAACAGCCTCAGCATGCCGTCGAGGCTGTGCCGGCTGACCATGCCGTACAGCGTCCGCCGGCGAAAATCTGACGACGTCAGGCTCCCCGAAGGACCGCCGGCCGCGCGGTCGAGATTGCCCGCGACCATCAACAGCGCGTCGCGCCAGGCCTCGACGTCGAGCCGGCGTCGGTTCATGCGCCACAGGTATTTGTTGTCGGGATCGATTTCGGAATGTCGGGCGACGTCGGTGCTGGCCTGGCGGTAGGTGGCTGACGTCAGAATCTCGCGGTGCAGCTTGCGCAGTGACCAGCCTCCGGAGACGAGTCGGCCTGCGAGGTAATCGAGAAGCTCGGGATGCGTGGGTCTCTCTCCGAGCGAGCCGAAATTGCTAGGCGTGCCAACAATCCCGCGCCCGAAATGCTGCTGCCAGAGCCGATTGACGATCACGCGCGCAGTGAGCGGATTTTCCGGGCTGGCGATCGCGCGGGCCAGCTCCACGCGGCCGCTTCCCTGGGCGAACGCCACCGGGGACTCGGGCGACAGCACAGTCAGAAACCGCCGCGGCACTTCGTCGCCGGTGCGGGTGGGATTGCCGCGGATGTGCAGTTTCATGTTGGCCGCCTGCCCGTCGGCCAGCGAATGGGCGAAAGCATATTTGCCGGGAACGGATTTCTTCAGCACCTCGTGACGCGCCTTGAGCCCCGTCAGCTCGACGAGGTGTGTGGCGTCAAGCAGGCCTTCCACCTTGTCGACGGGGACCGCGCACAGACCTTTCGGGCCCGCGACCGCCGCCAGCAGGTCGGCCTGCCGTTTGTCGAGCGCCGGTTTGGCAATCTTTGATTTTTCGGCCTCGGGAGCCGCGGCCACCGCCGCCGCATGCTGCTGTTCTTTCGCGCTCCGTTCGGCCAGCGCCGCCAGCACCTCCTGCTCGAAGACCAGCGCCGCTTCGACCACCGCGCTCGGCACGCCCTTGCCATCGGGTGCGACCGGCAACTCGGCGGCCCGGTCGACGATCCACGTGGCAAGCTGCGGCAACTCCCCAAGCTTGTCCGGCACCAGGAAGTTCTGCCAGCGCTCGAGAACGACTTCGGAAATTTGCTCTTCTTTGGCGATCTGGCTGCGATTCAGGCGGCCCGATCCGGCCGGTGGATGTGCGACGCGCCAGACGGCCGTCAGGCACCGCGACACATGCCGCGTCGTTTCGTCGGTTAGGCGCTCGGCCTCCTGTTCCTGGTATTTCTTGATTTTCTGTTCGTGCTCTTTAACTTCTTTCTGACCGGCTTCATATTTCGCGACGACTTCGGGCGGCACGAGAGGAGCTTCGCGGTACGCCGTGCTGCGGAACACTCCCGCCAGCGCGTAGTAGTCCTGCTGCGAGATCGGGTCGAACTTGTGGTCGTGGCAGCGGGCGCAGGCCAGTGTCAGCCCCAGGAAGCCGCGCGCCAGCGTGTCGATGCGATCGTCGAGCTCATCAAGCGAGGCTTTGAAGGCGCAGCCTGCGTCGGCGTAGTACACCGGGCCGAGCGCGAAGTAGCCCACGGCCGTTTCGCGGTCGTGCTTCGTCTCGGTGGGGCCTTCGAGCAGGTCGCCGGCGATCTGCTCCGTGACGAACCGGTCGTATGGCATGTCGTCGTTGATCGCGCGGACCACCCAGTCGCGAAACCGGTACCCGTTGGGATACATCCGCGCCTGAAACGTGTGCGCCTGGTCTTCGGCGTAGCGGGCCACGTCGAGCCAGTGTCGCGCCCAGCGTTCACCGTAATGAGGCGAATTGAGCAGCCGGTCGACGAGTCGCTCCCAGGCATCGGCACGATCGTCGGCGAGGAACGCGTCGATTTCTTCGGGAGTCGGCGGCAGGCCGGTGAGGTCGAACGTCACGCGGCGGATCAGTATGCGTCGGTCAGCTTCAGGCGAGGGCGCCAGGCCCGCCGCCTCGAGTCGAGAGAGTATGAACTGGTCAATCGAGCCGGCCGGCCAGTGGTCATTCCGAATCGGCGGAATCGCCGGAGTACGGACTGGCTGGAACGACCAGAACGCCCGCTGCTCGGCCGTAATCGCAAACGGCGCCGAATCGCTTTTCGCTTCGGGCTGATCGGCCGGCCACGGCGCGCCGAATTCGACCCAGCGTTTGAGGTCGGCAATTTCCGCGTCCGACAGCTTCTCTTTGGGAGGCATCTTGATGTCGCCACGATGCCCGACGGCTTCGATGAGCAGGCTTTCATCCGGCTTGCCGGGGACGATCACGGCCCCGGAATCGCCCCCCCGCCGCACGGCGTCTCCCGTATTCAACCGCAGCCCGCCCTTGGCCCGATCGGGCCCGTGGCACTCAAAGCAATGCGAAACGAACAGCGGCCGAATCCGTTTTTCGAAGAATTCAAGCTGTTCGGCAATGGGCGCGTCGGAAGCGCGAACCAAACCCGCGCCGGGCACGAGCAGGCCGCAGATTAACAGAACTTTCCAACGAGTCCGCATTCAGGCTCTGATTGTGTCGATGAATAAAGCGCATTCGGCAGGAAATCAACAGATGCACAGCCAACGATTTGATTATAGGAGACGCGTGGACCTAGAACAATTGTGGAGTGGCAGGTGTCTCGCCCCGGGGATATCCGCCAATGGAATTGCGCTGGAACACAGAACTCAATTCGGAGATTCAAACATCCACGGTCACAACTCCATCGGCAATGTCGGGTCGCCAAAGACCATGAACTTCATCCCCTGGAAGAAAATGCTGGCTGGATACCAGCCGGCATCGGGAACGATCTGCTCCAGACGTTCGCGCTCGTAATAGAATGAGATTGCGCCCATCCAGCAATCGCCGAGACGCGACTTCGGATTTTTGGCCAGCGCAGTCGAAAAGCCGTCGAGCAGCGTCAATCCACAAGGTTGACTGCCCGTGTT
>JACQFH010000091.1 GCA_016200145.1 Planctomycetia bacterium | reverse complement strand
GGGCGACCGCTGACGCAGTGAACAGCGTACCGACGCACGGCCCCTGCGCGACAACTGCAGCCCATCGTCGGCGGAATGCAATCCGAGTTCGCCAAGCTTCGGTTGAGAATTCCAAAAATTCACAGCCTGTCTGCGTGGGAACGAGAAAACCCGAAGCGCCAGCGAGGGAATGCGTTTCCGCGTCCTCGTTCGCGCTTCGGGTTGGTGCGGCGGAATTCTCACGAATTCCGTTATGGCCGGGGCGATGTAGCGGAATTCGTGAGAATTCCACCGGCGTCATCATCGCGACAAACCCGATCGACTATTCGTCTTTCTTCTTCGGCAGGGCCACGGCGTAGAGCATCGTGACGGTGCCGAGCGACATCAGGCTGAAGGCCGCCCAGTCGGGGGGATCGACGACCTTTTTCCTGGCCTGGGCCGAATTCTGGAACAGGCCGCGGAACCCGCCCTGGCCGTTCGCATCAGAGTCGGTGTTCAGCACCAGTTTGTCGACGAGAAGAAAGCTCGCGCCCCACAGCGCGATGAACAGGCCGATCGAGAAAAACACGGACCGCAGCATGGCGGAACCCTCGTGACAGGTAACCCGGAATCGCCTGGCCGAACAATGGGCAATCCGTCGCGCGAGGCCAGTCTTGTGTACCCTTTGGATCGGAGGGGGCACGCGGCGGACTTGACGTGGACGGCGGCGGTTCGGCCGGCTTTCCTCGCGGCAGGTGCTCGAAAACTGATTGTAGGTTTTGTACGATTTCCGTCTTTGCCGGTTGCGCAATCGTAAACAACTGGTCGTGTCCTGAAGCTGATCTGGATGTGTGAACGTGCCCCGGCTGCTCTGAAGCGGCCTGGACACTGCAGCCGCAAGTTGGGACGCCACCGAAAACTCAAGCGGAGGTACGCGTGGAAGCCAGTCTGATCCTGTTGCCCGGTGACGGAATCGGTCCCGAAGTTGTCGCCGAGGCCGAGCGCGTGCTCGAGGCCGTCGCCCGCCGGTTCGGGCACAAGTTCCACACCCGCCGGATGCCGATCGGGGGCAATGCCATCGACAGTCACGGCGATCCACTGCCGGCGGAAACGCTGAGCGCGTGCAGAACATCGGCGGCCATGCTGCTGGGGGCCGTGGGCGGCCCCAAGTGGGACGACCCGGGCGCCAAGACCCGTCCCGAAGTAGGGCTCCTCAGGCTGCGAAAAGAACTGGAATTGTTCGCCAACCTGCGGCCGATCAAGCCGTCGCCGCACTTGCTCGATGCCTCGCCCCTGAAGTCGTCGATCATTTCCGGGACCGACATTTTGTTCGTCCGCGAGCTGACGGGGGGATTGTATTTCGGCGCGTCGGGGCGCAAACCGCACGCCTCGGGAGAAGAAGCGTTCAGCACCATGATCTACAACACGGGCGAGATCGAGCGGGTCGTGCGCGTGGCGGCACTGGCTGCGCGAAAACGCCGCGGACGCCTGACGATGGTCGACAAGGCCAACGTCCTGGAGCCGTCGCGCCTGTGGCGCAGCGTCTCGGCGAAGCTGATGAGCGCCGAGTTCCCCGACGTCAAGTACGACGTCGTGCTCGTCGACTCGATGGCCATGCACCTCATCTCGCGCCCGCGCGACTTCGACGTCGTCGTCACCGAGAACATGTTCGGCGACATTCTGACCGACGAGGGCTCGATGCTGACGGGGTCGATGGGCTTGCTCCCCTCGGCGTCGCTGGGCAGCTCGGGACCGGGCCTGTACGAACCGATCCACGGCTCGGCCCCCGACATCGCCGGGAAGGGAATCGCCAATCCCCTGGCAACGATCCTGGCCCTGGCCATGCTGCTGCGGCACTCGCTGAACCTGGAACAGGAAGCCGCGTGCATCGAAACGGCCGTCGACCGCGTCCTCGCCGCCGGCCACCGCACCCGCGACATCGCCGGCGGCGCCCCGAGCATCGGCACGGTCGAAATGGGCCGCCACGTCATCGAGGCCCTGTAGGTCAGGCTTTCCAGCCTGACGGCAATGCGCCCCCGTCGTGAATCGTCTGTCCCCAGGCCCACACGGACGACGTCCGGCGGAACGATTAGCGCGCTGGCCGGTGACCGATGAGCTTCAGGGAATTCGCAGCGCTGTCAGCCTGGAAAGGGTGACCTACTTCCCTGAGAGATGCGGCAGGATGCCACATCGACAAATTGGGGGATGCGGCAGGATGCCGCATCTGCTTTAGAACAGAAACGTCGCGCCCAGGGTGACGGCGTCGGCGGCGGCGCTGGCGGTGACGCTGGTGCCGGGGAGGGGGCCGAAGATCGGGCTCACCATCGGGCCGCTGATCGTGTTCTCGAAGAAGTGCGAGTACGCCAGCGACAGCTTCAGACACGCCGTCAGGCTGTACGAGCCGCCGATCGACACGCCGTGCTGAATCACCAGCGGCGACATGATGTTGAAGAACGTGCGGTCGTTCTGGATCGGGTTCGTATTAAACGAATATCCCATCCGCACGGCCAGGGCGTCGGTGACCAGATACTGGGCCCCTGTCGAAAGAGCGAAGATGTCGCTCCAGCCCAGCCCCTGCACGGCCCCGTCGGGACCGAAGCCGAAATTCAAAAAGCCCCGCGTGTTGCGGTAGCCGACGTATCGCGCGTCGATAGCGAGCAGTGTTCGCGCGTAGCCGGTGTACGCTGCTCCCACGGAAGCAATCAGCGGCGCGTCGATGCCGATCTTCAACGTACCGTGCGTCAGCGCCGGATACGTGGAAACGCCGTTGCCGTTGGCGTCGTCGGGCGCGGCGAGAAACCCCGGATCGACCGACAGCGTCGCCAGGTCGGCGATCGGCGAAAAGGCGACCGACAGCCGATCAGTCACCTGCCAGGCAATCGTCGGAATGAACTGCACAATCTGGTATTGCGAGTAGATGGGACCGACGCCCAGACCCGCGGGAGGCGGGGGCATCAGAATCGGGTTCGTCAGGCTGCCGGGAAAGTTCACGCTGAAGCCGCCGACCGTCAGCAGGCCCAAACCATAGGTGACGCGGGATTCGTCAGACTCCCGATACACGGCGCCGACGAAGGGGAGCGGAAAGACGTTGGTGACGCTGTTGTTTGAATCCGAAAGGTTCACTGGCGGAACTCCCGGGCCCAATGCGCCGGCGGCGACACTCGACCCGAGCCTGCGACACTCGACCCGAGCCTGGATTGCGGAACAAGCAGCTCCAGCCCGAAATCGGCCGAGTTGGGCAGGGCCGTGATCGTCGCCGGGTTCCATTGAAAGGCCCCGAGCGTATCGAGCGGCGCGGCGGTCGCCGCGCCTCCCATCGAGCGGTTGACTGGGCCAATCCCCGAAAGGATGGCGCCGATCTGCCCGAACGCCGTGGTATGGCAAAAAAGGGCGAACCAGAGTCCTAACCCTGCTCGGGTCAAAGAGATTCTTGTCATGTCGGCCTCGCGCAAGAGTGCAAACCGCGTGTTGAAACACGCCGTGGCATAGGCTTCCAGCCTGTGTACTCCCGCGAAATTCGACAGGCAGGAATTACGACAGGCTGGAAGCCTATCCCACGTCGATGGTCAAGTCTTCTGGCCCGAAATCGTGTTCCGGCTTTAACGAATTTAATGGGAATATCGGTTGCAGCGGTTTTACGCATCCAGCCAAACTGGCCGTGGCGGGCGGAATTCTCGCCCGATCCCTCTCCGCCGGACCGATTTGCGATGGGCCGGTGCGGGGAATTACTCGGGATTTCCCGCGGGAATCGGGATTCCCCCTATAAGCGGCCGGCCTCGCGGAGGCATTCCACTAACGACTATGCCGGAAAACGGGTGTGCCCCCGGTTTATGACGTAAAGAATAGGTATGTGATTCAAACAGATTCGGGTGCCGTCATGAATGCACAAACCACTCTGCCTCGTACCGCAACACGCGAACCCAAACCGGGTTGCTCGCTGGCGGACGTGCTGTCTCTGGTCGAAGTGGATGAGTGTCGCCGTGCCGCCGACAGCGCCGACGCACATCCCTGGCATGCCGCGGCCGAGAGTGCAGGTCCATCGCGCGAGAGCGCTCACGCGGCACTCGATCTGATGTCGCTCCTGGGCCGGTGCCTGGGGAATATCGACTTGATTCTGCGCGTGCTGGCGAGCTTTCGGAATGCCGGGCATGCGGATCTGGCGCGGCTGGAGCAGGCGATTGCCCAGGCCGATTTCGCGACCGTCATCGAGGTGGCTCATCGCTTCAAGGGAGCGGCGGGAAACGTTTCGGCGCCCGGACTGCGGAAAATCGCCATGTCGCTGGAGCTGCTGGGGCGCGAGCAGAACGGCGTGGGGCTGGAGCTCGCGCTCACGCAATTGCGTTCGGAATGGCAGGAATTCGTTCGCTGCGCCGATGCCTTCGCACCGGCCGTCAGCGTCCCAGCGGCGGGCCCGGCCGGGACGATCAAGTGACCAGAGGGGATCGACCATGCGCGTGCTGATTGCCGACGACGATGAAGTGACGCTGCTGATGCTGCGTTACTGCCTCGAACAGTTCGATTACGAAGTCACCACCGCCTCGGACGGGGTGGAAGCGCTCGATCTGGTTCGCACCGGGCAGTTTCAGCTTGTGATTTCGGACTGGGCCATGCCCAGGATGAGCGGCCTGGAGCTGTGCCGCGAAATCCGCCGCCGACAGGCCAGCGGCTACACGTACATCATCCTGCTGACGTCGCACGAGGGGACCGATTCGGTGGTCGAAGGTTTCGACGCCGGCGCCGACGACTTTATCTCGAAGCCGTTCGACCCGCAGGAGCTGCTGGTTCGCATTCGCACCGGCGAGCGGATCCTGACGCTGGAAAGCCGCGACGTCACGATCTTCGCCCTGGCCAAACTGGCCGAGTCGCGCGACAACGACACGGGCACGCACCTCGAGCGGATCCGCGAGTACTCGCGGATCCGCT
>JACQFH010000096.1 GCA_016200145.1 Planctomycetia bacterium | reverse complement strand
GGAAGGAGTCTCGCTGGGTGGCCGCCTGGGAGTGATCTATTCGCAGGACGGGCTCAACGACACGCAGCACAGCCAGGGCTGCTGCTGCTGCGGCGGCAACGAGATCACGAACAGCGTGGATATCAACGTGAATATCCTCGCGTATGCGCTGATGTATTGAACAATGCCAGCGGTTCAGGGAGCCACGGATGAAACATGGATAAAACACGGATTTACGACGCCCCGTCCGTATCCGTGTTTTGTCCGAGTTTCATCCGTGGCCTCAATTTCGTTCCCCCATGATTGCCGCGGTAATGATTTGACTGAAGGCCATATTCAGCAATTGCCCGTACCCGTCCCGCGTCATTGGCCGCGCTGCGCCGTGCTTCTATTGATCGCGCTCTGCGGCTGCGACAAAGGCGGCGGCGCGACGGCCGGCGGCATAGCGATATCCCGCCCGCTCGCCGTTGTCGTCAGTTGCGACACGGCCGGCTGGATCGTCCCCTGCGGCTGCTCGTCGAAGCAGGCGGGTGGATTGCCGCGCCGCGCCACGCACGTCCTGCAGATCGGCGTCGCCTCCGACGTGCTGGTTGCCGACGCGGGCGGCGCGCCGGGGGGCAAATCGCCCTATGACCGCAAGAAATTCGAGTACCTGCTCCGGGGCGAAGCCGAAATCCAGACCGTGGCGCACAACATCGGCGCAGCCGAGGCGCAGCTCGGCGCAGTGGAACTGCGTCGACTGCAGGGGGAACTGTCGGCTCCGTTCGTCAGCGCCAACGTCGTCGACGCAGACGGCCAGAACATCTGCCCGTCACACCAGCTCGTCGCGCGAGGCGACACGCGGTTCGTCGTTGTGGGAGTGCTGTCGCCGAAATTCGCCACCGCGGGCCTCAAAGTCGCCGACCCGGCGGAATCTTCGTGGCGCGGGTCCCCGAGGCCGACCTCGTCGTCGGAGGTCCCACGCGCCAGAGCATCGCTCCGCGCCGCACAGGCCCCACCCTGTGGGGGTCCACGACGAATAAAGGCAAGTTTCTCGTGCATCTCGAAAAGCGCTCCAAGGATGCTCCCTGGGACGGCAAGATCGTCGAGCTCGGGCCAGACGTGGCGGACAATGCGACGCAGTTGACCAACCTGACTCGCTTTCGCGAGGAACTCGGCAAGATCGATTTCCCCGCCGACCAGACTGGCTTTTCGCCGCCTCTGCCCGCGAAGCTGCCCGCCGATTTTCACGTCGCCGGCACCACGGCCTGTCAGGTCTGCCACGGCGAGGATTGCAGTTCCTGGAGCGGCAGCCGCCACGGTCACGCCTGGAAGACGCTGCTCGACAAAGGGTCACACGTCGATCCATACTGCCAGCACTGTCATACGACCGGCTACGGATTGCCGGGCGGTTTTGCGTCGCTGCGAACGGGCTCGGAGCGGGTCAACGTCGGCTGCGAGACGTGTCACGGCCCCTCGCACGCGCACGCCCGCAAGCCGTCAATCAAGACGCTGTACGATGCCCGCGACCGTTGCGTGCAATGCCACGATCACGAGAACAGCCCCCAGTTCGATTACGAATCATTCTGGTCCCTCATCGCCCACGGCGAACCGGCACAGGAACCGGCAAAAACGAATTGAGCCACGGATGGCGTGGCAATCCCACGGATGAAGAATTTACGACGAAAGGGAATATCCACAGATTGCGCAGATTTTCACAGATTGAAGGCGGGCCCTGCGCCAGGGATCATCTGCGGAAATCTGTGAAATCTGCGGATCGAGTTTTCGTAGATCTGGTTTCGCGTCTTTCGTGTATTTCGTGGTTCCTCACCCCTCATCCGTGGGTTTGCCACGCCATCCGTGGGTATTATCCTGAATTCCATGCAAACTGAAAACTGTTTTCGCAACCGATCAATTATGCAGAAGACATTGCCGGCTTTTCTGTTCCTGACTTCTGTATTCGCAGTTAATGCGACGGCCGGTGTGCCCGATGCACCGGACGAGCCGCGGCCGCAGGCGATTGAACTGCCGCGCGATGATGCCGACGAGGGGCCCGCGGGCCCGCCGACCTGGCACAAAAGCCTCGAGCCCGCGCTGCGCGAGGCGCGCGAGCGGAAGGCGCTGGTGTTCGTCCGCGTCGGCGCCGAATGGTGCGGCTGGTGCCGTAAGCTCGAACGCGAGATGGAAAAGCCGGAAGTGCAGCAGGAGCTGGCTCGGTGGGTCCTTGTCGAGCTTGATGCCGATGACGACGCCGACGAAGTGCAAAAGCTGAATGTCGGCCCCATCCCTGCGCTGCGGATCCTCGACGCCGCGGGCGGCACGCTGCGTTCTCGTGACGGGTACCTTGCCGCGCGGACCCTCGTCGACTGGCTGCGGCGCGCCGCCGATCCGAACGCAGCCGGCGATTCCGGCGCGCCCATCGCCGAAATTCCGGAACTTTCGGCCGACACGCTCCCCAAATTCATTCGCCTGTTGGGCCACCGCGACGCCGAATTGCGCGACGAAGTCATCCGCCGCATCTCCCTCCGCCGGGACCTGTCCGCGGCGGCCGTCGCCGGCGCATTTCGCAGCGGAAACCTGGCAACGCGCCTCTCGGCCCTCGAGATCCTCTCGCACTGGAAAGCGCCGATCGCCGATCTCGACCCCTGGGACCCCGCCACGCTGACGACCCAGCGCCTGGATGAATTGGCCACATGGGCGGCGCATCCGTAGGTCCCGCCTGCCGCGCGGGAATTGCTTCCCCACGTTTGGCTGGTTTCCGGCGTATGTCTGGCAGCGGCGCGGCTCCCTCTTGCGGGAAATTCGCCAGATCGCGAAGATAGCCGGCCCTGCGAGAACGTCTGCTGCGCCTATGGGAGAAAACGATTCGTGTCGCTGGTTCTCAAGGATGTCCGCAAGAGTTATCGTGAGCCCGACGGCCGAGCGCTGCCCATTCTGAATATCGCCCAATTTTCGCTGCAATCGGGCGAGCAGACGGCCCTGCTGGGGCCCAGTGGCGGGGGCAAAACGACGCTGCTCAACGTGATCGCCGGCATTACCCTCCCCGATTCGGGCTCGGTCATCATCGACAACATCGACGTGGCCCGCCTGCACGAAGTCCGCCGCGACCGCTTCCGCGCGCAGAAGATCGGATTCGTGTTCCAGACCTTCAACCTGCTGGGCGCGTTCACGGCCCTCGAAAACGTGCTGCTGGGCATGAGCTTTTCCGGAAGGCCCGTGGACCGCAAATGGGCCCTCGACCTGCTCGATAAAGTGGGCCTCACGCACCGCCTGCACCATCGCCCGGCCCGGATGTCGGTGGGCGAACAGCAGCGCGTCGCGGT
>JACQFH010000095.1 GCA_016200145.1 Planctomycetia bacterium | reverse complement strand
CAAATTCCAGCACGTTTCCACAGCCAGGCTGATCTCAGAAAAGCAGGCGTCCAAGCAACTTAACCCGAAGAGCCGTAGCCCTTAGCTGTCACTTTCAGACGGCTGGCTTTCCAGCCTGACCGTTGGAGTTCAGGCTTCAGCCTGTGCAACTGGATGGCGTTCACAAAACTGCATCCGTTGCGAGCTGCTTCTGACGGATGCACCCCCGTCCGATCTCCACGGTTGCAATCGTGTGCGCGACCCGGCAAGAGCGCAGGCTGAAGCCTGAACTCCAGCGGCTACTCGGCGCACTCCGCAGCGATCTGGCGATAGCGTTCGAGCGCGCGCTGGAATGTTTCGCGGGCAGCGTTGCGTTCGGACGGGCTGATATTCTTTTCGCGGTTCTTCCACAACAGCTCGGTGCAGGCGATGCACCACTGCGCGCTCTTCCGCGACGCACGGATCGGCCGCTCGGCGACGATCACGTTTACCGGGTTCGTGTGCAACTGCGGAAACTGGCGCAGCGCCACCCAACTGCTGCGCTCAATCGGCACATCGAATTGCAGATCATGGACTTTTCCATCAGCAGGAATGCGCTGCATACCGGCCACGTTGCCATTCACGATCAGCTCCACGAGTTTCATTCCCCCGTCTTCCAGCTCTTCGCCGCGCGGCCCGTGCAGCAGGACGGTATCCCCCACGATGCGCCGGCCCGCGGCGGCAGGCTGCGTCCCGTACGCGATTGCCTTGGGAATCTGTGGGGCGAACGAGACTCGCGCATGGGCCTTGACCCGCGCCGGCGCGCTCAGCGCCACATTTTCGGTGCCGGGCGTCTTGCCTTCCACGTCGAAGTGCACGGCGTGCGCGTAGCCGTCGGAGACGTACGAGCGACCGGCCCCCAGCCCTTTGCACCATTCGACGAAGTCGACCCGCTCGGGCTGGCCGAGCTGCACGTAGACCCGCCCCTGCCCGACGCTACGGCTGCTCATGCACGGGAAATCGGTCTCGCCGCTGACCTTCAACGGGAACCCGCAGTTGAGCACGTGATACCAGCAGTTCCATTCCTGGATCCGCGCCGTGTCCATTGCGCTCAAGAAATCGCACACACCTTCCGCCGTGCTGACGCAGAATTCCATCGCCCCCACGCCGTTCATTTCGGGGATCGTCAGGTTGGGCAGCTCATCGGCCGTGCGGTCGATGCAGGTCGTCAATTCCTGCTCGGAGATTTTTCCATCGCCATCGGTGTCGATCTTCGCAAATTCGTCGGGAAGCAGCGTCTGCGCGCTTTCGGCGGTCGAAAGCTGGCCATCTTTGTCGCGATCGGAGCCGGCGATCAGACGTTTGGCCGCCGCCGGCGGGTCGATCTGCATGCCGCTGGCGGAATGGGCGTAGCCGGTCACGCCTCCTTGTTCTTTCGCCCAGCGCAGGACGGGCGTCGTCCAGGTCGGCCAGCCGCGCGTGGAAGTTCCCTCGGAACCGGGATACGTCTGGTCTTTGAGGTTCAAGAGGCAGACGTGCCCCAGCGCCTGCGAACCGAACCCGCTGATCTCCAGGTCGTATTTCAGCAGCGTGCGGGGCTCGCTGATGTCGAGGGCCGTCGGCGCAAAGAACTGCCGCTGGTGGTCGTAACATGGTCCCCAGGTGAGGACGCAGCCGACGTTCAGGCCTTCGCCTTTCACCTGCAGGAACATGTCGGCCGGCGTGACACCCTGCGTGGGGCTGGTGTAGTGGGCGCATCCGGCGGCGTGGATATGGTGATCGCCATTGAAAAATCCAAATTCCATCGGATTGATCCAGCGTTCGAGGTCGACGCGGATCGTCGCTTCACCCTTGGCCGGCACGGTGATTTCCCGCTCGAGCACGCGGTATTCAGGACCGCGGCTGAACTGCATCTTGAATCGGCCCGGGGGCAGCAGGACATTTTCTCCATTCGCACGATAGATGTGCGGCTGGAAAAAGAAATCGGGGGCCAGCCGTTTGGGCTGCGGCGGAAAGACGTGGCCCTGCGCATCGCGGAACAGCAGCTTGGCGGTTGTCGGCGCGCCGTCCCAGTCGCGCACGGCCAGGCTCACTCGCCGCGCCTCGCGCACGTCGAACAGCACGGGGACCTCGCCGCGAAACCCCAGGTCCTGATTGCCCTGCGCCACGTCGAACCCGATTGTCGCTTCCCGCTTCCCGGCTTCGCTGCTGTAGATGAGCGCGATGGCGTATTCGACGGTAAGTCCGCTCAAGTTGGCCGTCATGGGAGGCGCGGCGAACATCTCGACGTGCAAAAAACGATCGGTGGCTTTGTCACGGTTTTCGTTCTTTCGCAACTCCTCCTGCTGCTGGCGCTTCATGCTGAGCTCTGCAACGCCGGCGTACACCGGCCCTGACTGTGGGCTCGTGATCCCCAGTCGCTTCGTAACGGTGCTCTGGTTGACGATCTTTACGACGACTGGCGTGAAGCCTGCCTGCTGCAGAGCGGCCGGTGCCGGCCCGCGGTCGACTTTCACGCGCGACTCAGGATTGATCGAGACGACGAAGAGCACGTGCGGATCGAGCAGGCGCTGCAACGCCGCGGCGTCGCGCGCTTTGCCGGACTGCGCCAGGCCGTCGGCCGTTTTCTGCGGCAGCGGCGCGCCCAGCGTGCCAAGTGCTTCGACGAGCCGGGCTACATTCGCTGCCAGCGGCTGCCCCTCGACGGCGACCGGTTCCAGCTCGGCCGCAATGATCGGCAAGCCCGGCGCGAGAAGTGCCACGACGAGCGCTGAGTTCGCGATGGGAATTCTCATACGGCAGCCCCCGCAACGGTGAATGAATCATGCACTCGAATTAGCGCGATGCTATCGCCGGCGTTTTGCGCCCGCAACCTGTGGCGGAGCGAAGAGCAACAACGAGTACAAAAGCCACAACGTGGCGGTCCTAAGTCAGCCCAGGCCAGCGGCCTGGGTCTCCGCTAGAGGCGTAGCTGGAATTCGAATTTCGGAATTCAGATACGACATCGGGCAACCAAAAAAACAAATCCGAAATTCGAAACCCCAGATCCGAAATCAATCATAGCGGCGCCCCGTTGGGGCTTTGGCTTGAATGATCGATCGTGGACCCAGGCCGTTGGCCTGGGCTGGAATAGGAACGTCCCTTTGGGACTGACGCGTATCCAGACACGATCATGTCACCAATCACCCTCGTTCGGCTTCACATTGGATTTGCGAATTGAAACCGGGTAAATTCACATCCCCTGCCAATGACTTAATCACGTGACTTGCACCCAAGGATTCACCATGAGAATGCACCGTTTGATCGCCGTCGGCGCCCTGCTGGCGGCGTCTCCGCTGTTCGCTGCCGACCTGCCGAAGCCGATCGCTTCGGGCCTCAAAAACCCCGAATCGGTCTGCATCGGGCCCGACGGGCTGGCTTACGTCACCGAGATTGGCGCGTTCAACGAGGATGGCGACGGTCGCCACGGGCCTCAACGACCCCAAAGGCATCGTCTTTTTCGACAAGTGGTTCTACGTCACCGACAAGACCCGGGTCGTGAAAATCGACCTGGAAGGCAAAGTTTCGGTTCTCGCCGCCCCCGACAAATTCCCGACTCCGCCGCAATTCCTGAACGACATCGCTGTCGATCCTGAACGGGGTGGCGTACTGTACGTCAGCGACTCGGGAGACCTGCAGGGGACGGGCGGCGCGGTGTATCGAGTCGATATCCGTTCGGGTACTGCCAAGCTCGTCGTGAATGCAAAAAACCTTGAGGGCCTCCACACGCCCAACGGCCTCACGCTCGACGGCATGTCGCACCTCCTGATGCTCGATTTCGGCAGCGGCTTTTTGTATCGCATCAAGCTCGCCGACAATTCGGCCCAGAAAATCGCCGAGGGCTTCGACGGCGGCGACGGCCTGACCTGGGACAAATTCGGCCGCCTGTACATCACGTCGTGGAAGTCGGGAAAAGTCTGGGGCATTCCGCGCCCGGGACAGAAACCGATTCTCGTCAAGGAAGGTTTCGAACAGGCCGCCGACAGTTGCGTCGATGCGTCGGGCAGGCACCTGCTCGTCCCCGACATGAAGGCCGGCACGCTCGTCGCGCTCCCCACGTCGATTCCGGGATGGGAGGTCGATGAATCGCCGCTGGCTCTCAACGTCGTCCCTGCCTTCCCCAAGCTCGAATGGACCGGCTGGAAGGCCGAGAGCGACACCGGCAAAGTCACGCCGCTGCGCCCCATTCTGCTGACGCACGCCGGCGACGGCTCGAACCGCATCTTCGTCCCCATCCAGCAGGGCACGGTTCACGTCTTTCCCAATGATGAAAAGGCGACCGCGACGAAAGTCTTTCTCGACATCACGAAGCGAGTCCGCTATCTCGACAATCAGAACGAAGAGGGCCTGCTGGGGATGGCCTTCCATCCCAAGTACAAGCAGAACGGCCAGTTCTTCGTGTTCTACACCGACGTCAAGGCCCGCATGGCCAACGTCGTGTCGCGGTTCCGCGTGAGCAGCGACGACCCCAACCGGGCCGACCCCGATTCCGAAGAAGAGATCATTCGCTTCGAAAAACCGTATTGGAACCACGACGGCGGCACAATTCTGTTCGGGCCCGACGGATACCTCTATATCACGCACGGCGACGGCGGCGCGGGGGACGATCCCCACGGGAACGGACAGAAGCTCTCGACCCTGCTCGGCAAAGTCCTGCGGATCGACGTCGACCACAAGGAGAACGGCAAGAACTACGCGATTCCGAAAGACAATCCGTTCGTCGGCAAAGAGGGGGCGGCTCCGGAAGTCTGGGCTTACGGAGTGCGCAACCTGTGGCGGATGGCGTTCGACCGCAAGACGGGCGAATTGTGGGCGGGCGAAGTCGGACAGAATCTGTACGAAGAGATCAACATTCTCAAATCGGGAGGAAACTACGGCTGGAGCATCCGCGAGTCGCTGCATCCGTTCAGCCGGAAGGGAGTGGACGTCCGTCCCGACCTGATCGAGCCGATCTGGGAATATCATCACGACGTGGGCAAGTCGATCACCGGCGGGAACGTCTACCGCGGGACCAAAATCCCCGAGCTGGCCGGGGCGTACGTCTATGCCGACTACGTCTCGTCCAAGGTCTGGGCGCTGTGGTATGACGCGGCGAAAGGGCGCGTCGTCGCCAATCGCGAGATTCCCGGATACGGCATCCCGATTCCGTCGTTCGGCGAAGACGAAAAGGGAGAGATCTACATCCTGAGCCACCTGCCGCAGGCGCAGGTGATCCACCGCTTCACTCAAAAATGATCGTGCGGTTGCCGCTCAGGAAGACGCGCTCTTCGAATACCAGTTTCAGGGCGCGGGCGAGCACAATTTTCTCCACGTCGCGGCCGGCAAGTGCCATGTCGGCCGCGGTGTGGCTGTGATTCACCGAAATCACGTCCTGCGCGATGATCGGGCCGGTGTCGAGCCCGGCATTCACGTAGTGCGCGGTGGCCCCGATGATCTTTACGCCCCGCTCGAACGCCTGCCGGTACGGGCCCGCCCCGGCGAACGCCGGCAGGAACGAGTGATGGATGTTGATGATCCGCTGCGGATATTTTTCCACGAACGCGGGCGACAGCACGCGCATGTACTTGGCGAGCACAATGTACTCCGGCGCGTAGCGGCCCAGCGTTTCGAGGACCGCCGCCTCGTGGGCCGCGCGGTCAAGCCCCTCGTGGCTGACGTGATGAAACGGCAGGCCGAATTTGCCGACGAGGCCCCCCAGCTCGGCATGATTGCTGATCACCGCCACGATTTTTGAATTCAGCTCGCCGTACTCGTGGCGGATCAGCAGGTCTCCCAGACAGTGCGGTTCCGTCGTCGCCAGTACGACGACCCGGCGGGGGACGTCGTCGGCCATGCGGATCGCCGAGCCGCCCGGCAGGACCGCGCGCACTTCGCGCTCGATCGCGCCGGCGTCGATCTCGCCCGAAAATTCGGTCCGCATGAAGAAGTGCCCCTTGTCGCGGTCGACGAACTCGCTGTTGGCGACGATGTTGCAGTCGTGCCGGCAAAGCACCCCGGTGATCCGGTGCACGAGCCCTGTTTCGTCCGGGCAGTCGATGAGCAGAATGTGCGTGGGCAAGGTTCACCGATTGTAGCCGGCGTGTCGGTCTCGCCATACCCGTCGGCACCGTGCCCCGGCCGCTTTTGCGGTCCGCCTCAGGCGGAGGGCACTCTCGCGAAGTCCGTATTGACAATCATGCCCATCCAATCTATGTATCAATGCCTAAAGTCACAAGGCATCCCTCACAACCACTCCCTCTCCCGCTGGGAGAGGGCCGGGGTGAGGGCGGCAG
>JACQFH010000094.1 GCA_016200145.1 Planctomycetia bacterium | reverse complement strand
TGCCCATTGACCATGCGCGGGAAGAGTGCGAAGCCCTTGTTCCGGACCTCCGGCCCGTTCAGGGTACTCACCTTGAAATGGAGAAAGTCCTCTGTTTCGAGCATTTGAGGCAGGGTCACTCGGCCATCGTACGCGGTGTAGGTCGCGTAGTAGCTGATCTGGCCATCAGCGTGCGTGAACCGGACGAACCGCGCGTCCTCGATTCCGTTAGTCTCGCTGGGCGACGACGGAAAGATGATTCGTTCCGAGACGTTGAGAGTCGGGTCGAAGCGGATCTCGTAGTTGGCCTTGGCCAAAACGAGCATCGTCTGGGCGATGGGTTCCCATTCGCGCTGGCGAGCCCGGTTGTGCTTCAGGACGTTGTTGAGCGTGCGCCCCAGCTCGTCGAGAGTGAAATGGTCACCCAGCGCGGCTATCGTCTGGTCGGTCAACGGGCCGTTGACCCCCAGTTCGCTCAGCTTGCGGTAGAAGAGGCTCTTCTCGTAAAGGGCGTTGGGCACCAGATCAGGAGCCTGGACGAACCGAGTCGGCTCGTCCATACGAATCCGACTGTCAGAGTCGATCACCCCGGATCGGAACGTAATCGACGAGATATGCCCCTCGCCGGTGGCCCGCAGGCTAAGGATGAACCGGCGGGAACCGGCGGGCAGCCCCGACTGGTCGGGGTGCCAGACCATCGACGGGTTGAACAGGGCCGCCGATTCCAGCGCGTATTCCTGGGTGAAGTAGGCGCCGATCAGCAGACGCCGGCTTTCGCTGACCGGCTGATCGGTAAGCAGGTGTTTGCGGACTTGGTCAAACCGATGCAGAAAAAACTCGCGGGGCCGCTGGTGCCGCTCATAGAACTCCCGCATCACCTTCTCTAACTGGCACTCGACCTCCGATTCGGTGAGGGACGCGATCCGCGCGACGATTTTCTCAACCCGATTCTCGTTCGCCACCTCAAACGGCCGGATGACAACGCGGGAGTTGGTCGGCTTGAGGATGATTCCGGTGCGCTTGACATCCATGTCGCTCTTCCAATCTCAGTACGTGGAATTGTTGCTCTTCCTGAGCACGGCGTAGACTATCGCGCTTGGCGGAATGTCGCTAGAGAGCTTTTTCGCAGGTTCATCACGGCAACGGAGCACACTCCTCGCCGACACCGGTGACAGACTTTCTGAAAAACAGGCCCGCGTGGACGCTCCCGGACACCGTGTCCGACCTGGCACCCGAGCGGCGGAATTTGCAAAAAATGGCGACACGGGTGACCAGGGCGGCGAGCACCGGCGCCTGTTGGACAATGATTCCAGATCAACCGGACAGATGCCGGTTGATTTCTCTCGACCCAAGGGCCATGCTGTCGCGTATGCCACCAGAGCAACCAGCATCAGACTCTGTTGAACCGACGCTGACATATCAGCAGCGAGACGTTCCCTCGCCGAAAGTCGTTCTCCGCTACTTCGGCGATTACGAACTGATCCAGGAAATCGCTCGCGGGGGGATGGGGGTCGTCTTCAAAGCCCGGCAGGTGACGTTGAACCGCATCGTCGCGGTGAAGATGATTCTGGGAGGGCAACTCGCCGGCCCCGAGGACGTGCAACGGTTCCACACTGAAGCCGAGGCGGCAGCCCAGCTCGATCATCCGGGGATCGTTCCGGTTTACGAAGTGGGGGAGCAGGACGGCCAGCACTTTTTCTCGATGGGGTTCGTCGAAGGGCAGAGCCTGGCCAAGAGAGTTGCGGAGGGACCGCTGGAACCAAGAGCCGCGGCGGAGATCGTCAAGACGGTCTCCGAAGCCGTGCAGTACGCACACGACAAAGGGGTGATCCACCGCGACTTAAAACCCGGCAATATCCTGCTCGACAAAGAGGGCAAACCCCGCGTCACCGACTTCGGCCTGGCCAAGCTGACCGAGAGCGGCTCGGACCTGACGGGGACGGGACAGATCCTGGGCACTCCTAGCTATATGCCGCCCGAGCAGGCAGCCGGGGAGGTCAGTACTGTGGGGCGGCTCTCCGATGTCTACTCGATGGGCGCGATTCTGTATTGCCTGTTGACCGGAAGACCGCCGTTCCAGGCTGCCAGCCCACTCGAAACTCTGTTACAGGTCCAAAAGCAGGAACCGGTCCCGCCGCGACATCTCAACTCAGGAATCCCGCTCGATCTCAATACAATTTCACTCAAATGCCTGGAGAAGGATCCAGCCCGGCGATATCAGTCTGCCCAAGATGTCGCCAAAGAATTGCAACGGTTTCTGATCGGCGAACCGATCGTCGCTCGCCCAATCAGCATGTTTGATCGCAGTTGGCGATGGTGCAAGCGCCGGCCTCTGATACCAAGTGTTGTGGCGGCCGTGTTGGCAGTTTCAATCGTGGGCGGATTGATGTACCGTCACGCGGCCGCGATTGAGCGACAACAGAGCCTGCAACGGGAGGTCGTCACTGCGGTCGATGCAATGCAAAATGCTACCGGACCGATTGTCTCTTACGGCGTGCGCGACTTGCACAGGTTGCCCCGCGACTTGGTGCTGCATGAGCTCAAATCCCGATACGAAAGCACCGAGGTGCGTCGGCAACTTGGACTCACGAGACCCACCACCGGCGTGCGCCCAGCTTCAATGACGGCGTTGGCGTATGCCCTCGCCGAATACGGCGAACCCGTCGCTCCGTTCCTGTGTTCACAAATCGCACGTTCCGCCCCGGCAGAAGTCGACAACTTTGTTTCAGCTTTCCGTCATGCCCGCAATGTTTCACGTAGCGCCATTAACTCCCTCGCGAATGAAATCGGGTCGAAACAAGATTGGCGTCTCAAGGCTCGCCTGGCGGTTGTTGCGCTCCATCTGGGAGACGGCCTCCTCGCGGCAGACATGTGCCGCATCGAAGAGCGGCCCGACCCGGCCCAGCGCACGATCTTCATCGACGAGCTTTCGGCTTGGCACGGGGACGTGGCATATTTGGAGGTGAATTGCCGAATGCTCTCTGATCCCGGACTGCGCTCGGCGATCTGCCTGGCGATTGGCAGCCTCCCGCCAGACCGGTTGACGATCGCGGGAAAGAGCGCCTGGGAACGGCTTTTCGCGGAGTGGTTTCAATTTTCGCACGATAATGTCACGCACAGCGCGGCCGGCTGGGCGCTGCGTCAGTGGGGGACCGAGCTGCCCGTCGCGTCGGCCCCCGGCCAGCCCAGCGAGAACTGCGAACGATTCGTCAATTCGCTGGGTATGACGATGCTGAAAGTCCAGCCGGGTGGTTTTGACCGCGTTAACGGCAGTGCAAAGCAAACGGTGAAACTCACGTGGCCATTCTTTCTCGGCGATCTCGAGGTGTCGGTCGACCAGTTCCAGAAATTCATGGATGATCCTGACTGTCCGAAAGCAGACAAGCCCGTCTACTGGCAACAGGGGAATGGTGGCACCAGCCCAAAAGGCGACCACCCACGGGACGGAGTGAGCTGGTACGATGCTGTGTTGTTTTGCAATTGGCTCAGCCGCAAGGAGGGATTTGCGCCCTGCTATGAACGGACCGGAAAGAAAGTAAAAGGTAATTTTGATGATAAACAAGAATTCGACGAATGGCAGCTTTCGGCGAGCGGGACCGGTTACCGGCTGCCGACAGAAGCCGAGTGGGAGTACGCTTGTCGCGCGGGGACGACCACCGACTTTGCCTGCGGGACCGATGCGGAGTTGCTGCGAAAATACGCCTTTTATGCCACCGGAACCACATGGGGAGCCGCCGCTTGTGGAAGCAGACTGCCGAACGGCTGGGGATTGTTCGACATGCACGGAAATGTCTGGGAGTGGTGCCACGACAGATACGGGGATTACGGAGACGGGAATGTCAGCGATCCGGTGGGGCCTTCCGATGCCAGCGTCCGGGACTTGGCCCGGGTGTACCGGGGCGGTAGCTGGTACGACGCCGCCGCGATCTGCCGGTCTAGGGACCGCAATGTGAACCAGCCCGACAGCCGGAGCAACTTCTACGGTTTTCGTCCTGCCCTCAGTGCTGTCCGGCCAGTCCAGTGAGCGAGCGGAGCCGGGACCGGAGGCCCGCAGGGGCGCGGCTGTAGCCCGCCCCCGGATGTGCCGGAGCGACTGGCGCAGCGCTCCCGGTGCCCGAGCCGTCCGCAAGTGCTCGACGTGCTCGTGAATGTCAGTAATGAGACCAAGCTTCATGGTGCGAAGGCCCAGTTGAAAGCCGCTGGTAATTCGCTTTGCCAGAATTCAAAATCGTGTCCGCCGTCTCGTGCGGAAAACACGCTCTCGACCTTGTGCCGTACCAGGTATTTGGCCAAAGCCGCCGTATGCCGACGAAAGGAGTTTTCGCCGCCCGTCGTGCCAGCCGCCAGATAGAACCTGGGAAACGACTCGGGTCGGGGCGAAGGCAAAGCCAACCGCCTGGGACTCTTTGCCACCGAGAAAGCGATCACGTGACCAAACTTGTCGGGACGAAGGAAGCCCATCGCCACGGCAAAGGCGCCGCCGTTTGAAACGCCGAAGACAGCCGTGGACCGCGTCCCGGCAGGTACGCCAAGCTCTCGTCGCGCCCAGTCGATGACGTTGTTTGCGAAGAAATCGGCATGTGCATCAAACTGCTGCTGACTGACGCCCGGTAGGTACTCTTCCGCCCTGGCATCCGGAGAATTGTGAACGCCGACGAGAACGGTTGCTGGGACCAGCCCGGCCTGCATGGAACGAGTCAACCGCATTCCAAAGGCCGGAACTGAGCCACCGTCAGAGCAATAAACGACCGGATAGGTTTCGGCACCGGCACTGAAGCCTGGAGGCAAAAAGACGCTTATCCGCCGCACTTGTTTACCGCCGTCGAAAGTGAGCTCGGCTTCATGGAACGCCGGATAACTCGATTTGTTCAAGATCGATTCAATCGGTTCTATGGGAGTTGTGCTGTCGCGTTCATTCGACGTTTTTGCCGAACGGTCGGCCTAAGGCGCCTCGAATCAGGCTACTGCCGTCACTGGCACGATCATTATTCGGTCTGAGACCTTGGCCGGACAGTCCCAAATGATCGGCGATTTGTACAGGGGCAGCAGAAAGGCTGGCCGGTGCAGAAGCAATTTGCACCTGCAGAGGAGTTCCGTGGCTCATCGCTGACAGGGTTGCGGTCGTCTTTCGAATACCAGTAGGATAATTGCTCGTCTGGCGAATGATCGCCAACACGAATTCACAACCCGAGTCGAAGAAAGCAACGACAACTTATGCCGAAGCCCGACCGCGGTGCCCGCAGCAACGCCATTCGCGAATTCTTAAAGTCGAACCCCAAAGCTGTGACAAAAGACGTCATCACAGGTCTCCAGGAGAAGGGGATCGAAGTCTCGGAAGCACTGGTGCACAAAATCAAATATCGCGGTGCCGGGAAGCGGGCCAAGACACGCCGGAAGGCTGCAGCCACCGGCACCCGCCCGAAGAAAGTGGCCGTCAGCAAGAGCGAATCGATCCGAGATTTTCTGCGACGGAATCCCAAAGCCTCGCCGAAAGTCATTCGGGCCGGTTTGCAGAAGGAGGGCGTCAAGGTGACGACCGGCCTCATCAGCAACGTCGCGTTTTATTTCCGAAAGCAGAACGCCGCCCCTCGCGTGCGAATCGCGGCCAGAAAGGTGCAGGCCAAGACGCGCCGCGTGACATCGGCCCCCGCGATTCGTGCAACGATTGAACAACTAATTGAGGTCAAGCGGCTGGCCGAGTCGCTCGGCGGCGCTGATCAGATCCGACAGGCTCTCGACGCGCTGGCGCAGCTGCAATAGCCTCACAGGTCTGAAGAGTTCGCGATGGCCAAAAAGAAGCCGGCGAATAAGAAGAGCAGGACCAGGTCAATGGCCGCGCCGAAGAAGCCGGCTCGCAAGAAACCGCCAGTCCTGAAGGCCGCTGCACGTGTTGTGAAACCGGTCAGGAAGCTACGCCGAGCGGTGCGCAAAGCACCGTCTCGGCCGGCTTCACGGCCGGATCCGCATATTGAACAGGCCACGGCTGCTCCACCAGATGCAGATTCAGCCGCTGATCCTGCGCTCGATCCGGTCCAGCCCGCACCCGATCAACTGATTGACGAAGCGGCCGTTCAGTTGCGTGCCTACCAACTTTGGGAATCTGCAGGCCGCCCCGATGGGGACGGCGCCCAGTTCTGGCACGCGGCGCGGCAGGCGCTGATTAAAGAGCAGCAGCGGGGGCGGTGATCACAGCACCGGCGCCGCAGCTCTAATCGGGATCGGGATTTGAGCCATCTTTCCAGTCCTCAGATTCCTGTATCGTTGCCAGGGCTCGACGCAGGGAATTCTCCAACCGGATCGACGAATTTCTCGTCTCACGCACGTCGGCGGCAAGCTCCTGCATCTGCTTCAACCCCAGTGCAACGTCGCGGCGAATGCGATCAATACTTTGTCTGATTTCTACCATGTCGGCGGCTGGAATCACGACGCCGGCGGGAACAGAACTCTTTCCGAATCCAAACATGGCATGCTTCCTTGCTTACCGTTTGCTTAATCTGGGTTGCGACCTTTGGCGGGGGCTTTGTCCTTGGTTCTGGGCACCGACACACCGGTTGGCGGTCATACCGGTGAGTTTCGCGCACCGGAATCGACCTTTGCGCCCACTTACGGGAGAGGCATTCCGAGCCCAGACTCTTCGATAAACTGCCGCACGGCGCGACAGAATTGGCGGGCCGGTTTGACGTAGAGTTGTTGCATCTGGCGCAGTTCCACGAAGAGCTTCGCGGGCCCGTTATGCTTCCGCCAGTTGCGGCCGCCGATTAGCTTTCCTGCGGGAGTTCGCGGTCCGGTTGAGAATCGCCAGGGCTGGGTTCGAAAGGCAGCCTGTCGGAGTTTTTCCCTTGTCTCCTGTGACGCCGGGCGTCTCTTTGCTCGATTCCGACGGCCGGCGGAAACGCGCCGAGGACTCTTATGGCGCTGCGTCGCCGAGGCAGTCGTGGGGGGGTTACTTTGCAGTTCGATGGTAGGGATCATTTTTTGTTTTTGCAGCCCCGGTCCAATTGGCGAATCCCTGGGGAATGATGCAGGGGCAGGGTCACCGGGCTTTTCGGCGGGCTCCTTTAACTGTTTCCGGGCTTGAGGCGGGAGTTCCCGTTTCAGCACTCCCTGCCCCACGTTTCGCATGGGCCTGCGCTGCTTTGGTGGATGTGGTTTCTGCTGGGGCGGAGCGAAGGCGACGGCGACGCGAGGCGCGGTAGGCCATCAAGGCCGCGATTGTTCGGCGCAGTTCGGCCGTGAGCCGGCTGGCAGCCCCGCTGACGGCCGTCAGTTGCACGGGGTCGGCAATCGCCGTCGTCTTGCCGTGCAGCGCGAGCGAAACAGCCTGCAAAGCAGAGGCTTGCTCAAGCAGCCAGAGCTCGATGCGGTCGCCTGAAAATTCACATTCGCGGGTTGCATCGTCACAATATGCGGCTGCATCTGCTGGGCTGATTGTGTCGCCAAAAATCGGGTTCAGCGCAGTGTAAATGAACGTCGCCGCGAGTCGCTCACTCAGTGGCCTCCGGACGCCCTGTTCGGTACTCGGCTTCATTGATGCAGCCTGGGCCGGCCTCCGGGCTGGGAGCAGGTTGGGCAGCGCGGGCCGGCTTCTTGCGATCGGAGACAGCGTCAAGATTGCCGTGCGAGTCGAGTCCCGGAAAACGCTCCAGATTAGGAGTTCCACCAAATTGGCGTTTCCACGTTGAAACGTCGTGATTGTTGATGTCCTGAAGGTTTCCCTGGGGCTGGGCAGCGCGGTCGCACCGTGGCTTCGGCACGGGTGCGGATTTCGGCAGGGAGGTCTGCGATTTCTTGCTGGAAGGTTTCGGCTCTGCGGCTACGGTCATTATGTCGCCCTCCTTGGCGAATGTTTAACAGTTCGAAGTTGTACTCAACTCGCTGATGAAATTTTACCAAGCCCCTCTGTTGCCATGCAAATAGGTTTTAGTGTGTTACGACGAAAACTATCCGTACAGTGCACGGCACCAATTGAGTCTATTTGACGATCCATTTGCCGCCCCGTCGAGAGATTCGGCGACGTAACCAAGTTGCTTCCTCACCGCTCCCCAGATCATGGACTGTAATGCCAGCCGGCGAGCAGACCGGCAGCTGACTCGATGCCAGCAGCTTCTTGAATGCGTTTTTGAAAACTTCGCCCTCAGCCGGGGACTTGGCGAGAATCAGAATTTCATTGCTGTCTCGAATCAGAGGCACGCGTCTATGCTCCAAACGCCAGATACGGACAACATACCAGTCTATGAAGAATTCTTTCAGCAGATGGCACAGGGGGGCGGTCGGCACAAGTCCCTTTCGCGATGAGTCCCGTACGCAATCCTCCAGCAGCCGGTAGAGTTTTTTGTTTCCGAATACATTCCAGAGAGCAATCAGCAAGAGCTCCTGATCGACGTGTTTGTACGGGTCGCTCAGGGTTGCGCGGACCCATACGAACCGACTGTCTGCCGAGGCCAGCTCTTGGGTTCGCTGCAGCCCCCGGCGACGTCCGGCTTCGGTCCGGCTGTTCACCGTGTGCCGATGGAAGCGGTGTGTGATCAGCGGGTGCAGCGTCCGATACAGCGACGACACGATCAGTTCGATCGCGACCTGCGACAAGGCCGGCACGTACTCGATATCGGACGGTTCTGGTTCTTGTCGGGATTTGCGAAAAACTCTCTGCAACAACTTCATGGCGCCGGCCACCTTCGACTCGTCCCAATCAATCAGCGATTCGAGAGTCGTCGAGCTGGGATTCTCTCGTTCTTTCGCGGCCAGTTCGCGCCAGCAGGCTTGCAGGCCACGTGCGTCGGTAGACCGATCATGGAGCTTTTCGCAGAGCGCATTGAATTCAAAATATCCTTCGATCATGGAGTACTGTTCGCCGTGGCGCTGCCAGTAAGTAGTCGAGTCGCCGCGAATTGCAGGGATTCGCAGTTTCTTTTCGCGAATCAGCGTGCCGAAAATGTCGTAAGTTATCGCTTTGGGCATTGGAGATCCTTGTTAAAGAGTTTGCAGTTTCTGCAGGGCAGCTCGGCGGTCATCGTTTGCGCCAGCCAGGAGGTGCCGCGAACGATGCATACTTTTCCAAGAGCCTGCTGGTTGAATTGGAATTCCGCCGTTGTTTTCCACGAGGACGAGGGGTTCGATAACTCTTCAGCGCTAAGGGCCCGGGCTGCAGCCGAATCACAACGTTTGTCCATCACGCCCCCGCAGTACCCGAGTACCTCTGGGTGGAGATTTGAAGTATCGTTCGGAGCCGAAGCCTTCGACCTCAATCGGAAAACCTGCGGCCCAGGCAGGGGGCGTCGACATGATCGTCAGAAGCTGGCGCAAAGCGCTTTCGGCCTGGTCGGCAGGAACTTCGATGACGATTTCATCATGCACATGCAGAACCACCGGCAGTCCGGCACGTTCGCAGTTGATGATCGCCGTCGCCAGCAGATCGCGACAAATCGCCGACACGATGTTCTCGGTCAACTTGCCGCCGTATGTGCTTTCCCTTGGGCGTACCGGACCGTCGAAAACGATCGAATGACGCGACGAGTGAACCCCTTCTTTGGAGAATCGTTCGATGTGCGCATTGCGGTAGTAAAGCAGCCGGCCGCTGGGCAAGCGGATTAATAAGTCGCTGCCCTGCATTTGAACACGGCATTTGCCCACTTCGGACGGGCCGTTTCCGTTGATGGCCCGCCGTACAGCCAGCTCTAGGTTACTCCACAATCCTCCTTCGCGCCAGCCCCCACTTGATCCAGGCCTCTTGCGACCTGCGATCGCGGGATATCGATCGCGGTAGGATTCGATGACGGCTTCCGGCGTGGTGCTGGCGGCGGCCAGGTTGACGTTCTTCTTCGTGCAGTTTGCTGCGAAAGTTTCCGCGGCCATGCCGTAACCGCACCCGAGTACGGCGACCTTTCCGACAGCTCGTTCCTTCTTCATTTCCGGCGTGACCGTGTAGCCGTAAATCTGGCTGGCCAGATCGCAATAATTGTCGCCACCTTCGGCAAACAACTCGAGTTGGCGCTGCTCGTCGGCACACCAGGCAGTTCCGCGGGCCTCGATGCCTGCGAAATCACCGATGCAGAGTACATGGCCGGGCTGGGCACGAAAGCATGGCCGGATCAGGCCGGAGATGGCATCGGCCACAGAGACGCCGGCTGGTAGAGCGTGCTGGAACGTCTCGTAATCGTCGACCAGGGGCAGCAACGGGCTGACGTAGTCCAAATCCGATACTGGTTTCGGGAGGTTATGCGGCTGGACACCGCGTCCCGACCATCGCCCGGTATGGGCGCCGTAATAAACCAGTTGGTCCCGCAGGCGTCCATCACCATCGCAACCATCGATCGCGGCCTGCAGCTTCGACGCGGTGATGCGATTAACCGACAGCCTCGCTTCGAGAACAGATCGGACGTCCGCTGGGATCGAAAGGTCGGAATCGAGCAGATGCGAAATCGTTTCTTTCTGTAGATTGGGAACGCGGATTCCTTGCTCCGCCAGCCAGTCGATTAGGAATTTGACGCGGCGGAGGTCCTTGCCGGTGACCGCGCCAGCTGTGACCGCGTCGACATCACATTTGATCCGATCCGTGGCGGCGAGCTCGAGGACCATCAACTTACGCGCAAGCCCGACGTCGAACGCGATGCCTCGGGCGTTGACCGTACGGTGTACGGCCAGTACATCCAGTTCTCCGCATTCTTGAACGATTTCGAAGACGCCGGCGAGCAGGATCACGTCCTGGATGCAGTAACGAACGATCTGCATCAGTTGACGAGTCTCGACGGCCGGCAGCTCGCCAAGCTTGTTCGGCCGCGAGATCGCCTTCAGCGTTCTTGCTCCCGCCGCATCTTTGCCGATGCCGAATAGACGCTGGCCGAGCTCATCGAGGCCTCCTGGAAAACCATTCGCTCGCGCCAGGGGGAGCGTGTCGAGCCACTGCCTCGGCTCGGGCAGTCCTTTCGCCTGCCATACGTGCGCGTCGAATCCGTCGGCGTTGTGAGCGCAGAAGGCTCGGCCTGCGCTGATGGCCGCGACAATCGTCCTGGGGATCTCGTCCCCCGTTTCGATCTTGATCGTTAGCTCGGCGGCCTCGACGTTCGACATGATCGGCGGCCGTAGATCGGTCGACTCGATCAGCTCGTCTCGGCCAGGCGCCCAGACGATGACGTCGCGATCAATCAACGCGACGGCCGTCACGATCCGTGTCGAAGGATGCCTGGCGTACTGGCGACCGCCCTTCTTCTTGAGGTCGCACATCGACTGCGTTTCGATGTCGACGAACACCGGGGTTTCGTTCGATTCAACCGGCGGTGACAAACGAAGCGACGGAACGCATTCGGGTGTGCAGGGGAGCCACAGTTCTTGTAGTCGCTGTCGGATGTCCGTCGACGGGACCGCCACACCGCGGAGGGCGGCAGGTTGGTCAGCTGCATGTCCCCGCGCAGATCGTGGCGTTGCGGTTTGGGCCATCGAAGCTTCCTGCCACAACGTCCTCAATTGCTCGTCGAGATCTGTCGACATGATGATCCTGCTCTTCGAAGTTCTGCCGTGCGGCCCGTCCCTGAGGACGGGGCCGCTTCTGGTCCCTTATGGGATGTAGGGCGTGGGTGCCCTCGGGAATTGACGCGATTTGCCCGCCGATTACCGGGCTGCTGTGCCCTCCTTCTTCAGTTCGGCCTGTTGGGCCTGCCCGTGCACCCGATAGCTCGACGGGCCCCGGCCTACCCCGCCCCGAACGACAACTTCGACCAGGCCCTGTGCGATCAGCTTCTTCAGGGCACGGCGCACGGTGCGCACATTGGTCCCAGCGCGGACAGCCAGATGAGCCTGCGACGCTTTTGCGACGCCGTTCCTGGTGTCGCGCCACAAGAGCACCCAGACCGTGATCTCCGCTCTCTTCAGCACTTTCATTGAGATATCTGCGAAGGAATTTATCACGAAGAAGCGATTCGATATCGCGGGATTTTCAGCGTTCTCAGTCCTTCTTGAAGCGTCGTCAGTTGCCACATGCAGCGGCGACGGTTCCTGGCCTACGGGAATAATTCTGGGGCAAGTCATTCGCGTTCCTCCAGATTGTCGTCATCGCCGGCGGGGCTCGTTTGGTCCCACAGCGACGTGAGCGCGGCAGTCAATCGGCCTCCCGACGCTGCCGCAGCTCCGTCGGGCACTGGCTGAAAACGTTGGCAGCGGCCGTCGAATTCGAGAACCAGATCCCGTTGTTCGCCATGCCGTGACTTCAGATGTCGAAGCGTCCGCTGTCGGTCGTTCTTCGGATCGGGAACGAGGATGAACGCGTCATCCGCACCGAACTCCAATTCGCTCGATTCACGAAACGATGCCAGACTCAGTCCCTCGCCGTCGTAGCTCGAACGCCCTTTAGAGTCTTTCGTCCGGCCGACCGCAGCCACGACGATCACAGCAACGCCCTGATCGGCAAACTGCCGCAGGTAATTCATTGACGCGTCGACCGCGTATCGCTTGTCGCCGTGATCGCCAGGCGGGGCGATTCGCTGAATGTAATCGAGGAGGAGCAGGTCGGCGTGGAAGGCGTCGGCGCTGCCGGCCACGTTCTCGAGCGTGAAGGGCGGCCGCACGAAGGCAAGCCGTTCGGCGATGCTATCCAATGTATTGAGTGCCTGGTCGATTCGGTCGGCATGCTCGGCCTCCAGCCGCCGATAACGGATGGAGGTAGCGTCGATTCCCGACAGCCGAGCCAGTTGGCGGTCGAGCAGGATCCCCGGCGACATCTCGACGTTACAGGCCAGCACCCGCAGCTTTGACGTCAGGCGCAGCGCGTCGATCGCCAGCTGCATCGTGAACGCTGTCTTCCCGGCCCCCGGCGCACCGCCGATCAGCGTGACAAGCTTGGGGCCGACTTCGATGCGTTCGAGCTCATTGGTCCCTACCGGGTACAACACCGGCGACTGACCGGATAATACGTCATCTCGCCAGCCTGCAATTGCATCGGCCGCGGATTGAAAGCACGGATCAGGCATTTGTCGGCTCCCTTCCAGACCCATGCACATGGCCAAGGCCGCAGTCAATTTGGCGGCGCACTTCGCTGGGCGGCAAACCGGAATCCAGGGCCGCCTCCGTGAGCAGGGCATGCGCTAGGGCCGCAGGACAATCGAATTCGCCGAGGTTGGCAGCAGCGGAGAAAAGTAGCCGATGCCGATCACCGTTGTTTGCCCCGTCCCGGATGAACTCGAGAGTCTGCCGGTTCAGCGTCGGCGTGCCTTTGCTGTCAATCAGCCGCTGAGCTTTCGCTGCGGCCTCGCTGCCCACAGTGACGTCGGCAACCCGATGTGAAAGCCCTTCGCGCCGCTGAAAAACAGCACGAAATCGCGCTCGGTTATCTCGTAACGTTCAACCAGCGTCTGGGCCAGCTTGATTGCGTGCCGGCGGGCACGGTCGAGGTCATCCGCGTCGTCAATGTCGAACCATAGGAACGGCGAACCAGTAATGCCCGCGAAGCCCTTGGTCGTGCCCAACGATTCGAGGTGCTGCCGGAAATCCTCGTCGAACGCGAACGCGGAGAGATAAGCTTCCCGGTGCACCTCTGCCCGGTTGTCGAGGGCAGCGTAGCCAGAGAACGCATCGTGCCAAACTATGAGCCGCCGGTCTCCAGTGCACGGCCCAACAATACGGAATCCATAGAGTGTCATCATTGCTGACCCTCCGGGAGCGACGAGGCGGTCGTTGAGGACGGGGTCACATCAGTCCCAAGGGCAGGGTCGCCCGTCGCAGCCTCCGCATTTCCAGTCGCGGGAAGATCCTGGACCGGACGCGGTGCAAACGGGTCTACCTCAGGCGTGTCGATGGCGATGACCTCGAAACGCTGGATGTGGTTGAACGACGATCCGTCCTCGGCAGATCTCACCGCAACGCGAACCTTGCTGCGGATGCCACGCGGCATCGGTTTCTCGAGCTGCGCCAACTCGGTAATCCCCAACTTTGACAAGTCGCGTTTGGCCATCGGCAGGGCCGCCGGCGTCAGCCAGATGTCATGCCACAACAGGCGGCCCGCATGGGGACCCTCCAGGACCTTGAACGTTACTTTGTACCCAGGCGTGAGGTTCGTCTTGCTGCAGTACAGGTCACCGCGGACGACATGGCAGACATACTCGCCGGCAGGTAGGGGAGCGTATTCTGCCGCAGCTTGCGTGTTTTTCCATGCGGTTGCCAGACTCTCGCGGTCGCCCGCTCTTAAGACGTCGGATAGTGATTTACCTTGCATTGAAATGCTTTCTAATAATCGAAGATTACGCGAAACGAGAAAAACGATACGTCGCCTGCGACTACACTCCTTTCCTGCGGCGCGACGCGACCGCGGCACGATTAAAACAATTCGATCGTCCGGCGACCGGTGCCGGCGCGTCCTGTTTGGCTTGGGTGGCGGAACGGCTTGTCGGCGCAGCTCGAACTCCGCCAAGTCGGTCAGGTCGATCGCGTATCGCGAGCGGCCAGTCGTCGTTGTAGCGACGTTGATCGCGCGAAGCTGACCTGTGCGAATCCAGGCGAAAACCTTGGAGGGAGAGATCCCCCACCGCTTTGCGATTTCCGGTGGGTTGATCTTTGCTTTTGCGCGGCTAGATTTGGACCGCATGCCGGAACCAGTTCGCCGACGCCTGTCACGCAGCGGCAAAAAAAAGCCCGTGAGGCGGTCCGGCGGGGGCCTCACGGGCATGGATCGCGCTTGCGGCGCGGTCTTTTCATTCAGGTCGCCAGACCAACGTCGGACACATTGCCGACGAACAGAAAGGGGCGACGAGTCGGGTCGCCATGCGACGTTCCGCGTCGCGGCGGAAGAATTATGTCTCCCAGCTCACGTCACGATCGGGGCGATACTCAATTAAGTCCTTGTACTGCAACGAATTGCAGAGATGCTCCTCTAATTCTTTGTTTTTTCTGCCAATTTTTTTTACGGCTAGTTTCATTGCTTTTATTACAGCATCTCTTTCGTTTTTTGTCTGTGGCTGGAAATTTCTCAATTTCCCCGCAGGATTTTTCACAATTCTCAATTCCTTCAGCAGCCCTTCTTTCTCGACCTGAAGGTGGGTTAACTCGGCTTGGTCCTCGTTGCGTTTCGCTTTCTCGATTTCTACGTCAATTTCTTTGCGACGCTCGTTTATTTCTTCTAACGCTACATGATTGCTGACAGGACCACCGACAGAAGTCTCGGATGGCCGCTCGACGTTCGGATCATCTCGCAGTTGTGCCGCCCCCCGAGACGAACGCATGGACGGATCGAGTCGACTTTCATTTCTCAAACCCTGCAACTGATGCGGCGTAAACCCGGTTTTTGGCTTCTGCAGCAATGCGTGAATGTAGACAGCTCCGATCAGGTCGGGGAGATGAAATGAACAACCGTCATAGTGGACGAACCAATCGTTGCCCTGCATCCGAAACGCGTTTGATTGTGCCTGCCCGCCTGGCGGCGGCAGAGGCGAAGGGTTGGGGATGTCGAACGATTGCTGAAGCGCCCCGAGACTCGACTCGAGCTTCGTAAGGCACGCGATTCGTTTTTGTAAAATCGATATGTCGTCGGCACCGCGCCTGCGAAAACCAGCGTCGGGGTTCGTTTGATCTAGGGCTGGTTCGGGGCCGCAAGCGCGAACTTCGCTCAATTCCCGCATTGATTCAAAATCTACAAGCAGGTCCGTCAATTGATTGTCGGGCAGGTATTCGACCAGATAAAGAAGAGGCGCCGCACGTTCAGTCATCGTGTCATACGCGTCGTCCGCGGCCGCGATTCCGCTGCGGAACGTCCGTCGGACTAGCCACTCAAGCCGGTTCTCCGCCCTTTCGCAAAGCTGCCCGTAGGCGGCATCGGCATCATCACCTAAGGCGCGGGCCAAGGTCAGTTCTTCTCGAGCTCTGGCTTGGGCCTGACTTGTGATCGTCGGGGCTGCGTCAAGCGACATTTCTTTGGCAAGAATCGATTGATGCGCCGCCAGACACTGCATTAAGGCGCCTCGAAACGACTTTAAGTCATCGAAGACCTTTATCCTCAAGGATGGATCGGTGGGAAGTTCTCGGACCATTTTCGGCAACTTAGCTTCGGCGCTCGTTCTTGTCGACGTAGCCATCGGCGATATCCGGGCCTCTCAAGCGACGGAATCCTGTTTCAGCCGAATTGCAGCACGTCGGCTACCGCTGACGGAGCAATCCACTTTTTTGGCTTTTGCGTCGGTTTCCGTGCCCCTCCACGGCGACCGTTCCCGTCGCATTTTCTGCAGTTTCGGGTCGAGCCAACTTCGAACGTGATTGACGACAACGAGTAGCCGATCATCACTGATATGTTCGCGATACTGGCCGGCCATCGACTGGTCGGCATGCCCCGCCACGGCATTAGCGGCAATCTGGTCTCGCGTCTCGCCAGCAATTGTCCTTTTTTGTTTTCCGAGCATGCGATCATCGCCGACGTGTACCGAAAAAACGGGCCGTGCGCCCGAAAAAACCAGTCCCTCGGACAGAATTTGGTCGACCCGGGACGGTTCCAGCGTCCAGAATCCAGTACGAGGTGCGAGATTTTCGGTACATCGCCTCAAAATTTTGGCCCAAAACAGTTCATTTTCCATCCGCCGATTGCATTTGGAGCGTCCGTCCCCATGCCGCAGGACGCACGCCATCCGGCGTCAGGCACCAAATGGCGGGGATCGCCGGCGCAGATTCAGGCGCCGGCCCGAAACCGTCGGTGAAATAGAGTAGGACATCCGGCCGGTGTTCTCGTAAGAACTCGAGTTCAAACGGCGGGCACAGATCTGTGCCGCCCCGCCCGTGTACGGCTAAGATAGGTTTGTAGGCGTAGACCCGATGAATCTTTGAGTCGCATTCGACGACTGTCACACGGAACCGCTTTGCCATTCGGGCCAACTCCGCGCAGATGACCTCCAGCATTTTCGCGTCGAGCGATGCAGAGGTATCGATTACCGCCATTATCCGCGGGCGGCTGACGCGATACCGGCGGCCGGGAACAATTCCGGCAAGTTGAGAGAAACGCCGGGGAGGCCGCAGAAAGTCCGGTCGGGTCAGAAGCGATCGGCCGATGTATCGGCGGAGAGTCTGAATCCAGTTCTGCTTGCCGACACGATTGCCGCGTAATTGCTCCTTGTCGGCGCCGGGCTGGTTGCCGACGCCCACAGCCCGGAGGGCCTCGTGCAACCATTCCGGAATCTGATCGGCTCCAACGGTGATGACGGCGTCTCGCACGACATCCTGAATGACCTTGGCAGACCGGGGCGTGTCTTTCCGTGCCGAAACCCAGACTGCGTGGTTGTCGATGGTCGCGAGGGCGGCCGTGTTCGTTTTGCTGTGCGGCGGGCTTGCCGGCAGTCTGGCCAGGTTCGGAATGTTGCCTGAAGTGGGGCTGACGCCGAGGGGTGACATCGCAATCGGTCGTCGCCGTTTCACCTTCCGCAGCCGCGAGTATCGCTTTTCCGCCGACTCCAGCGGCGGCAGCTTGGGGAAGGCCTCGAGCGTGATCGCCCGGCTTGGGAGCGAGTCGCTTACGAATTCATTGGCGGACACGTCGACGGCGACGGTATGGGCCCAGAGGTCTGTGAACTCTGCCGGGTCAGCCAAAATGTGCCCGAGCACGACGTGATTGACTTCGTGTTGAAGGACCGCTTGCAGCTCGGAAAGCGTCAGACTCTCGACGAATTCCTCGCAAAAGAGCAGCGGGATCGAATCTCCTTCAATCGTTACACCGATCGTCTTGACTTCCGGGAAATGGCGCAGCACGAACCGCTCGGCGATGTCGCCATGAAAGGGTGAGACGCCGGCCAGGCGCCGGATCGCCATCACGATTTTCCCTTCCGCGATTCGATTCAGATCACCGGCCACCGTCATCAGGATGCTTTCTTTTTTCTGCGCTGTGGAAATTCATATTTGCGCTCGGCGAGAAACTGCTCGGCTTGCTGCTGCAGGTCGTCAGGAAGCTCACTGATAAAAGATGCGAGATTCGCTGCCTGTTTCGGGGATTGCCGAACCGTCAGAAACGCTGATTTGGGCTGCAAGTGGACCTGCATGTCGTGGAGAAGTTTCCGGACTGGATCGAGCTGATTGTTTTGAACAAATGAGCGGATCCGCGATCGAATTTTGGCGAAGCGATCCAGGACGTCGTCGACCGTCATCGACGTCGTGGCGGTCTTCAGGGATTTCATGAAGCTGGCGGCGCACTTCTCACCCACAAGACCAGTAATCGCCACGCGCAACGTGGCTTGGGAAGCCTGCTGGCTTTCTGCACAATGCACCAGGTCGCTGACGTACTTCCATGCGCGAGGATTGCTCTGAGCGTCGTCAAAGATCGCGTTGTTGCCGGCTACGAATCTGATGACGCTTTCGTGAATGTCACCGGCTCGCGCCCAGAGAACCCATTCGTGGACATCGGGAACGACCCGGACCTCGACGAATCGCGCTCGCAGCGCCGGATCCAGTTCCTGAACTTCGTAGCCTTCGTCGACAGGATTGACAGCGGCGACCGGAAGCCAACCTGCGGGAAGCCGATAATCATTCAGACAACGCGACGTGAGTAACTGCAGGCATGGCGCCCGCATGAACTCCTGGCAACGGTTCAATTCCTCAAACACCAGCAGTCCGTTGCCGTTGGCGGGAAGAAAACCTGGCGGCGCGTATGTCGTCCGGCCGACGGTGATCTGTGGCATGCCGAGCAGGTCGGGGGGCTCCATGATGCTCAGATCACGACAAATGAATCCAATCCCCAGTTCACTTGCCGCCGTTGCAATGATTTCCGATTTCCCGATGCCGTGATGACCGACGAGTAATACGGGTCGATCGGCCCGGTAACAAAGTTTGATCACATCGATCGCAGGTTTACCCATTTTGACAGGCATCATTGAGCGTTCTCCTCGGCACTGACGCACTTTGGAATGCTTTTCAGGTGCAAATGGCCTGCTTCGGTCAAGTAGCGACCGTGTGCGCCGATCGCGATCAGTTCCAAATTGAAAAGCCCAGATTCGATCTCCCGGCGAACGAATTCTCCATCAAGGCCGAGACTCTGCGCCAGCGTTTCCAGCGATGCCATCTCGAAAGATCTGAGCTTGCGCATATATGCAATCTCGACCGAGCCAAGTCCGGCATCGTCGAATTCGAAATCATGGAGGTATTTACGGATCGAGCTCAGTGAAAGGTTTTCGCTGGCAGAATTCGGCAAATGCAATCTCAACCGTCCAAGATGATGCACCGCACGTCGCGGCACGCCCCGTGAAACATCCGCAATCAGGTTGCGTGCCTGCGGACTCAGCAAGATGCCCTGCTGCGCCGCCAGCGTATCGACAATCTCCCGCATCTCTTCGTCAGAATACGCGAGAAAATGCTCGATGATCGGAATCCGCTTGCGCAGAGCGTTGTGCAGTTTCCCGGGCCGATCAGTCGCGAGAACCAACGTGATTGGCTCAATTGGTTTGAACTCGGCAGCGTTCTCTTCGGGGCTTTCGACCACGGGAGCGAGGCGTCGAGGCAATCGTGAGTGGTCGATCACGTCGTACAGAAGTTCCTGGACGGCACCACCAAGCTGATGAGCCTCGTCGAAAAAGACGATGTCCGCGAAACGACACTGCTGAATCCTTTCAACAACGTTCGCCTCCGCAGAGCGGCCGTTGATGCGATGGACAGTCGTACCTGCGGCCTTCGCCAACGCTTCTGCGAGCTGCGTCTTGCCGAGGCCAGACGCGCCGATGAAGAGCGAATGCGGAACTGGCTCCCCGCGTTGATGTGCACCCTGAACTTGTCTGGCTAGCCGTGCAACGATCATGCGCTGGCCGACGAAATCATGGAATTTCGGAATCGGACGGGCCATGAATCAGATGCCCTCCGAGTTCGTGGGAGCGACATTGTCCGTACCGGCTTTTTTGATCCTGCGAGTTTTGAAGTCGAATGCGTCGAGCTGGCTGTCCACGTCCTCGACCATCGTCGGATCGGTGGCGACCTGACCAAGCCCCGCTGTGGCTGCCTCGGTGAGTCGCGCGAAAAACCGAAAGACGGCCTCGCGCGACGTACACCGCTTGCCTGCGCATTGCAAAGATTCCAGCCGAACACCGCGGAGTCCTCGATTCGAATAGCGGTAAATTTGACTCACATGCGGGAATTTTCCTTTTGCGTTTTTCGGGAAGAGCTTCGCCGCTTCCGAAAACGGCAGCAGTTCCTCGGCGCCGAGTTTGATTGACATTTCGCAGATCTCCGACGAATCCGTGGGGTTACCGTGTCCCAATCCAACCGGTCAGGAGATCTGCGATCCGAGACGATCTTCGACAGATGATCGCCGCGCAGCATCGATCCCTGATCGTGCCTAAGGGGTGCTGAATTTGGAGCGGGTGCGCATCGGCTACTAGGATCGTTGCGTCCTGCAACGCCGGCCGAAACCACAACTCCAACGGGGGGCACAGCCCTACCCGCAGCACCAAGGTTAGGTGCGGCTCGCGCCGCACTGGTTGGGACGGATTCGGTTAGATCCGTCGATGGTTCGCATGCCGCCGGGAAACCATTTCTCGGCAGGCTGCACGTTGTACGATTACAACGTCCGATCACAATATTAAGATCTGTTCACATCCCTTTTAATCTCCAATTCTAAAAAATGCAAGCCACTGCGAGCCCAACTCTACAAGGCCGTTTTGTGGTCGTCCTCACCCAACCTGGCGCATGATATTTCGAGCCTGCTCAAGATCACGCTCGGCGTAAATCTGTGTCGTATCAGCCTTTGCGTGGCCGAGGATTACCTGCGTCGGCTCCAGGCCGAACAGTTTGCGAAGCTCAGTCGCTCGCGTGTGACGCAGCTGGTTAGGAGACCAGACATCGATCTTGGCGCGAGCACAGGCCCTGGTGATCGCCCGGCGATAACTGGCTGTCGTGTAATGTTCGCCACGTCGTGACACACGCGGCCGCTTGGCTTTGTCGGCCTGGGTCTTCGTCGCCGTGCTCAGCTTACGCTCCGATGCCGCGGCTTCCTTCGGGCTGAAACAATACGCGGCGTCCGCCCGCAGGAGCCACGGTTCCAGCAGTTTCCTGGCTCGGGGCCCGAAAAAAATGGTTCGTCGTCGACCGTGGTGTTCGGTCTTGTGATGCGGCGGTTCGTATCGCCATTCTTCATTTGAGCGGTCGATGTCGCAGGGCCTCAGCATGCAGATTTCCTGCGGCCGACAGCCCGCCAGAAGCTGAATCTGGACCATTGTCCGTAGCGGCTGCGACAGTAACGGCAAGACTCTCTGCACGTCTTCTTCGGCAACGGGACGAACTGGTTCCGTCTCTCTGGCCCGGGTGCGACCACTCTTAAGGCCGTCAACGGTCCGCAGTTCTTCGGGGACACACACCGGGACGATCTTCTTCGATGCCGCCCAGCGGAACGCCCGAACGATGCGATTCACATAGCCGTTGATGACGCCGCGGGAGAGGCCAGCCTCGATCATCGCGTTTCTGACGACTTCCAGTTCTGCCGCTCCGAAGCGGGGCGCCGGGCTATGGCCGTAGAGTTCACGCACAAAGCTGAGCGCGGATCGAATGGCGTATTGCTCGTCAGTCGCCTTGCCGGATTTGACGTAGTACGTCGTGGCGAACTTCCAGTACTCGAGGATCAGCCCGGCGACCGTGATGCCACCGGCGGGATCGCTGCCGATCGACGCGACCGTCTGGCCGAATTTCTGCGTGAGCCACCGGGAAAGCAGCCCCAGATAATTCTGGTAGCTTTCGAGACTGCCGTACGCGCCAAGATAAAAATTCTTGCCGTTGACGGTGGAGACGGCGCTCTGGCGTGCCTTGTGATAGCGGTATGATGGGGGGCGGTGTCGGGCACTCATGCGGACCTCGAATTCCTGGCACGGTACATGTACCGTGATTTCACAGGACTTTCGTGCCGCACTGCCCAACGCAGGCAGGTACGCTAAGTTCGGCGTTCAGCAACAGTTAAACAAAATCGGGGCGACTGTCACTCGTTTGAACCGTGGGCGCCCCCTGTCGCGGAATACGCGACCGTGTTTCTCCAGCCGCTCGGGCCGCAGCTGCAAGTCGTGGTCCGCCTGGCTCAGGGGTCGGCCTGATGGGCAGCAGGTGTACGTCGTCCTCACCCAGAGCGGGCAGGACTAGACGCTCCTGGACCGCGGGCACTCTTACGACCTGAAGCACCGAATGTCGACCCATCTCCTTGCCAAGTGCTGGAAAAAGCACGTCACGGGTAAAACGCCTTTCTCGTGAAATACTGCGAGATCACCGGCCGTAGAATGATGATAAAGGTAATTCGGGAAGCGCATTCCCTTCGCTGCGGGTATCCGTAGGTCAATCGAGAAGTCGCGACTCGATAGACTCGCGTGCATCTGCTTATGAAGAGCAGTTTCGTGTGTCATGATCGAGGCGATCGTGTTCTTCAACCTCGTCCCCGTCCTCTAAAGCACCTACCTCTGAGGTGAGGAACCTTATTTTCGGGCGGCAGTGCCATTCGTTCCTGAAACGTTTTATCTTACCCGGTACGGACGTAATTCTTGATCGCGATCGTGACTTTTGGCACCGTCAGCCGTTGCAAAGTGGAGCAGCGTCTCCATCGGTACGTCATTAGATAGACGCCATATCGAGTTATCCGCGAATCCGACAAAAAAGCTGTGCGGATCGCCTTCGTCCGCACCAAGTTGTGCGGTCCTAGGAATCATAGTCGCAATCGTCGTGAGTTCGAGATCGGCGGGCTCCATCCAATGCGTTAGCGACTGCTTGCGTTCAACAATCATTATCGTGGCGGGGGGTAGTTTTGTCGACAGGTTTCTGCCACCGCGGTTGAAGGGAGTTCCCGCGCCGGTTATTGCTACAATACAGGTATGTGGGTCGCGAGGCCGACAAAACTCGACTGGACACATCCGGAAATAGTATTGATTTGCAGTCGCGTTCCAAGGAGCATCAAGTTGAGGCTTTACAGGATGATGTCTTAAGGTGCATAACACTCGAAATCGCCAGCTTGAAATCGATTCGGCTGAACCGGTGGGTGAAATATTCGCGCTTTCCGGAAAATTATTCCAAAAGTCATTAATCATTAGCGTGGCGGCCTTCACTCGAGCTGCCCGATCGGCAGTCTGTCGGCGAAGAATGACTTCGCGGACAATAATGAACAATACAAAGCCTATACACAAGGCTAGGCAAGCCAGCGTTATATTCCATCGGTGTGTCTTCATTAGGAGTTATGGTGCTGCTGAGGTGCAAAAGTGGGAGCACTCATTTGTCTGGTTCGGAAAAGACCGTATTAAGTTCGTCACTTTCGCAAATAACGCAGTAAACCGCAGATCGTTTTCCGCCCGGTTTGTGGAACATTTCAGGCGTCGAAATCAGCACTTCCGCCTTTCCTTCTTCGTCCTCGGCGTAATCGGAGTGCCAAAAGCATTTTCCCTCTTCATCATAAAAGCCTGCGTCGAATACATCCCCGCCTGGAATTGGAACACGGGTCGGCGGGGCACCGTTCCAATAAACGAACCCGCATCCCGAACAAACAGTACGCTTCGCCGCCGTTTCAGGCAACTCTTCCCAAGTGAATCCAAATACTCGGGCTTGTGCCGGTTTGCCGCAAAGATTCTTAGCTCCACCCTTCGAGCAATCTGTCCACCCTTTTATGGCAAGCGCCGCAGCGAGCGTCGAGTAGCAACGTTGAAACCAGATGTCATGCTTGAACTCGCGGCCGAGAAAACATTGTGTGATACCGATGCACCCTTGCGACCAAATAAACTTTCGAATATTCCGGCGTGCATGGATTGCAGGTGGACATCCTTGTTTCTTATATTCTATCCATCCGCGATCAAAAGTGAGCCTAGCTTGTCCAGATTCTGCAATGTCGCCAGCAGCTATCGGAGGGATGTCGAGTGCCAACGCGTCTACATTGCGAATCGGATTTGACTTCGCATATTCAAGGAGCGATGGACCAGACAGCCAGCCCAGGGGATCTCGCGTGGACCAGCTTCCAAGAAGCGGATGAAGGATTCTGTTCCGTACGCTACAAACTCCGACCGTGGAATCGAACCGATAACCTGCGAAAAGTGTTTCCCACTTGTAGCTGGAGTCGGACCGGTTGCCCCATGCGGGAGTCAGGAATGTCGGCATGCCGTATGCGTCATAGGCGTAGCGTTCCTGCACAGTGCCGCTGGAGTCGCTCAGGCCCGCGACGTTCCAATTCGGATCTTGGAGTGCATACAGGTGCTCGTCCAACGTTCCATCTCCAGTGGTGTCGCGGTCGCGCACCACGAGGTCGTCGATGTAGCGCAGGCCCCACACGAAATGCCGCTCTGCCGTTGACGACGTGCCAGTCCGTTCTTCGAGAACCTGCCATCCCGGTGAATAGAAATAGTGGCGGCTTTCCGACAGAACGCCTGCGGTGTAAGATTTCTGCTCGGTTCTATGACGCAAGCCGTCGAAGGCGTTCTGCTGCATTACGTGGCCGCTGGCTATATCGACGAGTTTGACGAGCCGGTTCCAAGCGTCGTAGGTGCCGGTAAAACCTGAAGCCGGGGCCGACGGCTGGGGAATCGTCGTCATGTTGCCGTTGCCGTCGTAGGCCGGAGTAACCCAGAACACGCCAACGCTGTTCATGACACCGGTGATCTCGTTGACCATATTCGCCGACCGGCCTTGTATTAAATTCCAGGCTCCACTGCCGGTGTCGTCTTCGCGGAAGTTGCGCCAGTTGCCGGTGGTGTCCAGTCCCCAGCACTGGGCGAAGGTTTCGGTGCCCGGCGTAATCGACGTCTGCGAGCCGTTCAGCGTGCCGCGCTGCATGCCTTTCAGACGATAGAGACCGTCGTATCCGTACAGCTCGTCGAACGCTTTGCCAAAACTCTCGGCGACAGGATCTTTTCTCCACAGCCGATTGCCGGTGCGGTCGTGGCTGTGCCGGATGCGAACGAGATTTGTGCCTGCCGCTGAGCTCAAACTGCTCGATGAACTCGACGATGAACTGGCGAGCGGCGCCCAGATTAGGTCTTTAACCCGCCCGAAGCGGTCGAGGCCGCGATAAATGTTGCCCGTGTCGGGGTCGTTGCCGGGTTGCAGACCGACCAGCGTGTATTGGATTTCCGGCTGAGGTTCGCCAACTTGGACGATTGTGCCGGTCCCGAGATAGTCGTAATCTGCCCGGTGCGTCGTCCCGTCGTTGTCGATCAGGGATGCGACGCGGCTTGCGGAGTCTGCGATTTCACCAGCGGTGCCGTATTCGTAGTACAAAACACGGCCGTTCGGATAAGTTAGCGTCTGCGGGCGGATCGTATTGGCCGAGCCATCGGCATAGGCGTACTGCACTTTAGGCGTCAAGGACACATCCACGGCCCCGGCGTGGGACTGGTAATCGGCCAGCAATTGCGAGTACGAGTTGTACGCGAACTGGACGTCGTTAACAACGTTTCCCGAGCCAACCGTGGCGTTGTCGTAGCTTGTGACGTGCTCCGGCATCCCGCGGACTTCGAACGTGGCGGTGATCCGCAGCACGGCGCCATCGATGCCGGCCCCCAGCGTGGTGATCCGGTCGGCGGTGTGCCGGCCGAGCTTGTCGAAATCGAACGAATGGACGGTACCGTTCTGGTCCGTCAGCGTGGTCATCGTACCCTGCCTATTGTAAGCAAACGCTTTCCGGTCGCTGCCACCGACTGAGTCGGGATTGATTTCATAGCGCTTGAGCAGGCTGCTGGCGAGGGCCGAGTCGGAGAGTGTCGTGCCGTACTGGTACGTTGTCGTCTGGTTACCGGTGGCCACGTTGACGGCGGTGATCGCGGCAAGTTCGCCATCCGGAGTGTAGCTGAAAGTCGTCGTCCGGTTCTTGTCATTACTCGCGGCGCATGTGTTCGCGTTGCTGCTGGAGGACGAACTGCTGCTCACGGCGATATAGTTTTCGATCAACGCCGTTCGGCGGTCCGCGTCATCGCGGATGGTGAGCGTTTGAGTTCCCGCCGGATCGGTCGCCAGATAATCTTCGCCGCGCGCGTTGAACGCCATCGAACTCACGAGACACGTGTCGGAACTGACGGGAATTGTCGAGGGGCGCGACAGCGCCGTGCCGCCGTTGGTGCCGTAATCGGCTGCGGCGGCTACGCGGCCCAGCGCGTCGGGGTACATGGCCACGTACGTGACTCGGGCGGTCGGCATGGTTGACGGATCGCCCAGCGCACCAAACTGGCTGGCAGCGGCATTGTGATACCGTTTCCGCATCGTTGTCTGGATTGCGTTCGCGGCCGCGTCGAACGCGGTCTCAGTTTGCTCAAGAATTGTGTTGTTGGAGACCAAAAAGATGGCGGAGTAATTGGCGTCGGCGCCAACGCCGGCGTACTCCACCGTTCTGCGGCCCAGGCTGTCGAATCCGAACTTCTTGAAAAGCTGAGAGCCAGTTGGAAGAGATTTGATGATGTGGCGAGAAGCGTCGCGCCAAGTGTTATCAATCAGGGCGTTGCCAATGATGCCAGTAGACGGATCGACGGCGTACGTGGCCGATTGGAAGACTTCGCCGCGGTCGTCGAAGCTCGTCGTGCTGAGCATGATCAGGTTGCCGGCCAGCGTCGTGTTGTAGCGCTCGTTGCGATACAGTCGGCTTAGGTTGTCGTAGTAGATCTTCTCGTAGAGGTCGCCTTCGCCATCGGTGTCGGTGCGCCGGTTTCGAAAGTCGTACAAGAAGCTGGTCACCCGATCGTTTGTGCCAGAGGCATCGACGTAGGCGGTTTGCTGCGAGACGTTACCGTCACTACCCGAGAGACCATTGTCATAGACGTTGCCGATTACCTGAACCAAGTTGTTCGGTGCACCGCTACCGGCAGGATTCATTGCGGTGGCTCCGGTATCGTTCGTGCCGACCCAGGTGCCGATGGGGAGACCGCGGGCTTCGAACACCGTGCGGGCGATCGTCCCACCAGGGGTCACGATACGGTTTTGGCGCTTCATCACGTCATAGCCGAAATCGGTTTCGTCGTAATTTGTGCCGTTTGTGCCGACGCCTGTTGGGGGAATGACCTTGTAAACGCGCCGGCTGGCGGCAAGACAGCAATCGGTATACTGGGTGCTGGTCCAACGGACAAAACTCGATTGTGGGAAACTATCGAGAGCCGTCAATTTGCCGGCGGTCGTGACGGGCGCAGCGGCAATCGAGCCGGAAGTGGAGGCGAAGGAACTAGATGAAGAAGTACCCGCCGCGTAGCGGACGGCTTGGATAAGATCGGTGACTTTGCCGTCCTTTCTTGCGATTGTGATGGCAACAGGGTTGACCAGGTAGAACGAATGGTCGGCGATTTGTTGATAGCCTTCGCCAACCCAAGATTGGAATAAGGCGTCTTGGTAGACCATCCACGTCGCCCGGCGGATCGTCGTGGCAACCCCGTCAATATCGATCTCGTGCCGCGGCCCGAGCGCCTGTGTCTGCCGCCCCTGGGTATCATGGTCGAAATCCGTAATCAAGTGCAGCCCGCCATCGGCCGGAGTGGTCCAGCCGGCCGGCGCGCTCACAATGGTCGTGTCCACGTCGTCGATCCGTTGAACGAGAGCTCCCGTAGGAATGTCGTACGACATCCCGGTGATATATCCGCGTTCGTCCATTTTCCAGATCAGATTGCCGTAAACGTCGAAATACCCGAGCATCTGGGCCGCCACGCCTGAACCGTTCTGGCTGGTGGGGATGACTGGCCACGTGGTGGTCTTCTGCTGCACGGCGCACGTGCCGGGCCAGAACGTGTACGAATACGTAGTGATGATCTGGCGCGTGTTGCCGTTGGCAGTGCCAGACGCTGCGCCTGAGCTCGATGAACTTGAACCGAGAGTCCCGTCGTCCGGATATTCGATGAGTTTCGACTGCAGGTAGCGGCAGGGGAGCGCGGGACTCGGACTGGACGACGGGTTCGAGGAGGAAGAGCTCGAAGACAGCGAGACACAACAGGCGACGTATTCATACTGCCGGACGATGATCGGCAGGCCGAGCGTGCCTTGCTGGACGAGATCTCCCGATTTGAAGCCGCTGGCGGAGTCGTACGTGTACGTGTTGATCAATCCGGCGTTATTCTTCAGGTACTGCGCAGTGCTGCCCTGCCAGTTGACGAGGTCAGCCTTCGTTTCGTCGAAGCCGCTCACGGCCGACGGATTGGCCTGCAGGATGAGCTTTCCCGTTGAATTGTACCGGAAGTACGTGCACCACTGATTTGCTGTCGATCCGCTGGAGCTGGAGCCTGACGAAGAACTCGACGATGTCGCGGTGGCTTGAAACACCTTGAGCATCGTCAGGCCGGCGTAATTCGTATAGACGATGTTCTGGTTCCCGTCGGGAAGAGTCTCGGTCGTCTTCGTCGACCAGTTGTTGTAGCCGTCGCTGAACGCCGACTGGACCGAGCTGAACGCGAACGTCTGCGAGCCTGCTTTGACGGTCTCTCGAACGACCCGGCCATTCGTGTCGTATTCGTAATAGAAGTCGGCGTACAGCGAAAGCTGGGCGTTGCTGGCAGACAGGGGATTGAAGCCGTCGGCCACCATCTGGTCGTACATCGCCGGAAGCAGGACGAACTTCATGGCATGCAGGATCAGCGCGCCCGCCGAACTGCTCGAGAGGCTGCTTGCGCTGGAAAGGCTCGACAGGGACGAGCTCGACGAGCCGCTGACGGTCACAGGCCTGGCGTAATACCGGTAGTAGGTCGTTCCCGTTTCGGCCCAGGCGCTGCCGGCCCAGGTCTGCGTCACGACCGTCTGCAGGTCGCCCGGGTTGCCGTTGGGGTCGGCGTACCCGTAGTACGTGTAATTGGCCCGCTGCACGCTGCTCCAGTCTCCCGAGCCGACCTTGCGTCTCAGCAAAACAGTCGTCAACTGCGCCTTGGCGGACGCAGGGTCATCGTACGTGTATTGGAACGACTCGGTCGTGGTCGTTCCGCCTGTCGTGTAGCTCCGCTGGACCTCGGTGATGTTGAACGTGTTCGCCGCACGGGAGACAACGGTGAGCGTGTTACCCGCTTGGTCCTGCTTACTGAGGAGCGCCCCGGTGAGCGCAGAATAAACCGTGGTGATGCCGTCGGTGGTCGTGTGGTAGAAGGCCTGAGAGTTCAGGTCGAGCACGAGCGAATCGAGCTCTCCGTAGCGCGGCACGAATATGCTTGCCGTCTTGTCGAACCAGACTGTCTGTCCGGCCTCGCCCATGAGGACGGCCGTCGTGATGGACGTGGTCCCGCGTCGCAGGTTATCGAGGATCAGGTACGTCCACTCGCGGATCTGCCAGTTCCAGCCGTTGCCCAAATTAACAGGGGTCGTCAGACGGCTAGAAAAGCTGCGGGTGTGTCCCCAGGGGATGCCGAACCCGTTGCTCTGGAAATCCGAGGCCAAAAAGACAAGTTCACCGGTAGCGTACCGGACAGGTGCCGAGCTAATAGTCGGCGGGGGAGGGGGCGCCATCTGTCTGGCAGCGATGCATTTTGCGCAAACTGGCGGTGTCGGGCACGCCCCGTTGGGATTGAAGATGCGGATTTCGAGCGTGAAGTCATAAGCCGGCGTCGAACAACAGTTTCCGGTCAGGTTGACTATAAACAAACCGCAATAGGCGTCAGTCGGTGTGGAGGAGAGCAG
>JACQFH010000093.1 GCA_016200145.1 Planctomycetia bacterium | reverse complement strand
GCCCCGCATCGCCGTAGCCGGCAGGTTCCGCCGAACCGTATCCGTAACGATCGCGAACGCGTTGTGGCTCGCGCGACAGGTCGAGTGCTTCCACGAGCCGACTGGAGGTGAGCACGCCAAAGGCCTGCTCGGTCGCCGAATCAAGGCCCTCCATCGCCCCCGACGCATCGACGTCGCGACGGAACCGATCGAAGCACGAGAGCAGCGATTGGCGGTCCTGCAGGCGCAGGGGCGTCACGCCGTTAAGCACCATGTCGGCGTTCCCTTCGGCAGTCGGCCGGAACGGAGCATGCGCGAGGCCCAGGAATCCCGGCTGCCCCGGATCGGCCCAGGTCGACGATTTCATGGGAGGGGCTAGCCCCACGAACGCCGGCGTTCGTGGAACCGTCGGGCCAAGGAGCTTCGAAATGTTCGATCCGAACGAGGGCCAGCCTCCCTGCGGCTGCCTCGTCACCGGCCAGCCCGTCATGCACTGGAAACTCGCATGGCGCCCTTCGGAGCCGACAAGCGAGCGAATGATCGCCAGCTTGTCGGTCATGCGGGCCAGGAGCGGCAGATGTTCGCAGATCTCGATGCCGGGCACGTTCGTGGCGATCGGCCGGAACTCGCCGCGGATCTCGACCGGAGCGTCGGGCTTGAGGTCGACCATGTCCTGATGCGGAGGACCGCCCGACAGGAAGATCATGATCACCGCTTTTTTGGAGCGGGTGATTCCGGCGCCCGCCTCGACCCTGAATATGTCGGCCATCGAGAGCCCGCCCAGCGCCAGGCCGCCGATCCGCAGAAAGTTGCGTCGCGGAATCCGATCGCAGAATTCGTGCTTCTGGCCGGGAATGCTGAGCACTGAAAGGCCCTCCTGTGTCCGCGCCGAAACACCGGCAACGGCGCTGGAATCCTACACCGTCAATTGCTGTGCATTAATGTACCTGAGTCGGCAGACGAATCCAAGTTCTTTTGCGCGTTTTTTCCGTGCTGGAGGCCGAATGCGTTTAACCGCGACCCGGGCACCACCGCGGATAGCGGTGGTCGGGGAGCGCGTATCGAACGGCGCGCGACCATCCGTTACCGTTCGACAATGCCGGCGAGCGTTGGATCACTCGAAGACTCAGTTCGAGGTTGTGAGCACAGAGCCTGCGATACGCGCTTCCCTTCGGGGCGCGGTTAAACGAAGTGCGCCCGCAACTCAAGACAAATACACTGTGTAGGCGATCATTGCCGTCGGAATACTGATCAGCAGCGCGACGAGCACGGCGGCGATCAGGCTGCCGCGCCCGCGGCATCCTAGCCAGGTGAGCGCGAGCAGCAGAACCAGCGTCGTAACGGCCATCGTCGAGAATTCCAGCGCTTCCTGCTGGGGATGAAAGAGCAGCGCTCCCGGAAGGAAGCCCGGCAGAATCGGCCACATCTTGATCCAAGTCAGCCGGTAGGAATCCCATGGCCCGCGGGTCAAAACCAGCCAGGTGAACGGCAGCCACAGACACGCCGCGACGGCCGCGGCACGGCGGGCAACTCGCAGCCTGCGCCGGTCGTTGATGATTCGCACGATGCCCCAGATGACGAGCGCGGCAATCACCACGCCGAAAATCGCAGTAACGATCTCGAAAGCGGACATCATCCCGGAATTCTGCTCGCTGTGCCGACCTAAAAGACCCGCATGTCACGGGAATTCTCTCGCGGACTCGTTCCGCGCCAAACTTGTCGGAACCGGCGCCCAAACTTGTCGGGACCGGGCCTCAAACTTGTCGGGACTCGTCTCAGCGCGCAAGTTTGGAAATTCCCGCAGTTTCATCCAAACTTGCGCGCCCCGCGTCAAACTTGCGCGCACTTTCCTGTGTGCCCTCGTGCGGCGCTTCGGAGAGCATCCACCGCCTTTTGCCCTGAAATCCCTGCTGATCCACGAAATGCTCCTCGACGGTCGAAGTGGTTGTTCGCCGTTCCCCATTCCGAATTCCGCACTCCGAATTCTCATCATCCTATTTTTTCCCCTGTCGAGTAACTGGAGAACCCCCCGGTATACGAAAAATAGAAAGGGCCAGCAAAATAAAAATCGCTGTAAGTCGCACGCCGCCCGGGCGATCCGCGTCACAACGCGCAAAAAAATAGAAGTCTTTCTGCTCGAGGACGCCGCGGGTCGTGTGCCCCGTGCATTGTCTGCCTGACATTGATCGGTAGACGGACTGCTACCCTCATTTTTTCGGCATTGTCAGCAGGTTCCGCAGCAGCCTGGCATTATCGGCGCCCGCCTCGTCTTTGCTCGCAATCCAGTTCCACCACAGCGAGACTCCCATGACAACCACCTGGCCTCGTTCCGCCTCGGCGACTGCGACGAAGCCGGCGTCCTGAAACGGCGGCGCTGCGACGAGGATCTTGCCTTTCTTCTCGTCTTCGACTGCCACCGGAGAAGGCCGCTGGAATCGCAGCGTACCGACCCCCGCCGTCAGCTTATGTTTAAGAATCTCGTCGCCTTCTACTTCGAAGACAGGGTATCCTCCCCTGGGTTCCACGTCGGTCATCTTCAGGCCGAACGGTACGATGAATTCGTTGGCTTTCGCCACCGATCCACTCATGAAGTGGTTGGCGGCGATGACGACGCGCCCGCCCCCGGCGACGAACTTGTTGAGCTTCTCGCGATCGCCTTCGCCCGCATAGTGCAGCCCCGTACCCGCCAGCAGGACGACGTCAAACTTTTCGAGGTCCAGATCGCGCAGAACGGGCCGGGCGCCGTCCACTTCGAGATAGCTCACATCCAGCTTTGCCGACTTCACGACTTCCAGCCACGGGTCGAAGATTGAAGAGTCGCTTGTCGAAAATCGCTGGAACGGCGTTTCGACAACGAGGACGCCGCTGAGCCCGGCCTCTTGTTCCAGGATGCTGGCGGCGACAGGAACCTCGACCTCGATCTCGCCGATCTGAACCTTGATCTTGCCCGAAAACTCCCCCGCGCGCGACGTATCCAGCGAGATGACGACGTCGCAAACGACAGAGGGCGGCACGTTGCCGTACTGCTGCGTGCCCAATCGCGTCTCGGTGATCCGCACGAAACGCGGCGGCTGCGTCTTCACGGCCACGCCCGCCGTGTCAGTCCCCTCTCCGAAGATGCGCACGCTGGCTTCCACCGTGGCGCCGACGCGAACGGTACCCAGCGAGAGCAGATCGGGCTGTATGCTGCCGACGACCGGCTGGGCCAGCGCCTGTGACGAGCACTGTAGAAGGGCCAGGAGACACACAGCGAAACAATTTGCTGTCTGTGCGACAGTACGAGCAAACCGCGAGTCCGACATTGCTTTCTCCCCGGGACAACGTGCAGCGTACCAGTAAGGCGGATTAACATTTCTCAGAAGTTGACTGGCTGCAACGCCGCCAGCTCGACCGCACGACGACGAGACCAAGGACTACCGACAACAGCCCGCCAAATTCAATCCCCCAGATCGAACCGCCAACCCAGGCAAACCGCAACATTGCGGCGAGATCATCCGGCACGCCACGAAAGGTGGCGTGATAGAATTCGGGGCTGAGCATTGCCAGCCCGGTTCCCAACACCCCTCCAAGACACCAGCAGACGAAAGCCGCCGCGAGCACTCCCCGCAGGTGTCGCATTCCGAATGCGTACGTGCACGATGTGTGAGTGATGATTCCAATGCCTGCGGTAAACAGCGTTGAGAAGAAAACGCCAAAGCACAGCCCCTCGAACGTCCCCTGGGCGATTGCCGCGCGCCACACGTCCGAGATTTCGTGCCAGTGCATGATCGTGACAAAATACTGCGGGCTGACAGCTCCGTTGATCGCGCTCGTGACGCCGCCCAGGAATCCGCTGGCCAGAACTGCCGTCGCGGCGATTCCGAACAGCGAAATGGCCCGCTGTGGAAGGCTGGTGGCCGGTTCAGATTCAGGCATACCGTTTCAATCCTCTCCGACCAGATATTCTATCAGACGCTGTGTTGTTTCAATAAACGAGGGAGTTTACAGTCATTCGGTCCGAATCATGGCTGCGCAGCCCGTTGAAAAATGTGGGATAGGCTTCCAGCCTGTCGTGATTTCGCGAGCGATTCACAGGCTGGAAGCCTATGCCACGGAAGTTTTCAACAGACGGTTAGCGCTTGTACGAGGTCGATCGATATGCGAATCCTTCCGGCAGTTGTGGTGTGGATCGTTTGTGCGGCCGCCGCGCCGTTGCCGGCCGCGGAGCCGGTTCGCAAACTCTATGTGGCCAACTCGGCGGGAAACGATCTGCACGTCATCGACACGGCCACAAACCAGGTCATCAGGCGCGTTGAAGTCGGGCCCGAGCCGCATGGACTGGCGGCAAGCGCCAGCGGCGACCGGATCTTCATCACGATCGAAAACACCAGAGGCGATGCGGGCGAGCTCCTCTGGTTCGATCCGGTGGACGACAAGGTGACGCGCCGAATGAAAATCGGTCCCCGGCCGAACCAGCTTGCCTGCACGCCGGCAGGTACGCTGACCTACATCCCCTGCGATGACGCATCGTGGTGGGTCGTCGACACCGAGCGTGCAGAAGTCATCACGAAAATTGCGACGGGCGGGCGTCCGCACAACACGCTCTCAACTCCCGATGGCAAGCGAATGTATCTGGGGCCGAAAGGCTCGTACCACGTGCTGATCGCCGACGCCGTGTCGCACAAGCTGATCGGCGAAATTCCTCTCTCCGATGCGCCCCGTCCCATCGCTCTGTCGAAAGACGAAAGACGATTTTACGCCAACGTCGATACGCTGATCGGATTCGAGATGGCCGACATTCCCAGCCGCAAGGTCATTCACCGCGTTGAAGCCGAGGTGCCTGCCGAATTGCTTCGCAAATCCAGCCGCAGTCACGGGATTGGCCTTACGCCCGACGAAAAGGAACTCTGGATGTGCGACGTCTTCCACGACCGCACCTACGTGTTCGACATCACGGCCGAACCGCCGCGACAGGTCGCGACGATCGTCATGCAGGGCGGCGGCTACTGGATGTGCTTTTCGCCCGACGGCAAGTGGTGCTACATCAGCGAGCGGATCGGCAACACCGTGGCGGTCATCGAAACAGCGACGCGCCGCACAGTCGCCAGAATTCCCGTGGGAAAAGTCCCGAAACGCGTGCTGGTCGTTACCCCGCCCCACCAGACCGACCCGAAGCGCTAGTTTTGAAGTTGCGCATTTTTCGAGATTTCGATTACATGGCGTTCCTCGTTTCGAGCGGCAGTGCGTCTCGCAGGATGTTGGATAGTCTTCGGATT
>JACQFH010000087.1 GCA_016200145.1 Planctomycetia bacterium | reverse complement strand
CGCCGCGATTGTCCCCCTGCCGATCGCGCGCTCCCCCTCGATCCGCGACAAATGGACCGGATCGAAACCGTGATGCGCAGCACCTGGACGATGGCAGGCGGGGGAGATTATTCCTGTCTGCCCGAACGGTCAATACCTGCTTTTTTGCGTTCTCCGCCGTAATTGCCCATATTGACCAGGTTTCCGGCCTCTGTTACGGTTCGCCCCCCCGATCTGCCGGCAGGAATCATGCATCTGACTTCGACGCGAAATCGACTCGAGCCGATTGCCAGACCGTGGATCGAGCGTCCCCTGGCCCTGCTCCTGATCCTGGGGGCCGTCTGCTGGTGCCCGTATTTCGCGGGCGATGTCGTCCCGTTTCACGATTCGGCCGCCATCTACCAGGGCTTTCACAGCTTCTATAGCCAGGCCCTGTTCCGCGGCGAACTCGCGCGCTGGATTCCGTACGGCAATTACGGAATGCAGGCCGATCTGAGCCAGGCCTCGATGCACCCCACCGCCGTCGCGGTCGGATTGCTGGGGCTGGTGTTCAAGGTCAGGAACACACTGGTCCTTGCCAAAATCGCGATGCTGCTCAATGAGGCGCTCTACGGGTTCGGCTTGTACCTGCTGGGAAGCGAGATTTATTCCAGGCGGATGACGCGGTTTCTGATCAGCCTGGCCGGAGTCCTGTCGATTTCCTGGATGCAGGAGTTTTTCATCAATGTGAGCGTGTTTTACCTGTTTCCGCTGGTGCTGTACTTCATCATCCGGTTTTTCAAGACGCAAAACGTCGCCTGCCTGTTCGTCGCCGGACTGATCGAAATCTGCTCGTTCATCGGCGGCGTACCGTACTTCGCGCCGCTGCATGCGCTGATGTTGCTGATCATCTGTATTCCGCTGTGCCGGCAATACCCGCCCGCCGTAAAGTCGCTGCTGCGGCCCCGGCATCTGGCGCATCCCGGACTGTGGATCATGGCGGCCGTGGGCCTCGTCGTCGCGGGTTTCGTCGCCGGGGGTCTCGACGGCCTGGCCCTGCTCTCGCCCGATCGCGACCCGACGACCGGCAAGGTGTCGAAATCGGTTTTTCTCAATTATGGACGCCTTCCAGTCGCTACGACGCTGTTCGGTTTTGTCACCGGGGGGATACCGCACGCCGACAACACCTATTATGTCGGCCTCCTGGCCCTCGCGATGTTCGCCTTCGCCCTGGCCACGGTGGACGACAGCGCGTTCGTCGGCATGGCGAGCGCCTGCTTCGTGCTGTGCTGGCTGTCGGTCGGGGGCGTGTTTGCCAGACTGGTCTATTATTTTCCCGGGATGAACGTGTTCCGGCACATCGGGCTCGTCTTCGGGCTGACCGGGTCGCTCTTGCTCATTTGCTCAGGATTTGGACTCGACCGGCTGTTCGAGCGATTCTCCGCGCAGCAGCCTCCGTCCCTCGCACATCCGCGCCGGCGGTGGGGTTTTCTGGCGGTGGCCGCCGTCTTCGCAATCGTCGATTTCGTCATCACGCATCGGCCCGATGATTTTCACGTCGAGTTCGCCCATCCCGAGTGGAAACCGTTTTTCGTGTTTCGCGTGTTGATGTACGCCGCGGCTGTCGCGCTGTTGATTGCAGTGCCGCGCGTTCGCCGGCCGTGGAACGCCGGAAGTCGGGTTCCAGCGTGGATCGTGGCGGCGGCATTTCTGCTCGATCTGGCGAGTTTCCGGGCGCAGGTGTGCTGGACGATTCCGCGGGTGCCCCCCGCCGATCTCGTGGCGGGCGTCTTCTCCGCCGATCCCCTGCCCTGGCTCGAGCAGCGCGGCGCCGCGCCACAGGGCACGCTGCCGCACGATCGGCTGCGCGTTTTCGACCGGATCATTCCACCCTTTTACAACGTGGAGTACATGACGCTGCAGGCGTTCGCCCGCGTGGATACGTGTCGCCCTGAATTCCGGACCGACTTCATCCGGCAGGTGGTGCTCGACATGATCCACGTCCGCGGAGGCGAACCGACAAGCTTCCCCCTCGACACGTACCTGCCGGCCCAGGACCACGCCTTCAAGACCTCGCTGGGCTGCGGTGCGCCGCGCGTTCGGCTCGTTTGGAATACTCTGCTCGCCGGAACGGACGGCGAGGCGAAAGCGTTGTTCGCGGCGGTCGCCGATCCGGCGTCAACGGTTGTTCTGCTGTCAGGCGATCCTCGCGACGCGTCGGCCGCCGGGCAGGAACAGCACGATCCTCCCGGAACCGTCCACGTGACGGAATTTTCCGCGAACCGCATCCTCATGCAGGTCGACGTGCCGGGCGCGCATCCGGCGTGGCTGGTTTACGCCGACGCGTGGCATCCCTCCTGGAAGGCGCGCATCGACCGGCGCGAAGCGCCGGTGCTGCGGGCGAATCTCGGCCACAAGGCGGTCCGCGTCGAACCGGGCGCCCACGACGTGGAATTCGTTTTTGATCCACGGCCGCGAACCTGGCTCGCGTGGTGCCACCTCGCGATCACTGCGTCGTTCGGGTTCATGGTGTGCGGCGCGATGTTCGTCGCGGCGACGCGAAAGGTTGCCTGAATGCGGCCGTATGTTTCGATCAGAGCCGCGCCCGTCAGGAAGCGGAATCGGACAACCGCTTCCTGACGGGCGCGGCTCTGCGGAGTCATTCTCACGCTTTCAGAGCGGCAACGGCCCCCGCGCGGCGAGCAGCAATCCCAGAGACAATCCCACGCCGGTTCCGAGCAGTAGCGCTCCGGTCACCAGGGGCCAGACGCGCGGCGCGGCGGGCGTGCTCCGATCAGGCTCGCACGGCAACTCGCTTTCTGTCGTCGTTGCCGCGGCGCCCGCGGGCATCCGGCCCCAGTCGAGCGGCTCGAGTGCGGGCAACAGCGAAGGGCCATCACCAATTCGGGCATTCTCGGCCGCCAGAAAATCCGCCAGCGACTCTTCGAACGAGATGCGGCGCGGCGACAGTTGGACACTGGTGCATGCCGCGGTTTCGGTGATATTCATGGTCAATCCCCTCGTAGCAGGAAGCTGGAATCGGTGTCTGCGATACTGTTCCGTCGATCTGAGAATGTCCTGCTGAGTCTTCACACACCGGGGCTTCCCGTTGATCCAGCCCCGGCCACCCGTCATCAGTCCTCAACCGTCACATCGATCGAGCCCGCGCGGCTGATCAGATCGAGGCCGCTGGAGCGCGCCTCGCCGGTCAGCACGGCGTCGATGCGGCGAACTGTTTCCATAATCTCCATCGGATGGCGCTTGCCGGTCGTCTTGAAGCCGCGCCAGTTGCGTCGCGACCGGTCTCCCGCGCTGCTCGTCGTCAGGCTGGTGTCATCGAACACTTCGCGCCGGGCATTCGTGATCACCTTGCCGCAATTCGTCAGGGCGGTCACCGGCATGCGGCCCAGTTGATTCCGCGGCAGCGCGACTTCGATCCGCCCGGCTTCCGAGAGAATCCGGTGGGCGTGGTCCGGCAGCGGTTCTGTCGTCGCGAGACGGGTGTCTCCGAATTCATTCCTGACGTCGATGCGGCCGCCGATGTCCGAGAGCTTGAGGTCGACCCGGCCGAACCAGGCGGTGAAATCCCCGGCGATCCGCTCGCAGACGAGCTGTCGCGGCGGCGGCGTATACGACGTGCGGCGGTCGTTGGCGTGCTGCGTTCCCGTGTTCGCCAGCTCGGTGGTCGCGACGATCGTCACGTTTCCCTCGACTCCCTCGATCACGTCCAGCGGGGCATTGCGGACCGTCAGCGATCCGTGCAGGTCGCGGATCGCGAACTGCCCTTCGTAGTCTATGTCGCGCGAGGCGTCGCTGATGACGAGCAGCGACGCGTGCAACCCCGAAACGTCGAGGCTCACCAGACACCCTCGCAGCGCAACGGCCTGGCAGCGCGGGACGTAAACCGTAAGAGTCGCATGCCGCTGCCATTCGCTGCCGAGATTGCCGTCGCCACCCTGGGAGCTCACTCCTACGGTGACCTGCCGGTTTCCCTCTTCGTAGGTCAATCCGTGGATCTCGATCTGATCGATCTCGCGCCCCTGGAAGTCCCGGTAAGCGGAATAGGCATCGGCGATTTCCGCCACGAGGCGGCTGCGCGACGCGCGCTGCCGGTCGTTCAGCTTCTGCCCGTCGGGACTGGCGAGGAATTTCTGCTCGTCCGCCGCGCGCTCGGTGGCCGTCGTGCCGACGATGTTTGGGGCCGGGCCGTGGCGATGGATTACCTTCAGCCCCGCCAGGTGATCGTCGACGGGGCCGTTGTTGGCGCTCAGCACGGTCTTCTCGAGAACGCACTTGACCTGCGGTTTGTCCCAGCCTTCCACGACAATGCTGTCCCCCGTAATCACGAGCAGTTTCTCGGGACCGATGTCGAACATCGTCGTCTCGCTCTGCGTGTGCACCTTAACGGGCGAGATCAGCAGCTTCTTCCGGTCGATCTCTTTCCGCAGTTTCTCGAGCTCGCTGCGCAGTCCCTCGATCCGCTGGCGCGCCTCGGCGGGTGACACGCCCTTGCGGTCCAGGTCGTTCTGCAGGCTGCGCGCCTGGTCGAGCAACCGGTCGTATTGCTCCTTGAGGTCTTTGGCCACGAACCAGGCGCCGCCGCGGGCCCGCTTCACGACCGCCATGCCGGGGGGGGCCTGCCCATCGGCGCGATTTTCTTCGGCCCGAATCGCGTGCAGCGGGCAGCAGCTCCACAGAACCAGCAGCAGGCCGGCTGCGCTCGCCCGGGCCACCTGCCGACGTGAATTGAAACTTCGCAAGCGTGGCATGACAGGTTCCCCGTGCAGATGTGTCAGGTGCAGACAATTCCGGTGCAGAAATTAGGTCGGAGACTTACCAGCGGCTGTATTGCTTCAGCGTCTGCGCGACTTCACGTTCGACGTCGAGCCGCTCGGCGTTCTCGGCCAGCGCGACCAGTCGGCCGTCGAGCGCCTCGACCGCAGCGGTCAGCCGCGTCAGTTCGCTGGACGAGTCAAACTCGACTCCGGGCTCAGAATCTGAGGACGGACCCTTCCATTGCGTGAAAGTTGAATTGCGCGGCTGCGAAACGACGAACACGAACACCACGATGCAGGCCGCGGCCAGAGTCGCAATTGCTGCCAGCGCGGGGGTCCAGCGGCGCCGTGCCGGTTCGGAGACCGAGACGCGCGAGGCCCGTTCCCAGGCGGCCCGCGCCGCGCTCGGCAGCGGTTCGTGAACGGCGAGTGTCGCCTTGATCTTGTCGAGTGCGGCCAATGTCGCTGCACAGTTTGGGCAGGTCGCCGCATGACTCCGCGCTGCCTGCTGCTCGGCCGCGTCATCTGATTCCATGGCCGTAATAAGATCGTCGCAGTTCATTCCAGGGCACTCCGCAGTTTGAGCAGGGCCGCATTGAGGCGGCTCTTGACCGTTCCTTCCGACAAGTTCATGGCCTCGGCCGTTTCCTTAATCGTCAGTCCCCCCGTGTAGTGCAGCACGACGACTTCGCGAATCGTCTCCGGCAATTCGGCGACCGCCGCGTTGACGAGGCCTCCCACTTCGGCTCGCGCCGCCAGCTCGGCAGGAGAATTTTCGCCGCGGTCGCTGGGATCGGCGAGCGCCTCGAACTGTCCCCGGCGGCTGCGCGAGTCGAGAAACGCCCGATAGCCGATCGTGAGCAGCCAGCCGCGCGGGTTGGCAAGCCGTGGGCACGACACCATGCTCCGCCAGACCCGCACGGCCGTTTCCTGGAACACGTCGTCGGCGTCGTGCGGGTTGCCGCACAGCCGGCGGACCAGCGCCAGCAGTGCCGCCCCGTGCTCGTCGACGAGGGTCATGAATCTCTCCCGTTCAGAGTCGTGCGACACCAGTCCATCCCGTTGGAATCCGGCTGAATCCTCGACCGCCAAGGCTCCGCGCCCCGCCCCGGCTACGTCCGTTTCCCGACAATCTGACACTATGACTGCCGCGGACGCCAAACTGTTCGAAAGAATTTTGAAAGATTCGCTGATTGTTGGAGTTCAGGCTTCAGCCTGCGCTCTTGCCGGGTCGCTCACGGTGTTGCAACCGTGGCTTCCCGCGGTAGCGCTCAACGGATGCATTCGTACGAACCACCACAAGTTGCGCAGGCTGAAGCCTGAACTCCAACCCATCACCCGAGCAGCGGACCGATCGCCACCCCCTCGCATGCCGGAAAAGCGCGCCCTTCGAGGTCGCGCAGCTCCATCCGGCCCGGCACTCCCAACAGGTGCAGGATCGTCGCGACGAGGTCGCGCGGAGCGACGGCCATTTCCGCCGGATACGCGCCGTCGCGGTCGGAGGCCCCGAGCACAGTTCCTGCCGGCACGCCTGCCCCCGCCAGAAGAATCGATTGCACGTGCGGCCAGTGGTCGCGCCCCGCCTTCCCGTTGACCTTCGGCGTGCGCCCGAATTCGCCGAAGACCAGCACGAGCGTGTCCGCCAGCAGGCCGCGCCCGTCCAGATCGGCGATCAGCGCGGCGACCGCCTGGTCGGTCGGCGCTGCCAGCCGTTCGCGCAGGTGCTGGAAATTGTTCCAGTGCGTGTCCCACACCGGCGAATCGTCGGGCCCTTCGTAATGCCAGTACACGGTGACGAACGTCACCCCCGCTTCCAGAAGTCTGCGTCCCAGCAGCGCTCCCTGACCAAAGAGGTGCGTTCCGTACGCCCGCCGCAACGCTTCCGGCTCGCGATCGACCTCGAACGCCTGCCGCACCGCGGGAGACTGCACGAGTCCAAACGCCTGGGCCTGAAAGTCGGAGTAATCGCATAACGGACCGGCGCCCTCCCCGCGGCGGAGCGCGCCTTCCAACTGGTCGATCAGCCTGCGGCGCTCGCCGAGGCGCGAGACGGTAATGCCGTCAGGAAGCGCGATGTCGGGCGTGGAGAACGTCGCGGCCTTCGAATCGGCGGAGATGCGGAACGGGTCGTATCGTTTCCCCAGAAAGCCGCCTCCCTGGCCTGGGAACTCGTTGACCGCGGCATCTTTGATGATCTCGGGCAGCGCGGCGAAGATGGGCGTGTGCGCCGCCGGCTGCCGCGCCCGGGAGACGATTGAGCCCACGTGCGGATGATCGTTCGGCAGCGGACGGATGTTGGCGGCGGTGGACGTGTTCGCCAGCGGATGATCGAAGCCGGTGAGCATCGTATAGCCGGCCGACGTGTGTACGGTGTCGGTGTGCGTCACCGAGCGCAGCACGCAGAGCCTGTCGGTTACGCGGGCGATTCTTGGAAACCAGTGCCCGAACTGCACGCCGGGAATCGCCGTGGCGATCGGCGTCGTCTCCCCGCGGATCTGAGCAGGCGCGGCGGGCTTGGGGTCCCACGTGTCATGCTGCGGCGGACCGCCAGTCAGAAACAGAACCATACACCGCTTGGCGCGGCCAAACGATTTCGTCGACGGTTCATCGCCCCGCGATGTGTGCGCTACCGCCCCGGCCAGCGGCGAGCCGAGCGCCGCGAGGCTGCCGAATCGCAGGAATTCCCTGCGAATCAGCCCCCGCGAAGACCAACGCGCTGGACCGAGGACCGATAACATGAGTGTCGATTCTACACGTCGCGATTGCCCCGGTCACGGTAGCGCTTCCACCTCCGGCCGCGAACGTTACAATCCCGGCATGACCGAACGCATGTGCCCAAGATGCGGCGCGGCGAATCCACCGGCCGGGATGAACTGCGTGGCGTGCGGCGAACGGTTTCCGCAAAAGGTTGACCGCAAGACCTGGCCAATATTGGTTCGCCTCAGCTTATGGGGACTGCCCAGCCGGGCTTCTGCCTGGGCTTTCGTCTGGATTTGCGTGGCGGGAATGCTGGGATCGCTCGCGTATGGCTTTGTCGACTGGTGGTTCTTTCCAATCGCCGGACTGTTCGTCCCTGCCGCGCTGGCCTATTACCTCTCGCTCCGCTGGGTCGATGAGAACAGCTCGTGGAGGTAGGCCTCTCGTCTCGACGGAGCGAGACGACTACAAATCACTTCTCGACATACCCCTTCCCCGTCTTTTCGTCGATCAGCTTCGCGGCGTGCGCGGCGGCGCGGTCTTCGTCGGGGAACGTTTTCGTCTGCGTCTGGCCATTCGTGCCGATCCGGCCGAAACGGACCGTCACCTCCGTCCCCTGCACGGTGATCTCCCAGAACTTCGACGAAGTTCCTTCGACGAATTCGAAGTAGCGTTTCGCTCCGCCTGATGCGGCGGGTGATGTCGCGTCGGCCATGGGAGCCACCTTGGTTTTCGATTCTGCAGTCGGCCGGACCGCCACGGGCGCGGCAACCTGCGCCGCAGCCTCTGCATCGTTCCGCGCGCGTACAAACGAAGGAAACCTGGGGACGCCGCCCGTCGACAGCTCCTGATACCGGAACGTGATCGTACTGCCGACGGCCGGTGGCGACTCGCGCTGTTTGTCCGAGAAGCCCGTGCCCACCGAAAACTCGGTGCCATCGGGTAACTGCACGACCAGCGCCCCGAGGCGCCCCTTGTGCCGTCCTTTGCCGGCGACGTGATCGAGAACGACCGCCTCGGCGTCGTGAAAATTCTTGACCTTCAGCAGCGTCATCGAGCGGCCCGCTTCGTACTTCGACTCCGGCTGCCGCAGCATCAATCCTTCGCCCCCCAGCGCCTCGACCCGCTGCAGCTCGCATTGCAGATGCTCAAGACTTTTGCAGCGCTGGTGCTCGTGCGGGTGGGCGTATTTGAGGTGCGCGCTCGCCAGCGTGTCGAAGATGAATTTCATCCGTTCTTCAAACGGCTCGGCCTGTGCCGGCGCATCGAAGACGAGGTAGCGAATCTGTTTCCAGTGGTCGCTCTTGTCCTGCCGGCGGACGATGCTCACCGTCTGCTGGAACGACTTGCGTTCGATCCACAGCTCGCCGTCCAGAGGCGACTTCGGCAGCCCTTCCGCAAACCAGTCGGGGGCGTGAAATTCGTTCCCCAGGCGAGACAGAAAGCGCTCGCCATCCCAGTAGGCGCGAACGCCGTCGAGCTTTTCGCTCATCCACCACCCGGCCAGGTCGATGTCGTTCTCCCAGACGTGCGCGAGGAGCAGCGGCGGCCCCTTGTCTCCGGCTTCGTCGTCCCCTTCGACGGCCGGTTTCCGCGCGGGGAGCGCGCTGCCGACGCGCTCTGTCTCGGCGGCATCCCCGCGCAGCTTGCGAAGATGCTTGCAAGTCCGCCGCTCGATCGCCACCGATTGATTGCGCCACGCCGGGCACGAGCACGAATACACGCCCCCCGTGTTCTTGAGCACATAGGGCGCCCGCGCCGACCCCTGCATCTCCACCGATTCCCCATCCGCCAGGTCCGGCATGACATCAGCCCTCTCGTCCGTGGTGTCCTTTTTGTTTATGGTGCAGGCGTCTCGCCTGCCGCGGTGCAGTGACCCATTCTAACCAGCGGCGCCAGCCACCGCAGGCGTTTTCATTTCCAACGGCCGCTCATTGCAGCTCCCGCCTGCCGGGCGGGACCTCGTCTGCAATTTACGGATGCGAATTCTGCGCAATCCATGTTGCGCGCGAATCTCGGGTTTGAAATCGCCTGCGCCGGTCGACAGGTCCCGCCCGGCAGGTGCGACCTGCTTTCGGCAGACCGAGCCGTTCGATGGCGGAGCAGATAATCCGGTCGAACGGACTTGCTGATCCACGCGGTCAGACAGAGATTATGAATATCTATAGAGTGAATAATGACCCCCGACATGCGCAATTTGTTCAGCGCGGTGATGCGCTCCGCATCTGCCGAAATCACGGCGACTTGCGGCGACGGAACACACTGAAATCGATCGTCTCCCGGGCCGCCAAGATTTCGCGATTCTCGCCGAGAAAACGGCGCAACCCCAATTTCACAAATGAGTTGCGCAGCCTTCACATTCGAGATCGCGAATTTCACAAAACGGCCAGTTTGGGCCTGCCATGCGCTGATTCTGCGCGCTTTTTGTGAATAACGGGCGCCGAATAGCCACGTTTTCGCTCAATTCGGGGCTCACGGGCCCGCGCCTCCGAAGAGCCTTCTCCGTCCCGTCAGCCGCTGCTTTTTTGAACGCGATCACCCGAAGACGGCGTCTCGATATAGCGATTCTATACGGAGATCCGGCCGCCGGGAACTGGATAAAAATTGAGCGAACCGCATCGGCCGGAATTCCCGATGCGTTAGGCGAGATGCGATTTTGTCTGGATGAGGCGGTGCCTGATGGTCTCGAAAAACGCTCGACATTCGTCGTTATTCACAGGGCGAAGTGAGTTCTCAGCTCACTGACCGCGAGTCGCAGGAGCCGTCGCGCCGTCCTCAGATAACCGAACTTAATTCTTCCCGTGGGCTTTCCCGTTCTCTTGACAATCGCATGGGCGAGCTCGCTCTCGAGCCGTTTCTCGTGGATCTGGTGCACCATCTTCCAAGTCTGTGGTAACCCTGTCTTGAACGCCGGATTCTTGTACAGAGTTCCGAAGCTTCCAATCGAATGACTGCCAAACGCAGGACATTTCGCAAAAATACTGGCGAGCAGAAGATCATTAAGCACGTCTAACGCTGGAATCCATGCTGTCAGGTTGGTGGTAACGAGCGCCCGACAAGTCACAGCCTGTTGCTCGGCTCTCCTGTAATGTCCCTCGAAAAGTTTACGCCAGTTGATTCCTGCAACGTCCGAGCCGAGAAGCTGAATATACATTTGATCGATTCCACACACGTCGCGCGTCCGACGCCGCATCTGCCCAAACTCTCGCAGCACGTTTGCAGCTCGCCGTTTCACGTCGCGCGACGGCGCGCGGACACTGAGCCGGGTGCGTGCGATTGCCATCGCGGCCATCATGCAGACATCGTCGACGTGGTCGGCACGAATGCCTGAATTAAGAATCCCCTCGAGTGAGGGCGCGCCGATATATTTTGGGATCAATGCATTGATGAGCTCGGTGCGCACCCACCAGTCGGGATGTTTCAGTACGGCGTACCGTGTTTGAGCATAGGTCAGCAGTCCCATTCGGATCGCTGCGCCACCAAGTACTGCGCCGAGCTCGGGGGGATTCGACGAAGGATGCCACTGCCGTTTGACAATGCGTCGAAACCGATCCCTGAAGCGTGTCGGTAGGCGTCCGTCGCCAGTTCGAACCATCTCGGCGTGCACGGCATGGTAAAGTGGCTCGCGCGACATCTCGTCGAGAAGTCTTTTTGCGACCGATGCTGGCAGCATTTTATATCGCTGAAAGTACCGCAGAATGCCGCCATATGCGTCGGGGTGGTTCTCCAGCACCTTCCAAAGTCGATCGTTTAAGAGCGAACTGGGTTTCGCTCGACCGAGGAGGTACTTGAACCGGGTCGTGTGCGCAATCCGGCAATGGGGCGTAAGTGCGACGAGGCGTCTTCTGAGCTTTTCCTGGTCCAAGTCTGGCTCGGTCAGTACCTCCTCCGGCGGGTTGCTAATGGACTTAAGTTCCTCCTCAATGTCGATGATCTTGTGGATGTGAACTTTGCTCGACTGCGGAAAGAGTCCGATATCCTTGCTCAGCATGTCGAGACGCACGAGCATCCGGCGGAGTGCGATTGGCGTTTTCGCGAACAGGCGGATGTCATCAACGTACCGAACGTATCGGATCTCGCGCTTCGCGCCACGGTGATTATCAAAATGCTGTAGGACCACCTCGGCCAACATACCCGAACTCAATGGTCCTTGCGGAATCCCATGGTCGTGATAAACCCGATGGTTCGTGGCAGTCCAATGGCTCAGATACCCAGAGAGCGCTCCAGCAAATTCCTTATCACAGCCAATCTCTGCAAGAAAATGCCGAAGTACACCGTGGTCAACGCTGTCATAGCACGCTGTCAGATCGAAGCTGGCACCGTAAATGTAACCCCGCTCAAACGCCGTGCGACAGGCGTCATTCAGGGCCGAATAACCTCTGTCCCACTTTCGATAGAAAAAAACGCTTCGACGCCCAGCGTACAGATGTCCGAACACCTCCTTGAGGTATCGGTGCCTGACCCGAGCTGCCAGCTTTTCCGCGACAACATTTGCGAATGCCTGATATACGATCTGGTCTTCGACCGTCAGAATCGAGTAGGGCCGCAGAATTCCTGACGATTTTGGGAATAGAATCTTTGCAGCATGCGCTGGGGAATACGTCCCCTTGCGAAGCCGTAGTCTGAGGTCTGCCAGCGAAACGTCGTCCGCGACGGCGTAGGCTGTATAGAGATCGCGGCAGTATCGCTTGTACGTTGCCTCGGGGTTGCTTGTTATCCACCGCCAAGCTCGTTGCACATTATTAATCTCCCACACACTCGCCAAGTCGCTCATCGGTCTCAATCTCCGGGGTCAGCGTGCTCCCTGTGCCGTCCGACGTAGGTGCTGCGCGGCGTGTCGTCACGGAAATGACCACGGATTCACCAAACGGAACGCTGTAGATTCCCTTCGTTTCATTGTAGCCAAGCGGATTTGTTTCGGTCACGATCCGTATCGTGTCCCGATGTGCCGGGTCAATCATTTCCGTCAAGAAGACAATGAGCGCGTCTGCGGCATTTTTGCAAAATCGCGCTTCGTCAGGCGATGGCAGTTGATTGTGCAGCGCAATGGCGAAATTGCCAAAAGCGTCGGCCTTTTCAAGTACCGGAAAGCATTTGTAGAACCACATCTTTCCAACGGCCATCTCGTCCTTGTCAGGATACGAGTGGGCGATACGGTTTCGTATGTCGAACATTCTCTTTGCGTTCGTCACCCGCGGATCGCTCATATTCGCCGCTTCGGGAATTTGCCGGCAATCGACGTGTAATCTCTCGATTTTGTTCCTCCATTTTCGCATGAGAGTTTCCGTCAGGATCGGTTTCACGCTGCGGATCTCTTGCCGGACGAGGAGCGCCAGGATCATGTTGAGATACGATTCAGCCATGAATGCAGACTCGATGACAAGGAGCATCATCAACGAAGCCTGACGGTCAACGTCGTTCATAAATGCAGTGAACTTGGCCGAGAAGTCGTCAGACACAATCTGTTCGACGTCCCCCATGACCGGTGGCGGACGCACGGGATTGACCTGATTCAATTGCTCCAATGCGAGGTTGGCAATGCTGCGATGGCGCACGTACGGGTTCAGAATCAGAGTATGCAGTTCGAGGCCTTTGATCGTGTCATCAATCGCTCGATGGTGCTTCGCAATGTTATTCCGCAGATACGCCAGAATTTCGGATTCCGTCGATTGCTCGCCCCACCACCAAATTTCGATCCCGCCCACGCCTCGGATAATTTGCAGTTTCAGGTTTCCACATGGAACAAACAGGAAATCCCACTTGAACATGGCATCCGGATCGCCTTCTTGTCGTTCCAGGAAGAACGTTAAAGGCCCGTTTGGTCGGCCGATGCGCGACTTCAAGAGGGCGAACAGTCGAAGTTCTGGAAAGTCAGGGGGCAAAAACATACTGCCACCAAGCCCGCCGACCTTGTCTGGCATTGCCTCTGGCGATGGTTTCGCATCTGCGAAGTCAGCGTCGGCCAGCATGTGTCAATCCCATGTTGATCAGCTTGGTTCTGAATGTCCGGTCAAGTAGCGCGCCAGCCTCGATTTATCCTCGCAATCGGGATCGGCCGCAGCAATTCCATTCTGCACCGAGGAAATCGCGTTCCCGGCGGGGATTGAGTTTTTGCACGTTTTTGGAACTCCTCAGAGTCCGCACCGCATTTCCGATAAGCGCTGCGGAGGCGCGGTAATCCCATTGAAATTGACCCTTGATCCGAGCCATCGGTTCGGGGTCGCGAAACTAAATGCGCCAGCAAGAATGCGAATTCAGTAGATTCCCGAGGACTTTCGATGAGCTGTACGGATCAGCCGAGGCGTTTGAGTTTCGAGATTCTTCCCGTGCCGACCCATTCGGCGACGAAGATGCTGCCGTCGGGGGCGAAGCAGGCGTCGTGGGGGTGGACGAACTTGCCGTCCTGCCACTGGGTCTTGTCGCCGCGGATGGCGCCGCCGTCCTTGCCGGTGACGCGGGCCACGTCGTCTCCCAGGCGCGCGACGACTTCGTTCTTCGCGTTGAGCAAAGTCAGGCGGGCAAAGAGCTCAGGGACGACCAGCAGGTCCTTCCACGTCTCGGCGTTGGCGGGCAGGCCGTAGCCGGTCAGCGTTTCCAGATATTTCCCCTCCATCGTGAAATACTGCAGCGTGTGATTGGCCCGGTCGCAGACGACGATCGACGGGGTGCGCCCGGCACGGCGGTCGATCCAGACTCCGTGCGGCGTGTTGAACTTTCCTTCGCCCTTCCCCTCGCCGCCGAAGCACGAAATCCACTTCCCGTTCTTGTCGTAGCGGTGGATGTAAAAGGCGCCGTAGCCGTCGGCCAGCAGGAACCCGCCGTCGTCGAGAAAGGCGAAGTTCGTGGGCATGAAGCGGTCGCGGCCCCAGGCGCCGCTGGGCTTGGTGTCTTCATTCGGCGCATACTTTTCCGATTCCATCGGCGCGAACTTCTGCCAGACGGTTTCCCCTTTGAGGTCCATCTTGGCGAACGTCTTCAGGTGCTGGTACGCGCAGACGTACAGGAATTCCTGGCCCCCCTCCTGGCGAATCTCGATGCCGTGCCCACCCCCCTGGAACTGTTTCCCAAACGAGCGAATGTACTTGCCGTCGGAATCGAACACGAAGATCGACGGATGATCGGCCAGTTCCTTGCGGCCCTCGTGGATCACGTACACGTTGCCGCTCTTGTCGACCGCCACGTTGTGCGTCGTCTGCCAGGTGAACTCCTGCGGAAGCTGCGGCCACTCGTGGACGACTTCGTACTTGTAGTCGCCTTCGCCGAGGATGGTTTTTGCGTTGGTCTTGCTGGCCGTGACGATGGCAGGGGCCGCGACAATGGCCGCCGCGCCGGCCGCCGCGGTCTGCATGAATTTCCGACGGGAGATCGAACGGGAACGGTGCGATTTCATGGCAGTGCTCCTCGGGCGCGGGGTGACCTGTTCAGCCCCCAATTGTGCTGAAATCGCGCAGCCGTCGCAAGGACGCCCTCCGTGGCCGACGCTGCCAGCGTCGGCACGTCAGATGGTCATCAGCCCCACAGACAAAAATGGCGAGCCCCAACCGGGGCGAGATTCTAAAGCCCAGGGCGCCAGCCCTGGGAAAGCGTCACCAAAATTGACCGGAGCTCGGAACCCAGGGCTGGCGCCCTGGGCTATTGAATGTCGCCCCTTGCGGGGCTAACTCGCCGATGCTGGCAGCGTCGGCCACGGAGGGATGGGCCGTTTGTTGAAGGTCTGGCGATGCACTAAACTCAAGGCGCAGATTCAAGAACTCAGCAAGATTGTGCGCTGATGGCGGACACAACCGGATCCGAAAAACCGAAGGCAGTTGTCCTGTTGAGCGGGGGGCTCGATTCGACGACGGTGCTGGCGCTGGCGCGCGAGCAGGGGTTTCTGCCCTGCGCGCTCACGTTTCGTTACGGACAGCGGCACGAGATCGAGATCGACGCCGCGCGGAAGATCGCCCGCGCGACGGGCGTTGAGGCGCACGTGGTCGTCGATTTTGACCTGCGGCAGTTCGGCGGCTCGGCCCTTACGGGAGACCTCGCCGTGCCCAAGGGGCGCAGCGCCGACGACATGTCGCACGGGATTCCGGTCACGTACGTTCCCGCACGGAACACGATCTTTCTGTCGTTCGCGCTGGCCTGGGCCGAGGTGCTGGGGGCCGGCGACATCTTCGCGGGGATGAACGCGGTGGACTACAGCGGCTATCCCGATTGCCGGCCGGAATATATCGAGGCCTTCGAGCGGATGGCGAACCTGGCGACGAAGGCCGCCGTGGAGGGCCAGCAGCGGGTGCGGATCCACACGCCGCTCATCCGGCTGTCGAAAGCCGAGATCATCCGCACGGGGCTCGCGCTGGGTGTCGATTATGCGCTGACGAATTCGTGCTACGATCCCGCACCGGCCAGCGGCGCGGCATGCGGCCAGTGCGACGCGTGTCTGTTGCGGCTGAAGGGGTTTGCGGAGAATGGAGTGGCGGATCCGGTGGCGTATGTCAAATGACGGACGAGAGAAATCAGCCACGGATGAAACACGGATCAAACACGGATTAACGAAATCTATGGCCTACCAGGTCAAGGAAATTTATTACACGCTCCAGGGGGAGGGGGCGCAGAGCGGGAGGGCGGCGGTGTTCTGCCGGTTCGCCGGGTGCAATCTGTGGTCGGGGCAAGAGGCCGACCGCGGCACGGCGGTCTGCCAGTTCTGCGACACAGACTTTGTGGGGACCGACGGTCCCGGCGGCGGGGAATTCGCAACACACGCCGATTTGGCCGAGGCGATTGCGCGCGCGTGGAAGGCCGCGGCGACCGATACCGAAGGGGCACGGCGGCTCGTCGTCTGCACCGGAGGCGAGCCGCTGTTGCAGATGGACGCGCCGCTCGTTGACGCGCTGCACGGGATCGGGTTCGAGATCGCGATCGAGACGAATGGCACGCTGGCTGCCCCGGCGGACATCGACTGGGTCTGCGTCAGCCCCAAGGCGGGCGCGGCCTTGCGAATCGTCGCCGGGGACGAGCTCAAGCTGATCTATCCGCAACTGGGCGCGCCGCCCGAAGAATTCGAGCGCCTCGACTTCCGCCATTTCTTCCTGCAACCGATGGACGGGCCAGACGTCGCGCTGAACACGCGACTGACGGTGGCGTATTGTCTCGCGCACCCGCGGTGGCGGGTGAGTCTGCAGGCGCACAAGATTCTGGGGATACCGTAAGGCGGGAGCAGGGAGTGCGGAATTCGGAATGCGGGATGGAGGATCGAAGATGGAGGATGGAGGATCGCGGGAGATGAAACTCGTCTGTCGCCATCCTCCATCTTCGATCATCCATCCTCGACGTGATTCAGCTTGACTCCGACTTAGGTCAGAGGCGCGCCTGTGGATTGACGGACTGGGAACGGAATGGGATTCTGTCTGACATGGCCCGGATTCAGCAGCTCAGTCCCCACGTTGTCAACAAGATCGCCGCGGGCGAAGTCATCGAGCGGCCCGCGAGCGTCGTTAAAGAGCTGCTGGAGAACAGCGTCGACGCCCTGGCGACGCGCATCGAAGTCGACATCGTCGAAGGGGGCGTCGAGCTGATTCGCGTCGTCGACGACGGCGAAGGAGTCGAACCCGAAGAGCTGCCGCTGGCGGTTGCCAGCCACGCCACCAGCAAAATCCGCGAGGCCGACGATCTGTTTCGCGTGCAGACACTGGGGTTTCGAGGCGAGGCGCTGGCGTCGATCGCCGAGGTCAGCCGGTTCAAAATCCGCAGCCGACGTCACGACCGGCCCACGGGGGCCGAACTGGAAGTGGCGATGGGCGTCCCCGGCGCGGTGCGCCCCTGCGGGTCCCCGGCGGGAACGACCGTCGAGGTCGCCGATCTGTTCTCCAGCACTCCGGTACGGCGAAAATTCCTGAAGCAACCCTCGACTGAGTTCGGGCACATCAGCGAGCAGTTCACGAAGATCGCGCTGGCCCATCCGCGCTTACACCTGGTGTTGCGGCACAACAACCGGGCGGTGTACGAGCTGCCGAGCGCAGAGAAGTTGATCGACCGGATCAGCCTCTTCTTCGGCAGCGACCTGGCCCGCAACCTGATCTGGATCGAATCGGAATTCGAAAAGGTGCGCTTGTGGGGCTATGTGGCGCATCCTTCGCAGAGCAAAGCGACACGCAAGGGGCAGCATCTGTTTCTCAACGGCCGCTGGATCCAGGACCGCTCGCTGGGGCACGCCTTGGCCGAGGCGTACCGGGGCCTGTTGATGGTGGGCAGAAATCCGGTCTCGTTCCTGTTCCTGGAAATGCCCGCCGACCTTGTCGACGTGAACGTCCATCCCACGAAGGTCGAGGTGCGGTTTCGCGAGAGCCAGAAGCTGTACCGGCAACTCCTCTCGGCGATCCGCACCACGTTCCTGGGGGCGAACCTGAACAGCGAACTGACGATGCGCACCGGCCAATCGCCGGGCGGCATGGGGGGGGCCCTGTTGCAGCCGGTGCAGCGGACGATCGACCCCGCAAAACAGCTCGAGCTGCAGCAGGACCTGGTGGCCTGGGCCCGCGAGCAGTCGCGCGACTGGGGGAAGCCCGGATACGAACCGGTCTATCCCGAATTGCGCCCGGAGGAACCCGCGCACAGCTTGCCCGTGCCGCGATTTGCCGAACCGACCCCTGCCTGGCAAGACTCGGCGGAAGCAGGGGCCGGCGCGAATGATGGTCACGGCGCGCCCGAACCCGGTGAAACCTACAGCCGACTCGACACTTCGCACGCGCCGGCTTCCGAGCCATTTCCCGCAGAGAGCATCGCCGCAGAACTTGCCGTCGCGGCCCGGAACGGCCTGACCGACGTGCGGGCGATGCAGATTCACGACAGCTACCTCGTCGTGGAAACGCCGGAAGGCCTGCAGGTCGTCGACCAGCACGCGCTGCATGAGCGGATCTTGTACGAGCAGTTGCGGAATCGCGTGCTGTCGGAGTCGATGGAATCACAGCGGTTGCTGGTGCCGCAGCCGATCGAGCTGTCGACCCCAGAGGCCGCGCTGCTGGCCGAGCATCGCGGGCTGCTCGCGCGCTTCGGGCTGTGCCTGGAAGAATTTGGTGTGAACACCGTCCTCGTCACGGCGTACCCGGTGATGCTGTCGCGCGTGGACCTGGCGCAGATGGTGCGCGACGCGGCCGAGCGCATCGCCGAGTCGGGGCGCGATCCTTCCAGCCGCGATCTGCTCGACAGCCTGCTGCACATGATGTCGTGCAAGGGGGCGATCAAGGCGGGACAGCGGCTGGCGCCGGAAGAGATCGACAGCCTGCTGGCGCAGCGGCACCTGATCGACGACGCCCACCACTGCCCGCACGGCCGGCCGACCGCACTGATCCTCAGCCGCAACGAGCTCGACCGCCAGTTCGGCCGGCTGGGGTAGGCGATAGGCCGGCTGACATCGGATTGCCAAAATGACCAGGCCCACGGATGGCGTGGCAATCCCACGGATGCACGCCCGTAAAGTCGTCTCCGCGCCCACCTTATCCGTGGGCATTCTTTTTCATCACTTCATTTGTCCCCTGGGTCCACTGGAAACGTTGAAAGAAGAAAATCTAGCCACGGATGAAACATGGATTGAACACGGATCGGGTCCGCCTTTGCACGAGACCTCAGACGAATCTCGTGAACCCGTGGTGTCTCAAATTGCGGGTGCAGTGCCCCAGAGAAGGCACGACAGGAAGATGTAGACAGGAAAATTGGTTTTCGGCCTGCGATTGCAATTCGGGAACCGCAGGCCGGACGACGATTTTCCTGTCCCTATTTTCCTGTCTTCCCTGCCGTCATCCGTGGGATTGCCACGCCATCCGTGGGTTCATTCCGTCAGCCGGAAAGATCGGGCACCGCGGATGACGCTGCAATTGGATCAGTCTTCAGGTGACCGCCTGACGGCAGTTGTGTGATTTGGTCGTCGATTCTGCTTTTCACCACCGGGCCTTCGCTTTGCTCCAGGCCCGGCCACTCCACGCGCCGCGTCTGAAGCACATTTTCCGATAGACAGACCACACGCTGAGGCAAGTCGGCCGGTTCGGAAATTGGGCGCGCCTCAGACAAATCACCTTGGCGATCTCCCTTTCCGCAGTCGTGCGATTTCGCCATGATAAAGGGTTTACCCGTTCCTGCGTCGGCGGCTGGATAAGGCTGCCGCCGATCGGGACGTTCGACAAATAACACGTCGCGCCCGGGCTCAAGCGCCGCACTTCCGAAAGAACAGAATAGAACCCGCGCCATGATCTGCGTCAGTCTGGGACGGACCCGCCACAAGATGGTCATCGCCGAGCACAAGCACCTCGCTTCGCGAGGGGCCCAGCTCGTCGAATTGCGGCTCGACTGGCTGTCGCATTCGCCCGACGTGGGGCGGCTGCTGGCAGGGCGGCCGACGCCCGTCGTCGTCACCTGCCGCCGGGCCCGCGACAAGGGGCTCTGGCGGTGGACCGAAGAGCAGCGCTTGATGGTGCTGCGCTCGGCGATCGTCAGCGGAGCGGAATACGTCGACCTCGAAGAAGACATCGCCGGCTCGATTCGCCGGTTCGGTCCCACGAAGCGGATCGTCAGCCACCACGATTTCGACAAGACCCCCGACGATCTGGAAGAGATCTTCAAACGGCTGCTCGAGCTCGACCCCGACATCGTGAAGATCGTGACGATGGCCAATTCGCCGCTCGACAACGTGCGGGTGCTGAAGCTGGCCGCAGGATCGAAGGTCCCCACGATCGCGTTCTGCATGGGGGAATTCGGCGTCCCCAGCCGCATCCTCACGGGCCGGTACGGCGCACCGTTCACGTACGCCACGTTCAGCTCGGACCGCGCGATGGCCCCCGGCCAGCTCACCTTCGAAGAGACGCGCGACATCTACCATTACGACCAGATCAACGCGGCGACCGAGGTTTATGGCGTGATCGCCGACCCGGTCGCACACAGCATGAGCCCGCTCGTGCACAACGCGGCGTTCGTTCACGAACGGCTCAATAAGGTGTATCTCCCCTTCCGCGTACCGAAAGACGCGCTGGCCGAGACGGTCGCCGGTTTCGGCTGGCTGCCGGTGAAGGGCTACAGCGTGACGCTTCCGCACAAGGAAGAAGTCCTGTCGCTCACCAGCCGGTTCGACGGGCCGATCCGCGACATCGGCGCCGCCAACACGCTGTTCCAGGGGACCGACGGAAGCTGGCACGCCGCGAACACCGACTACGACGCCGCCCTGGAGTCGCTCGTCCGCGAGCTGAACCCCGATCCGGAAGCGGGCACCGACGTGAACCTGACAGCGCTCGCGGGACGCAAGGTGCTGCTCTTGGGGGCGGGGGGCGTGGCCCGGGCCATCGGCCGCGGGATTGTCAGCCACGGAGGCGTGCTGATGATCTCGAACCGCACCAAGGACCGCGCCGCCGAGCTGGCCGAGCAACTGGGCTGCCTGCTCATCGAATGGCAGAACCGCGGCTCCGTGTTCGCCGACGTGCTCGTCAACTGCACCTCGGTGGGCATGCACCACAAACTCGACGAAACGCCGTTCGCCGACAACTGGCTCCGCGAGGGCATGGTCGTGTT
>JACQFH010000084.1 GCA_016200145.1 Planctomycetia bacterium | reverse complement strand
GGGACGGTGAAAACGCAGTCAGCGGTTCACGTGGTGCTTCGCGCGGAACGAGCGGTCACGATCCGCATCGCGAGCTGCACTCGCAGACGATCGACTTCCGCGCAGCGGTTTAGTTCGTTCTGGAAATACAGTCCATCGCCGGAGACAGCCCGCAGAGGATTTCGACAGGGGTTGCGAGCGCTTAGCGCTCACAACCATCAGGGTTGGCTCCGCTCTAGCGGTCGCAACCGTCTCATAACCCGTGGGCCGGTGTCTCACAGAGAGTCAGAGAGTTTTGGCGATCCCGGGGCGTGATTGGTCGCCAGGTCGCCGGACCGGCTGTCGCGCGCGACTCTCTTTAGCGATACGAGAGACAACGGGACGTGTCGCAACCCATTGCGGGGACTGGCCAAAGAACGAAAAAGCCGAGGTCATTTGACCTCGGCTCTTTCCGTTAACCCCAGGGGAGTGCGATTTCGCAACTCCCGTTTCAAGTGGCGTGGATGGGATTTGGTCCCGGGACCTCCGGGTTATGAGCCTTGCGAGCGGTCAGACGGCTGCGACCCTTCAGGCATTACCGCGATGAGGGGGGCGACGGCAAGCGAGGGCGAACTGTGGACAGCCGACGCGGTGGATGAGCGGTGGGTTTTCTATTTTTCTGCCGGGCGGGCGGCGGAACTTCCTGGCAGTGTGGTGGTTAGAACTATTTTCAGTGTCTTTTATTTTTTTACACAAACTCTATTGACTTTTTATAATAATATATTAAGAATAGAAATAGGAGAAAAGAGACGCGCGGGCAACGGTAGCCCACCACGTCGCCGATGCAGGTGGGCCTAACTTCGTTCGACCCACCCGACTTCTGCATTTCATTTTCGATTGGTCGGACCAGCAGCCGAATCATGCAACCAGACATCATTCACTCGGCCGCGGCAAGAGTGGCCATGCGGGACGGCAAGCAGTCGATCAGCGAATCGTGCACACGAGTGGCGCAAAATGAAACAGAAGCGGGTCGAAACCCTGCGGAGCCCCTCCACATTGGAGAGAGCCCCTCCACTTTGGAAGAAACTCGGGGTTTTTCCAATGTGGAGGGGCATGGGGTACCCCCTCCACATTGAGGGGCGAGCCCCTCCAGATTGGGAGTCGGGTGGACTTCAGGGACATGGGGCCATCTATGATTTGATCGGCGACCTCTGGCCGCGCACCGGTGCCCGCCATCGTTACGCGAGCCGGGACGGCTGGCGACGTGATATTTGCTCCCACTCATTGGGTGGATCGAGAGCTTCGCCGCATGAAGTGGGCCGCGCAATCGACCGGCGAACCTCTCCCATGAGCACCGTTTTCCTTTGTGGTCTTCATGCTCTTTGTGGTTCCAGCAATTCCAAGCGGAGTGACGCAGAGGAAGATTTTCACAGATTAAGACAGGCCAGTCGCGACGCTTAAGCTGCGAAATCTGTGAAATCTGTGGATCGAGTTTTTCGTGGAGCCTGTTTCGGCGTTTTCGCGTCTTTCGTGGTTCCCACCCGTCTCAATTCAAAAAATCGGGAATCATTGGTGAAACGTGGGAAAAACGAAAGGTTTGGAACACTGATTAACGGTGATTTGATCGGGCCGCTGTTTGATCGGGCCGCTGGGCGGGCGAGGAACTGATTTAGAGCCTGCAGAATTATTCACTCCTGTTATTCATAAGTTTTGTCTGACTTTGGTTCGTAAGGCCTTTCGTGTCGGGAGGTTCCGGCTGGCGCCGCGAAGGAATAAGAACGACAGGAAAATGACAGGAAAACGAAGACCAGACAGGCTCGCCAGTTCGCGTCAGGCCTCATCTTGGCGGAGCGAGAATGACTCGAGTGAAAAAAATATTTTTCCGGTTTCTTAGGCGATCGTCGGAAGAAAACGGCGAATCGCGAACCTCCGACGGACGAGAAGCTTAGCCACGGATGACGGAACGACTCGATGAAAAAAATATTTTTCCAGTTTCTTAGTGCCCCGGCCGCCCGTCCGCGGCTGGCGCGGTTGGACGTGGACCCTCGCTTACGCGTCGGGCTACCAAATTGGAAGGCGCCTTGCTCATCCATCGTGATGCCAATCTGGCGGGCCCTTTGCTCACGCGTCGGGCTACTAAAGTGGTAGCCCGACGCGTAAGCGAGGGACGCGCATTACGTGAGGTCCATCTTCGTCTACGGCGAAATCCGAAATCCCCCTTCATTCCGCACTCCAAATTCCGCACTCCGCATTTCTATCTTTCGATATTCAACGCATCGCCGCGCCAGTATGATGCCCCCATTCCTGCCAGGAGCACTCCGCTATGCCTGAAACCGTTATCGGCCCCGACATGCGGCACGCTCCCAAACAGATTCCCTTCGTGCCGGGAGTGTCGGCCCCCGATCCGTGCACGATCGTGATCTTCGGGGCCACCGGGGACTTGGCCGCGCGCAAGCTGCTGCCCGCCCTGTACGGCCTGTGGCGCGGGGAACTGCTCCCCGAACATTTCGCCATCGTCGGCGTCGGCCGCCGCGACAAGACCGACGAGCAGTGGCGCGCCGAAACCCAGGCAGCGATCAGCAAGTTCCGCAACGACGCCCCCAAAACGCCCGACGGCTGGCCCGCATTCCTTTCGCACGTGTTCTATCACCGCGCCGATTTCACCACGCCCGAGGGGATGCAGTCGCTCGCTGCGCATCTGGATAAGCTCGACGCCGAATGCCACATACCGGGCAATCGCCTGTTTTACCTGGCGACCGACCCGGAATACTTCGGCCCGGCCGTCGAGGGGCTGGCCCGCGCCAAGCTCGTCCACCGCGAGCCCAATCGCCCCTGGACGCGCGTCGTCATCGAAAAACCGTTCGGGCGCGACCTGGCCAGCGCCCTCGCGCTCGATCACGACGTGCTCCGCCACCTGAATCACGATCAGGTGTACCGCATCGACCACTACCTCGGCAAAGAGACGGTGCAGAACCTGCTCGCTTTCCGGTTCGGCAATGCGATCTTCGAGCCGCTGCTCACGCGGCAGTACGTCGACCACGTGCAGATCACGGTGGCCGAAACAGTGGGCATGGAAGGCCGCCGCGGCGCGTTCTACGACAACGCCGGCGAGCTCCGCGACGTGGTGCAGAATCACATGCTGCAGCTCCTGGCGCTGGTGGCGATGGATCCGCCGGCCACGCTCCGCGCGAGCGACGTGGGAATCGCCAAGCTCAACGTGCTGCGGAGCCTGCTTCCCATTCGCGGGGACGACGTGGCCCGCAAAGTCGTGCGCGGCCAGTACAGCGCGGGGACCGTTTCCGGTAAGGCCGTTCCCGCCTACCGCGACGAAGAGGCGGTCGCCCGCGATTCGAACACCGAATCGTACGTCGCGCTGCGCGTTGCCATCGAGAACTGGCGCTGGGCCGGGGTGCCATTCCTGTTGCGGACAGGCAAGCGCCTGCCGCGGCGGGTGACCGAGATCGCCATCCAGTTCAAGCTGCCGCCGCTGCGCCTGTTTCAGACCGTGGAATGCGAAGGGGACGTGTGCGACCTCAGGGAAGCGCAGCCCACCGTGCTGGCATTTCGCATCCAGCCCGACGAAGGGATCAGCCTGTCGTTTTCGGCCAAGCGCCCCGGCATGCAGTTCGTGCTGCACGGCGTGCGTTTCAATTTCAACTACGACGATTACTTCCAGTGCGAACTGCCCGAGGCTTACGAGCGCTTGCTGCTGGACGCCCTGCGCGGCGACGCGACGCTATTCATGCGCTCCGACGAATTGCAGGCCGCCTGGGAATTCTGCGATCCCCTGCTCGCCGCCTGGCGCAGCGCACCGCCGACCGCGTTCCCCAACTACGGCGCCGGCACCTGGGGCCCGAAGGAAGCCGCGAATCTCGTCACGGGCTGCGCCGCTGTGTGGCGCGAGCCGTAGGTCAACCGTTCCAGCCTGACAGCGCTGCGTCTTCATCGGTCAGTTTTCGGTACTCGACGAAGTCGCGGCGAATCGGCGTAAGTTTATGGGGACTCGAAACTGAAGAGCGGGACTGATAAGACGTGTCATGAACCGATATTCGAGCCGTCTTCCCGCTCCCGCGCGGCCGCGGATAAGATGTTTGCATGGGCAGCCGGTCGCCAGCCGCGAAAGGGGATCCGACCGATCCCTCCGCCGGCATCCATTTCGCGAGCAAACGAGCATGATCCTCGGTGTGGTCTTTGTGTGTTGTCTGTCACGCGCCGCGCTGGCCGACGACCCGCTCCTGCCTGACGGCCTGGCGGGCATCGCCTCGCCCGAAGCACTGTGGCACAACTTCGATCCAGAAGCACTGCCGCTCGAAGTCGAATCCATCCGCACCTGGACAGAAGAGGATTGCCGCTTCGAGACGCTCCGCTTCACCGGAGAAATCGTCGACGGGCAGCCCGTTCGCGTCTACGCAATTCAAGGCGCCCCGGCTGTTGACAGGCGCTTTCCCGGCGTGCTGCACGTGCACGGTGGCGGCCAGACTGCGTCCCTCGAGTGGGTCAAGTTCTGGGCCCGCCGCGGATACGTGTGCGTCTCGTTCGACTTCTGTGGCCCCTGGCAGGGACGCACGGCGGTGACCGACTGGGGACCGCTCAAGCACGCCAACATGGAGCACGCCGCCGGCGGGTTTCAATTGCGCCCGACTCCCCGCGAGTCGTCATGGTATCACTGGGCGCTCGTCTCCCGGCGGGCGCTGACTCTGCTCGCCCGTCATCCGCGTGTCGACGCCGAGCGCCTCGGCGTATTTGGAATCAGCGTGGGCGGGTCGCTCACCTGGATGATCGCCGGGTTCGACCGACGGGTGAAAGCCGCCGTTCCCATCTACGGGTGCGGCTACAACTACGATCGGCGAAACGTGGAATGGGGATTGCCGGGCATTACCGACGACCTCGCACTGTTCCAGCGCGTGCTCAGTCCCGAGGCGCACGCCCCCTACGTTGGCTGCCCGACGTTGTTCCTGAATGCCACGAACGATTTTCACGGCCTGATGGATCGAGGCTTTGAAACGCTGGCGGCGGTGAAGGCCCCGGTGCGGCAGGCGTTTACGCCGCGCTACAATCATCACATTGAACCACAGCAGGGCAAGAATCTGCCGTTGTGGATGGACTGGCATCTGAACGGCGGCGCCGCCTGGCCCAAAACCCCCCGGCTCGAGTTGACTCTGGATGAACGGGGCGTCGTACAGGCGACCGTCGCTGCGGATCAACCCGAGACCGTCGACGTGCATTATGCGCTCGGGGACAAGCGCCCGCAGGCCCGGTTCTGGCGCCAAGTCCGGCCTCAACCTACGGAACGCGGCCTGGTTGCCGAGCTGCCTGTGATGGACACGTGGGAACGGATGCACGTCTTTGCCACCGTCACCTACAAATCGGGCGTGAGCCTGACGTCCGAATTGCGGCCCGCGATCCCGGCGCAGCTCGGGAAGGCCCGGGCGACGCTCGAGCGCAGCACGGCAATCTCCCACGGCGACGACGGCGTCGATCACTGGTATTTCACTAACGGCTATACCGATCCGAGCCTGGATTGGTCGTATCTGCGGTCGGGGAACGACGACGACGCGGGGCCGTTCGTTTCATTCCAGCTCGAACGGTTCGGGGACCCGGTGTCGGTCCGATTGTCGACACACATCCTCGGCGACCCGCAATTCCAGGGCCGCGACGGGGAATCGCTGGCATTCAAGTGCCAAGGCGGCTTCACGACCGACGGCCTGACGGTGACGCTTGTCGAAGACGACTGGAGCCCCCGGGCGCGGCGGTTTACCGTGAAGTTGCCTCGCGAAGATCTTGGACCCGACTGGAAAGAGGTCATCCTGCCGCTCTCGCGATTCGTCGATGCGCAAGGCCAGTCGCCAGCCCGCTGGAAACAGATCGACAAGCTGGAGCTTCAAGGCGACTCCGCCCGCTCCGCCCCCCCAAAATTCGCCAGCCTCCGCTGGGTTCTGCCGTAGGGCACGTTACTCGCATCAGCGCACGTCGATTGTTAGGATGAATCCTCGCGAACTCTCATCGCCGAAATCATAAGGAGACCTGCTTTGCTGACGCGCATCTGCGGTATCGCCACGCTGTTCTCGGCTGCCTTCGTCGTAATTCCGGCTACGCAGGCCGCCGATCCGCCCAAGGCCCCGGAGGGATTTTCCGTCCTGTTCAACGGCCAGGACTTCGCCGGCTGGCACGGCATGGGGCACTTCGACATCCGCAAATTTGCGGAAATGTCGGAACAGGAACGGGCCGACAAACTTGCCGCTGACAACAAGGACCTTAACGAACACTGGAAAGTCGATAACGGCGAGCTGGTCAACGACGGTAAGGGGGTCTACATGACCACCGACAAAGAATACGGGGATGTCGAATTCCTGATCGATTTCAAGCTGATTCCGAAGGGCGACAGCGGCATCTACCTGCGGGCCACGCCGCAGGTGCAGGTCTGGGACTTCACCGAAGAAGCCGGCTACTGGAAGTTGGGGGCCGATAAGGGGTCCGGGGGCCTCTGGAACAACGCCCCCACCAGCCCCGGCAAAGACCCGCTCATTTTCGCCGATCGGCCGATCGGAACCTGGAACACGTTTCGGATCCGCCAGCTCGGCGACCGCACCTGGGTCTGGCTGAACGGCCGGCTGGTCGTCGACGGCGCGTCGCTCGAGAATTATTACGACAAGACGAAACCCCTGTTCGCGAAGGGGCCCATGCAGTTGCAGACGCACGGCAACGAAGTCCGCTGGAGAAACATTTTCGTCCGCGGGATTTCGGCGCATGAAGCCAACGCCCGATTGCGCGAAGTCAAACCCGAAGGCTTCGTCTCGATCTTCAACGGCAAAGACCTGACGGGTTGGACCGGCGCCGCAGAAAATTACGAAGTCGTCGATGGGTCGATCCGCTGCAAACCCGAAAAGGGGGGCACGCTGTACACGGCCGAAGAATACGACGATTTCGTGGCCCGGCTCGACTTCAAGCTGCCACCCGGCGGCAATAATGGCCTGGCGATCCGCTATCCCGGCAGCGGGGACGGCGCCTACTCCGGCATGTGCGAGCTGCAGGTGCTCGACACCGAGCACGAGAAATACGGCAAGCTCGACCCGCGCCAGGCGCATGGCTCGGCCTACGGCATGGTCGCAGCGCACCGCGGTTACCTGCGTCCGACCGGCCAGTGGAACTTTCAGCAGGTGACGGTGAATGGCCCGACGATCAAGGTCGAGTTGAACGGCGTCACGATTCTCGACACCGATCTGTCGAAAGTGACCGAGTACATGGCGAACTCGCCTCATCCCGGGAAGGAACGCACGCGCGGGTTCTTCGGATTCGCCGGGCACAACGATCCGGTCGAATTCCGCAATATCAGCATCAAGAAGCTCGTCGCGACCCACTGAGCCGTTGAGCGACGTGGCGCAGCCGAGCCGTTTCGCTGCCGTTTCTTTTCGAGTGACGTCACCAATGGGGAAGTCGAATTCAGGCAGCGCGACCCCCCCTTCCCCCCCCTTGCTAAGGGGGGGAGGGATTTGTTTGTCTCGGGGGCCAGTCTGCAGCGCGTTCCCGCAGTTCTTCGCCGTGCTGATTGCGTTGGCGATGTGCGGCTCTATGCTGCAGGCCGCCGATGCGCCGGTTGACTTCAATCGCCAGATTCGTCCGCTCTTGTCGGACCGGTGTTTTCGCTGTCATGGTCCCGACGGTGCGCAGCGCAAGGCCGACCTGCGGCTCGATTCGGCCGACGGTGCGACGGCGCAGCGCGACGGGGGCGCCGCAATCGTCCCCAAAGATCCAGCCGGCAGCGAATTGATCCGCCGGATTACGAGCACAGACGAATCCGAACAAATGCCGCCTGCCGAAGCGGGAAAGCCCCTCTCTCCCGAAGAAATCGAATTGCTCCGCCGCTGGATCGAACAGGGGGCCGCGTTCCAGACGCACTGGTCGCTCATTCCGCCACGGCGATCGCCGCTGCCGCGCGTTGGGAACTCGGCCTGGCCCGTCAATGAGGTCGATCGATGGATCATGGCGAAACTCGAGCAGGCCGGCCTGGCCCCGGCCCCTGAAGCGGATCCGGTGACGCTGCTCCGCCGGCTGTCGCTCGATCTGACAGGCCTTCTGCCGACTCCGGCGGAAGTCGACGCGTTCACCGGCGAGCGCGACCCGCTGGCTTATGAGCGGGCGGTCGACAGGTTCCTGGCCTCGCCGGAGTTCGGTGAGAAACTGGCAATGTACTGGCTCGACCTGGTGCGCTATGCCGACACGGTCGGCTACCACGGCGATCAGGAACATCCGATCTCTCCGTATCGCGACTGGGTCATCCAGGCCTTCAACGAAAACCTGCCGTTCGACCGGTTCACGATGTTGCAGCTTGCCGGGGACCTGCTACCGGAACCCACGGTCGAGCAGAAAATCGCCACCGGGTACAACCGGCTGCTGCAGACGTCGCACGAAGGGGGCGTGCAGCAGAAGGAATACCAGATCAAATACGACGCCGACCGGGTGCGAAATCTGTCGTCTGTCTGGCTGGGGGCGACGCTGGGCTGCGCCCAGTGCCACGACCATAAATTCGACCCCTACAAGCAAAAAGATTTTTACAGCCTGGCCGCCTTTTTCGCCGACGTCGACGATACGCGCACATTCAAAGGAGGAGACACCAACCCGACGAAACGCGAGCCCGAACTGGTCGTGCCGGCGCCGCTCGACAAGCTCGAACGGCGCACAATGATTACCGAAACCATCGCGCCCCGCGCCATTCGCGTGCTGAACCGCGGCGACTGGATGGACGAATCGGGCGAAATCGTCGCTCCGGCCGTGCCGCATTTTCTGAAACAGATCGACGCGGAAGGCCGGCGTGCAACGCGCCTCGATCTCGCGAAATGGCTCGTGTCGGCCGACAATCCGCTCGTGGCGCGGGTCTTCGTCAATCGGCTGTGGTTTCTGTTCTTTGGAGCCGGGCTTTCGAATTCGCTGGAAGACTTCGGGGCTCAGGGAGAGGCACCGTCGCATCCGGAGCTGCTTGACTGGCTCGCCGTGGAATTCGTCCAGTCGGAATGGAACGTCAAGCACATCATCAAGCTGCTGGTGCTGTCGAGTGCCTACCGGCAGTCTTCGCAGGCGACGGCCGAGCTATTGCAGCGGGACCCGCAAAACCGGCTGTTTGCCAGGCAAGCGTCGTACCGGCTGCCGGGAGAATTGATCCGGGATAATTTTCTGGCCGTCAGCGGGCTGCTCGCCCGGCGGATGGGGGGCGCCGGTGCGCATCCCTACCAGCCGGCCGGGTACTACAAGCACCTGAATTTCCCCAGGCGCGATTACAAGGCGGACACCGACGCCAACCAGTTCCGCCGCGGCGTCTACACGCACTGGCAGAGGCAGTACCTGCATCCGATGCTCAAGGCCTTCGATGCGCCGTCGCGGGAAGAGTGCACCGTCCGCCGGCCGATCAGCAATACGCCACTGGCCGCGCTGGCCCTGCTGAACGATCCGTCGTCCATCGAGGCCGCGCGGGCCTTCGCCGCGCGCATTTTGCGTGAAGCAGGCGCCACTCCCGAAGATCGCGCCGGGTGGGCGTTCTGCGAGCTGCTTTCGCGCCGGCCGGAGGGGGGCGAAATCGCCCGAATCGTGCAATTGCACGCTGTGAACGCCTCGGAATATCGGGCTGATCCTGAGGCCGCGCGAAAACTTCTGGGAGTGGGGCTGTCGCCCGTGCCAGCGGATCTCGACCCGGCCGAGCTGGCCGCCTGGACGCAGACCGCGCGGGCCCTGTTCAATCTGCACGAGGCCATCACCAGGAACTGAACCGTGGAGCTCAACGACGTCGACCGCCGCATCTGGGAAGAAGAGCTGTCGGCCTTCGTGCCGGCCAGGGTGTTCGACGCCCATACTCACGTCTATCGCTGGGCGTTCAATCTCGATCCGCACAAGGAAACCGGAGCCTATAAGTCGCTGCTGGGGGAAGAATACGCCGACGCGACCTGGGAACTGGCCAACCGCGTCGACCAGGCGCTGATGCCCGGGCGCGAAGTGCACCGGCTGTCTTTTCCGTTTCCGTTTCAACACCCGTGCGATTTCGCCGCGTCGAACGCCTTCATCGCCTCGGAAACGGCGAAAGACCCGCAGTCGGCGGCGCTGATGCTGGTGCACCCCGGCATGACGGCCGAAGAAATCGAGCGGGACCTCGACAGGCACCGTTACCTGGGGTTCAAGCCGTACCGGTTCTACTCGTCGACTGGAGACGCCGTCGACTGCCGGCTGACCGACTTCATGCCCGAGCACCAGATCGCCATCGCCCACCGCCGAAAACTGATCATCATGATGCACCTGGCCAAGCGCGATGCGATCGCCGACCGCGACAACCAAACCGACCTCGTCCGCCTGTGCGAGAAATACCCGAACGTCCGCTGGATTCTCGCGCACTGCGCGCGGAGCTATTCCTCGTGGGCCATCGAGCAAGCGGCGGCGACGCTCCGCAAGCTGCCCAACGTCTGGTACGACACGTCGTCGGTCTGCGAATCCGACGCAATGGACGCGCTCTACAACGGCGTGGGCTGCGACCGGGTAATGTACGGCAGCGACGACATCCCGATCGGCGTCTTGCGCGGCAAGTACATTGCGTTCGGGTACGCCTGGGCGTACCTGTCTGAGAAGAACCAGTCGCTGAACCTGTCGCACTGCGATGCGCGGATGACGTTCACGCGGTACGAGCAACTGCGCGCCATGCAGCGCGCCGCCCGCCGGCTGGGCATGACCCCCGCCCAGAACCAGGCCCTGTTCTACGACACCGCCGCCGCCCTGATTGACTCGACCCGAAAGTTGGCCCCTGTTTCCCAACGACCAGGCAGAGTATAGTGGTGCAGTCGGCAGATCACCGAAGGTAACAATCGAAGTCGATCGACCGGGCGTATGTTTGCATTGGATCATCTGCTGGATCGGGCCAGACACAGATCGCTGGAGCTGATAATCCTGCAGTTTCTGATCGTCGTGATTCTGCCGAACAACGACGTCGGCACGCCCGAATTGCCGGCTGTCGGCGCCAAAGTTGTACGGGGCGCGCAAGGCTCTCGCTCGGTGTCGCCGGTGAAAGACAACCCGCCGCCTCGCATCGCGCGTCGTCCGAATTTGCCTCTCCAATCGATCGAGCGACTGCTGAGCGCGAGTTGTGCATCGGCACGTGCGCACGCTGCTGCATCGCTGCTGACGCCGCGCCTGCGACTCTAAGGAACCTTGCGCGGAAGGATCGCCGGCCTGCCCGCTTCCGGGCGTGCGCCGATTTTCGGTGCCCCGGTTCGCCTCAGGGAACAGCCGCGATCACATTCGCCATTCCCCCGCTGTTGCGTCCGGTGGTCGAACGCGCGCGGCACCGTTCCTGCGAGTCCGCTTCCCATTCGAAAGTTGCACATGTTAGTGACTGAAGCCACGCCGCTGACCGCTGATGAACGACCGACGCACGTTCGAAAGTTCTCGCTGCTGGCGCTCGCCGTTCTGGGCATCGTCTACGGCGACATCGGTACGAGTCCGCTGTACGCCATTCGCGAATGCTTTCACGGCCCGCATGCGATGGCCGTGCTGCCGTCCAATGTGCTGGGTGTTCTCTCGCTGATTTTCTGGGCGCTCGTGCTGGTCATCTCCGTCAAGTACCTCGTCTTCATTCTGAGAGCAGACAACCGGGGAGAAGGTGGAATTCTGGCGCTGGCGGCGCTGGTTACGCCCATGCACGCTGGGGCGCAGCGGGGCCGGCTCGTGCTCGTGCTGGGGCTGTTTGGAGCGGCACTGCTGTACGCTGACGGGATGATTACGCCAGCCATCTCGGTTCTCAGTGCGGTCGAAGGGCTTGGTGTCGCGATTCCGGCGCTCGATCCGGTACTGATCGACGTGCTCGCCGTGGCCATTCTGCTCGCGTTATTTCTCCTTCAGGCGCGCGGCACGACGGGCGTCGGAACGATTTTCGGCCCGATTATCGTGGTGTGGTTTGCGACGATTGCCGCGATCGGCATCTGGCGAATTACCGAAGAACCGCAGGTGCTCCGGGCGGTCAATCCGCTGCACACGATCGAGTTCTTTCTCGGCAACGGCTGGCATGGATTCCTGATCCTCGGAACGGTGTTTCTGGTGGTGACCGGCGGCGAAGCCTTGTATGCCGACATCGGCCATTTCGGTGCCCTGCCGATTCGCGTGATGTGGTTTGCCGTCGTTTTGCCGGCGCTGTTGC
>JACQFH010000083.1 GCA_016200145.1 Planctomycetia bacterium | reverse complement strand
TCGACGGGTCGCGACGCAGCAAATGGCCCACGGCCGGCAGATCGAGGGGCAGGGCCAGGGGGCGGATGTCGAGCCGGTCTTCGTGGTCGATTGTCTCGAACTCGTGGAATTGAACACACCGCTGGGAATTGGCCCCCATCGCCTTGAGGCGCGCGCCGACGACGTCCGCCGGGTCATCCTGCCGGCACAGGATCAGCGCCTTTAAGCCGCGGCGCGCTTGCGGAATGCCGTCCGGCCAGGGGCGGTCGTCAGAAAGGCGGGCCGCCAGATCGAGGGCCACCAGCGACTTACCCGCCCCGGCGGGCCCTTCGATCAGGGTGACGCGGCCGTTAGGAATGCGTCCGGCCCAGAGCCAGTCGATTTCGCCGGACAGGCCACTGTGGAGCAGGGCCCGATCGCACCGCGCCCCGACATGAAAGGTGACTTCCCGGGAATCATCAGGCGCCAGGCCTTCGAACGGAGACGTTTCACGGTCGGACAAGAGATCATAAGCGACAGGAGACACAGGACACCGCCCTTTCTGGGACTTGGGGGCCGTGCCGATGAAAGTGCTGCATGGCGAGGCCCGGTGACAGGACAAAGCCGAGTAATATACAAATGTATCCTACATCATGCCGTGGCTGAAGTCCAGTGTCAAGCTCGCTGGTTCCTGTGCACTTCGTTCCCCCTGGAAGCCCGACGCGTCAGCGAGGAAAGAAGGGCGCGATCCCTCGCTGACGCGTCGGGCATCCACTTCGGCTTGTTCCCATGCTCGGGGACCGAGAATAAATGCCCCTTTCGACGGCGACAGACAAAAAGGTCAGAGACCTGCTCCCCGCAGGTTTTCAACCTGCGGCCCAAAGTAGCAGGCACACTCCGTGTGCCGTCGCTTGTAACGACGGATGGAATGGCAGTTGCGTGCACTTTTCGATTCGACGATCAGCACACGGCGTCGAAGACAATTCGAGATCGCAATAGCAAACGACGGCACACGGAGTGTGCCTGCTACTTTTCTCGTTACCACGCAGAGCGTGGGAACGAGCGTGAAACGACGACCGCCTGAAGGCGGTACTACGAGCGGATGGGCGACCCCTGCTGGTTCAATTCTTGCCCGCCGACAGCGCGACACGGAAGCCGAAGTGGGCCTTTTTCAGATCGGGGGGAGAGCAGGCGCGGACGTTCGATCGGCACCACGCCTCGAGACCGTTCCAGCCCCCGCCGCGCTGCACCTTCATTTCCCAGACGCCGCGCGGGCGTTCCTTGACCTCCGGGTCCTGTCCGCCCGGAGGCTTGTCAGACCAGTCGCGGCACCATTCCGAGACGTTGCCGTGCATATCGCACAAGCCCCACGGATTTGGTTTCTTGCGGCCCACGCGATGCGGATAGGGCTCGTCGCGATCGATCGTGTTGCCAGGGATCCAGGCATAGCTGCCGAGCCGTGATTCGTCGTCGCCGAAACTGTACAGGGTTTCTGTTTTCGCCCGGCAGGCAAATTCCCATTGCGCTTCGGTGGGCAACGTGTATTGCCATCCGTCCGGCAAGCGCCCGGCCTTTCGTTCCTGTTCGGTCAGCCTCTTGCAGAACTCGGTGGCGTCGTTCCAGCTCACGTAACTCGCCGGGTAATTGCCGCCGGTCACGTCGACTTTCCGATTCGCCCACGGCTCGGTGCCCATGACAGCCTGCCATTCGTCCCGTGTGACTTCATACTTGCCCAGCCAGAAGCCACTCAACACGGCCGTGACCGGAACGACTTTTACTTCGGTCTCGACAATCTCCTTAGTAGTCTCAGGTTTACCTTTCGCCTCGTCGACGGTCACGTCGTCGTTGTCCGGTTTCTCGATGCCGCCCGGCACACCTCTCCTGTCACTGCCGATCAGGTATTCCATGATGACCTTCCCCGCCGGACACCAGAGGAATTTCATCTTCAACCCGTTGTCGTCGCGCACCTCGCCGGGCGTATTGCCCCTGGTGGTCGGCTGAGCGTCCCCGGCCGGCGCGGCTGCCGGTGACTGCGCAGCCTTCTTGCGCGCCGCCGGTTCATCTTCGGCCAACGACAGCCGAGCGAGCAGCAGCATGCCGACCAGCGCCACAAACTTCGGCAACGACAGCGGAATCCACCGCCGCGGGCGCGGCGGCCTGTCGGTCGCAGGATTCGGAAGGCTGATTGCTGGGGCGTCCATGCCGCGAGTCTACCCCAGGCGGTTGCGGTAATGAATGCCAGACGCCCTTCACCGGCGGGTCCGGGTGTTGTGCTCGACCTTTCACGTTCCGGCCTCAAGCGATCGCCCGCCTGACATCCTTGCAAATTCGAATTCCATAAGACAAAATGACTTAGGCATGACAACATCCTACCGGCGATATTCAGAAACCCGGCCCGGGTGACGCACATGAGCAGCTTTACGCGGTACTCTGTGGGCAGCCTGTTCGTGCTCGCGGCGTGTCTGCCAGCCGTGCTCGCCGACGACCCACCGGCCGATGCCGATACACCTGCTACGCGGCAGCAGCGTTTGGAATATCTCAAGTCGCGGGCCGCCGAGTGTGAGCTGTTCAAAGAGGGAGAGCGCAACAAACCGCTGGCGTTTACCAGAGAACCGCTGCTCAGGTACAGCAATCCGGTCCGCGGATTCAAATTGAGTGACGGCGGAACATTTCTGTGGCTCGACGGCGAACGACCGCTGGCGGTTGCAACCTGGTCGATCCGTGGACCGGGCAACATCTATCGCGAATTCACGTCGCTGAGCGCCGAACCGCTCTCGTGCCGGCGCGAGGAACGCGAGCTCTGGTTGCCGAAAACCGGCGGCCTCATGAACCAGTTGCTTCCCGAAGCGCCCCCACCGCTGCCGAGCGCCACCCGTCGCCTGGGGCAAATGCGAGACCTGGCCGGCCGTTTTTCGGCCGTGGTCCACTTGCCGCCGGACGAAACGACAATCACCGAATTGCGGCTGATGTCACGGCCCATTTATCGCTACAAACAGGAAACGCCGGACGTGCTCGACGGCGCGCTGTTTTCGTTTGTCGAGGCGACCGACCCGGAAGCGCTGCTGCTGCTCGAAGCCCGTCGCGGGAAAGCAACTGGAGAATACGAGTGGCGGTACACGCTGGCCCGCATGACCAGTGTGAGGTTGATCATGCGGCTGGACGGCAAGGAATGCTGGTCGGTGACCAATTTCTGGCGCTCACCCAAATCGCCGAACGATCCCTACGTTGAAGCTGCCGACGGCAAATACGTGGCGGAGAAATGACCCCGTCGACAAATCCGACGGGCCACTCGAATGATTCCGGCAGCCAGTTGAGACCTCGGCCGCCGCGGATTCGCCTATCCGCGCCCGATGCTCCAGGGGTATGATCGCCGGCGATATCGAACGTAGAACTTTGGGAGTGACGCTCAACCTGACATTGCCATCCCGGATATTCCGTCGAGTTGAAACTGGCCCCCTACCGGCAGTCTGGCGGAATCATGGCCAAGCTTCCGACCGCCAAGCAGATTCACTACCTCTACGATCTCGGCTACGACGGGTTGCGCCCGCAGACTTTGGAGGAAGCGTCGGCAGCAATCGACGCGATGAAGGCCACCGGGCACGTCAAGGACGCCGAGCAGGCAATTCGGGCAGTGCGCCGACTGCACGCCGGGGGCGGGTGTGTGTCTGCCTTTCTGGGTTGCATCACCAAGTCAGTGGTCGCGTCGGTGATTATCTTTCTCGCCGGGCTCGCCGTCGTCACCTGGTGGGGCCGCGACAAAAAGCCGGATCCCGCCGAGCGCGAAGTGAAAATACCGCAACCGGTGCGCCAGGAGCGCGAGCCGCAGTCACCGGCAGCGCAGCCTGGCATCGAGGAGCCCGGCGAACCTCCCGCAGCAGGAAAGGACGTCCCCGACCTGGAGGGCCCGGAGGCCATCACGCAGGACACCGAGGAGTCTCGGAAAGAGAAAGCGCGCGAGGCCGCGAAGAAACTGAAAGCTGATGCCGAGAAGCAGGCCCAGGCCCACCTTAAGGCGGCGAAGTCGCTGATGAGCGTGAACAGGAAAGCCGCGCTGCGGCGGCTTCAGGAAGTCGTCAACAAGTGGCCCGACACCGAAGCGGCGAAGGAAGCGAAGAAAATGCTCAAATGAGGCGGGTACCGCTCGTTTTGCGTGCGTCGAATGCACTACTGTGGCTAAAGAATGACTAAATCACAAGACATCGACTGGTTGCTCTGTCAAGGTGACCCGACATGACCCGGCCTCCGCGGAGGGAATACGCTGACCGCATGGCTCATTCGCTGCTTCACGACCTGCGGCACAACGGAATGGTGGGGCGCGGCGTCTACCGCCACGACGGCGCTGTGCTCGCGACTGTTGCCGAAGGGAAGGAACGCAACGTGCCGGAAGTCCACCTCTGGGACACATCCAGCGGCCTGCTGCGCGCGCCGTGCATCCGACTTCAACCGCAATTTGCCTGGTTGGACCCGTCCTTTTCAATGGATATTCAGTTTTCCCCGCGCGGTGACCTGCTGGCGACGGGCGGCTCCGACAAAGTGCTTCAGTTCTGGGAGACGACGAGCGGATGTCGCACAGGCCCGGCCATCAAACATCGCAGCCGAATCTACTGTCTGGCGTTTCATCCCCTGCGCGACTGGATTCTGACGGCCTGTGATAACAAACAGGTTTACGTGTGGGATATTCAAACCGGCGAGCCAGTTGTCGACCCGCTGCCTCACAAGAGCGCCGTGTGTGCGCTGGAATTCGGCCCCGACCGGAAGACGCTCGCGGTCCAATGCAAGGGAATGACCGTACAGCTCTGGAATTCCATTGCGTGGCGGCGCATCGGCCGTCCGCTGCGGCATCGACTGCGCGTCAACCACGTTCGCTTCTCACCCATCGGAACGACGGTCCTGACGACCAGCGAGGATCGGCTCATTCGATTCTGGAATTCACGCGCCGGCAAACTCCGCCGCCGAAAACCGCTGGCCATCGGCGGCTGGATTCAAGCCGTCAATTACAGCCCCGATGGAACCCTGCTGCTGACCGGGAACGAACACACGCCGTACAAGGACCTCGCCTGCGAGGCTCAACTCTGGGATGCGAAAACCGGAGCCCCCATCGGAAATCCGATTCAACACGATATGCGAGTTGTCCGAATCGCCGTCTTCAGCCCCGACGGAAGGCTCGCGGCAACTGTCAGTGAGAACAAAGTCGTCGTCACGTCGGTACCTGACGGGGCCATCATTGCGAAACTGAAGCACAAGACTGCAGTCGATGACGCCGTCTTCAGCCCCGACAGCCGCCACCTCATGACGTGCTGCACCGACAACCACGCTCGGATCTGGAGAATCAAGGCGAACTGATTTGGTTTTCGGCGATTGACCTTTCTGGGAGGTGATGTCGGGGGCCATCCCAGACATTCCGTCGAGTTCAATGTGTAGCACTACCGCGTTACGGGTAGCCTATCTCGATTTACGCGGTCCCAGATACAATACTGCCATCCTGCGCTGCGTGATTTGGCACGACTCCGCGCAAAATTGTTCGCCGCGACGTTATCTGCGAATTATCTGCGTTTGGCGTTCTTTCGACGTACTGTCAGAATCCACCTCAGACACTAAAGACGGATTTTTTCAGATCACATCGACGGGATACCGCCAATTGCGAATCCGGAGCAGAAGCATGGCAGCAAAGCAAAATGATGGGACGCAGCTTGAGGAAATTGTTGCGCAGATCGAAGGGATGAAGTTGCCGCCCGGATTCAAAGTTGACCTCCGGCATCGTGTCCGAGATGACGAAGGTATACAGCTTGCTGAACTGGACGTTTTTATTGTAGGAAAAGTGGGAACCTCGACCTGGACCATGCTGATCGAATGTCGGGACAGGCCGTCCGAAGGCCGTGCGCCACGAAGTTGGATTCAACAGCTAGTTGGGCGAAGAGACGACCTCAACCTGAATAACGTAATGGCAGTCTCGTCGACTGGCTTCGCGCGTGGCGTTGCAAAATATGCAAAGGCTAAGGGAATCGAGCTACGGACGTTCAAGACCCTCACCGCGGAGGCAGTCTCGTCCTATTTTCCACCGACTGCACCAGCGATTGTGAGAAGAGCGACTTATTTCGACGCGCGAATCGGATTACCTGAAGCCGAGTTACCAGCGGATCAAGGCAAGCCAGTTCGAATCTCGACGGATCAGCTTTGCTTCGTCGATAACGCCACTCAGCAGCGGTTTACTCTTCAGGGAATCTTCCACAAACTTGTAACTGACCGCGACGAATGCTTTGACGGCATCGAGATTGACGGCGGCAAGCAAAAGAAAACGATCGTCGCTGACGAGGCCACGTGTCATAGCTACACCGTCGAGCGAGATGACCGGTCCTTCACGATGGCGTCGCTCGAATTCGATTCGGAGTTTTGGATCGAAACAAGCAGGATGCCATTGGTCCACGCGGGAGCATACTTGAGCGACACCGGAGAAAGGTTGGCCGACGTGGCAAAATGGAAGGGCGATCCAACGGGGGTCCTCAATGAGATCGTTGTCGTGTTGAGACGTCCGAACTAACCGCCGGCACCTGCGTGACTGTAGGGGCGGGACCTATTCCTGCCGATCGTCCGCTGTCGCCTTTCCGACCACCGCGGACAAACTGGGGCGCGAGGTGTCTTCGAGGGCCCGGCGGATTTCGCGCGCGGGATTGAGATACAGAAAGGTGGTTCCTTTGGATTGAGTCACGCCCGCCCACAGGCCGAGGGCGCGGCCGTTCACCTGACTGATCACTGGCGAACCGCTTTGAGATTGCGGTTTGATCGCCGAGTCGAGTCGCACGATGAAGAACCGGGCATCAATTTTTGTCACGGTCCCCTCGATCAGGCGAAAACCGCCGGGCTCACTTGGCTGCTTGTCGGGAAACCACACCCGTTCGCGACTGTTGGGAAAGGCACGATCGTCCAAGTCCAGCACATGGACGATTTTGTCGTCGACCGAAACCGGAAGCAGGAACCGATCGGTTTGCAGGTCGGTGAGATCGTTTGGGCCACGAGCCCCTATGCCGCCCGGAGGGCCCCAGCTTACGGTGGAATCGGCCAGCGGGGTCGGTTTTTCCGCCGATACGTTGAGAAGCCAGACGTGTTCGAGAGCGGGCCCGTCTTGATTGAGGTAGTGAGATGCCGTGACGGCGGCGGTTTCTCCGTTCGGCGCACGGACGAAGAACGCCGTCCCCTGCTGCGTGACTTTGCCGCCTGCGAAGTTCAACTGCGGCTGCGCCAGCAACTGCTTGTCGTGCGTTGGCGGCGCGACATGCACGACAACGGCCGGCGGCTCGTCGTCACAACCGAGCGTCACAGCGCAAATCGCCGCGAGGCCGATCCACCGCAGGCGGGGCAGGCACCTTGAGAAGCAACGGGGGTCGGGACTGGTGCGCTCGGTGGCGGACATGCCGAGAGGATACTCGCTGTCGCCGGGAGAGTGAAACCCAGGCACGGGAGGCCGCAGGCCTGGGGTGGATCTGTTATTTGGGAGTGGTGATCTCGGTGCCTTCCTCCTGAGGCGGACCTGAGAAGCGGACCGGGACACTTTGGCGATATTCACCGCGACGAACAACGAACAAGGACAGGCAGCGACGTGGCAATGCCTGTCCTTGCTCAGCGGATCGGCGGCAGAATCGAGTTAGCGGCGGGGGACTCTGCGAACGGTTATTCGCATGCCGCGAATGCTTCCTCCAGTAATAATAATTGGGCCTTGTTCTTTCGGTTCGTCGTCACGCTTGCCCTTGCCGCCCGCAACGGCTTCGAGCTCCAGGTCACTCAATTCGGATTCGGCGGCTTCGGTGAGAGGCAGCACGACGTGCACGGCAGTCGCCGAGTTTTCGTGTACGACGATCTTCAGACTCGCCGGCAGTACGATGCCGAGTTCGGCACGGGCCGCGGTCGCGGGGTCGTTCATCAACCGCGCCTTGAAGCCCGCGTCCTGCTGCGCCTTGTTCAGCAGCTTGACGGCTTCTTCCGGGAGGCCATCCGTCGAGCCGCCGATGACCGCATGCGCTTCATCGACTGAATCCACGTGGACAACAAGCTTCACGCCGTGGGGAAGGGAGACCCCGGCTTCTTTCGCTGCTGCTTCGGGATCAGCAATCAGCCGGCTGCGAAATTCGGCGCTGTCGATCGCCTTGACGACGAGTTGATCAACGTTGGACGCGGATGTTTCCGGACTGGACATGAATGTCTCCTGGTAAAAGAAACCTGGAACGGCCCAACACTTTCGACCGCCGTGGTTCGGCTAAGTCCTCCCATAGCGGGATCTCAGCAACTCGCAGCCTGGAATCCATCGACTGTAAACGACTCCCACACAGTCTACCGGTTGTTTCGATTCGCCGCTTTAAGCCAGCCGCAATTCGCTTTGTCTGTGACAAAAGTCACCAGGCTTCCGCTGATCCGCAAATCCGAAGAACGCGATTCAAATCGAGCGGCCAGGCAGGGCACGGGCAGTGCCCGTCATTAGTGATGGAAACAGCGCCCAGAGTGACTTAGCGGTGGCGGCTGCGGCGGCGAATAGCCTCACGGAAGTTTGTTCCGCCCACAACAACTGGGGGGCTTTCTGGATCTTCTGCTGAACCTCCGCCACGTTTTCCCTTGCCGCCCGCAACGGCTTCGAGTTCCAGATCGCTCAATTCGGATCCGGCGGCTTCGGTGAGAGGCAGCACGACGTGCACGGCGGTCGCCGTGTTTTCGTGTACGATGATCTTCAGACTCGCCGGCAGCACGATGCCGAGTTCGGCACGGGCCGCGGTCGCGGGGTCGTTCATCAGCCGCGCCTTGAAGCCCGCGTCCTGCTGTGCCTTGTTCAGCAGCTTGACGGCTTCTTCCGGGAGGCCATCCGTCGGGCCGCCGATGACCGCATGCGCTTCATCGACTGTATCCACGTGGACGACAAGCTTGACACCGTTGGGAAGGGAGACCCCGGCTTCTTTCGCTGCCGCTTCGGGATCGGCGATCAGCCGGCTGCGAAATTCGGCGCTGTCGATCGCCTTGACGACGAGTTGATCAACTTTGGACGCGGATGTTTCCGGACTGGACATGAAAGTCTCCTGGTAAGGAAATCCTGGAACGGCCCAACCCTTCCGACTGCTGGTGGCTTTGCCTCGCACCAGTATGCGAACCGCGATCCGCCTGATGAGTGACGAAAATCACATCGCCGACGAATTCCTTCATAATTCCTCAGAACGCGGTACAGGCCGAACAGCCCACCCCACTTGCCGAATTGCCGTAAAATGCGGAAAATGGCGGCAAATCCCGATGCCGGGCCCGCGAGAAATCCGCGATTCGATGCTGAGCGGTATTTCTGACAAATTCGAGACGGTATTGCCATCCTGCGATGCCCAGCCGGTTTGGAAACGGGCGCATCCGTTTTCCGCGGGTGGTCAACTCAGTGCCCCGGCCGCTTTTTCGGCGACCGGGGCACTGTCTTGAGAGTCGCAGGCACACTCCGTGTGCCGTCGTTTTGTCACGGCGGGTTCGAGTTGTCATCGATGCCGTGTGCTGAGCATCGAATCGAAGTCGGGGCGCAGTTGCCAATCAATCCGTCATCACAAACGACGGCGTTGCGGTTTGATGAGTTGTCTTCGCCAACGATTCGCGGCACCTACTGGAAAAGCTTCTCCAATGCCCGGCCGAATTCCGGCACGAACGTCGGCTCGCCGTGGCGCTTCACGTAACCGGCGTCGACGCCGTTCGCGAAGCTCTTGAAGTGCCGGATTCCAAGCGACGTGTAGGTCTTGAGGTCGGCCAGGAAGCGATCGCGATTCCACGGGAGCGGCCCGGTGCCCGGCGGGAACCGCGTGACGTCGATCCAGTATTCCAGAACCTGAGCCGTCTTCGCGGGAAACACTTTCAGATTCTGTTCCAGGAACCACAGACTGTCGACCTCGTCCCGGCCCGTCTGCTCGGAGTACGGAATATCGTACCGCCGCCGGACCGGGGCGTACTGCAAGAATACGCCGGGAGCGGGCTTGATCTGTTGCGGCGCGGGCATGCTGGCATGGCAGGCGAGATGTGCCACCTTCGCCTCGGGCTGCGCTTTGCGCAGGGCGGCCACGAGCGCGTTTTCGACGACCAGCAACTGGTCGGAATCGGAAAGGTCGCGGCACTTCGGGCACCGGCACCACGCCGCGCAGGCATCGCTCCAGTAGTAGAAGCATCCGGTCGTCGTGGGAAAGGCCCTGGCATACTTCACTGCGTTCTCGGATGCCGTCTGCAAGGCAGCCGCCGAATGAACGCAGAAGTTCCGAACGGGGGTCCGCCGGCCCTGGTCGTCCATTCTGAACAAAGAGGGATCCTTGTCGAACAATTCCCGGGGCACCAGGTCGCGCATCGCGTGAAAATCGAATTCGACGTTGATCCTGGCAGCCGTACACTGCGCGAGAAGAACCTTTCCGGGATCCGATCTGACGTACTGCAGCAGCGCCTCGGGAGACTCGGGGTGGTGCAGGACGAACGTATTTAATCCCGCCTGTTTGGCGCGGCCGGGCCAATTCTCCAGCGTGAGAGTTTCCGGGACCATCACCACGCCGCGGATCGGAGCCGCCACATCCGCCGGTGCCGCCTGGGAACTTCCACGCGGCCGGCCGGTCGACAACGCGACCAGGCCTGCTGCCGCCGCGCCCACGAAACCCCGGCGCGTCAGAGTACGTAATTTCGGGTTTTGCATAAGGGCCTCGCCGTCAGAATGCCAGACCAGCCGATCGAATTCAAGCTGGCGGGCGCCCCACGCCTTGAACTGTCGTGCCGGGCCTGAATGTATCCGGCACATTCCGGGTTAATCGACGGTGGTGTCCTGATTTCGTGGAATTGTGGTGCGGCCGTCTCGGCTGCATCGCGGCAGGCGAACACCGTGGGCAAGCGAAAAAAACAGGAGTCGCTGGGAAATCCGCTGCAGCAGTTCGCTTTGTGGCAGTGGGGCTGACTGCTGATCGTCGCGGGGCCGGCGGGAGCCATCATTGCCGGCATTGTTCTTCAAGCGCCGAGCGTGCCTGTCACGGCGGAACAGCGCGGTCAGGCATTCGGGCGCGGCGCAGCCGCGGTCCTCTGCATCATCGCCGGCATCGTGATGATTGTGCTGAACTTCGTGCGGCGGAAGCGGTGAAGGCTACAGGCTTGAGGATTGAGGCGTGAGATTTGTGTCCTCTTTCGCACGCTTTTCGATTTCCTTTTGACCATGAGCAGCCTTTCAGCGCCGGCGACTTCACTTTTTGCTACTCGATCCAGATCGTATCGGCAGGTTGCTTCTTACGCCATTTTCGCCGTGCCAGCAAAACGTAGAGAACGACTCCGGGGAGACCGCCGATCAACGACGTGAAAACCGTTTCGAACCGGTAGACCCTGGTGCGCCCCGTCAGATACCATTCGGCAACGACAATTGATCCGATTCCCAGAATCGGACCGCACAACAGGGCATAGCGCTTGAAACCCCACCGCGGGTAGTAGATCGCCAGCCCCAGTGCGCCGCCAAACGCGCTCAGCAGCATGCGGCCGATTCGGGACCAGGGGATTCCCGGACGAGGTGAGGGAGCATTGCCCCCGCGCCCCGGGATGCCGAAGCGCGAGCCGAAGGCAGGTGATTGTTGAGGGACCGCACCGGCCCCGTCCTTCCAGGCAACGACGCTCGGAACCAGGGTTGTCACGCAGATCACTCCGATCGCGACGAACTTACGCACGCCGCGGGGATAGAAGTCTTCGTAGAAGCTCGTTCCTGGTTGAGGCATGAATTCGGTGGATCATGCAAGCGGGCAACGTGACGAGCGAGACGATCACAATTGTAAACTGAGACCGCGGATTCTCAAGGTTTGGGTGGCATTGCAAACTCGAAATGAATTCGGTCATCGCGACAAAAAAACTCCGCGAGTGCGGCTCGCGGAGTTTCTTGAATTCGTCGTCTTCGGGGTCGGTCAGCGACCCAGGAACCAGTCGTCCGTCTTTGATGAACCGTGATGGCCCGTTGCGGGCTGGAACTGATAAACAGGCTGCGCTGCGGCCAACGTGACGGCCGAGACCCAGGCCGAATCGGCGACGGCCGTGCCGCTGAACGCTTCAACCAGGAAATAGGACCGGGTGTTCGGGCTCAGGCCCGTAATCTGGGCGCTCGTGGCCGACGAGCCGAGCGTCCCCAGCAGAACGGCGCGATAGCCGTTCCAGATGTAAATTCGATAGCCTTGCACTCCCGGCACGCTGTTCCATTTGAGTGCAACGCTCGTGGATGACGTGGCGGTGGCCGTCACGATCGGGGCAGCCAGTGCCGTCGGCATCGTCACGCTGACGACCTGCGAATCGGCAGTCGCCGTCGAGTTATACGCCTGCACTTTGAACGAAGCGACTGCACCCGGTGTCAGGTTGTTAATCTGCACCGAGGTCGTCGTCGCGCTCACGGTGCCGAGCAGAACCGACTGCGATCCATTAACCTGAAAGATCCGGTACCCCTGGGTCCCCGACACGGCCCCCCACGACAATTGGGCCGAGGTCGTCGACAGGGCTGACACCGACACGTTCTGCGGGGCCGTCAGCGTGGCTGCCGGCGGCGGGGGTGTCGGGGCGCTGGCGGGGCTGATCGGCTGGTCGTTCTTGTTGACCACGTCCTGAACCGTGTACCCGCTCATCACGGTCGTGAGGCTGGTGAGGTCGCCGATTTCGCCGTTAAGCTGATCGTCGTACCAACCAAGTGTCTTGTAATTCACATTCGGATCGGTGACCGCCTCGGCCAGCTCATGCGAAGTGACCGAGGTCACTTCGGCGAAATCCGAGCTGAACCCCTGCGAAGCCGACGTGAAATTGGGGGCGCCGGGAGAGGGAATCACGGCGTAATGAATGTCGATGGCGGCGCCCGAGGCGGTTTTGCCGGCGAAAGCGCCATGATACCCCAGGAATGTCGTATTGCTGGCGTCAGATCCATTATGGACGACAACGCCCGGCTCGACGTTGACGACATACAGTCGATTCGCGTCGGGGGCCTGCAATTGCCCCGAATTGATCAGCGACTGAATTTCGCTGCGGATCTGCGAGTCGGTGATGCCCGTCGTCTTGTTCAGGGCCACGTTGTCGACGGCCCCGGCGCTGGCAGTGCCGCGGCCCACGTTGTAGCCGGCATTCGTCAGCATATCCATGTACGGGCTCTGCACGAGCGTCGACAGGAACTGATCGGTCGCGGCCGCCCGGCTTTGCAGCGCGGTGCTGGTCTTCCAGTCCGACCCGAGATAAACCGCCTGGGCTTCGACATTGGGGAGCAGGGCTCCGCCATGAAACGTGACGGTCAGCAGCTTGCGGGATTCCAGGTGTTCGACCTGGGCCGGCACAGCCGCAAACGAGCTCTCTTCCCGCCTCCGACGCCGACCACGATTCCCTTTTGTTACCGACGCCATTCGAGCCCGCACGCGCTTCCAACTGCCAACCGGCCAACTCCGCATAGACCATCGCTCCTGTGAAAAAAACGAGAAACTTGGACATTCGCCGGACACGGCAAAAGATGCAACGGTCCTGGCGAACAAGACAGGAATGGCCCGCGGTTGGGGAATTAATGCGGCGACTCGCCGAATGTCAAATCTCGAAATTGCAGTCTGACGAAAATGTAATTTGGCAGGGGATAGAGCGACGGTTTCCTAATTGAAAAGCGACATTCGCGCGCATCCCTCAAAACGTCGAGAAAACACGGGAATTACCGAGTGGAATGCACATCGCTCGCGATGGCCGGAAACGCCCGGATAAGCCCCTAAAATCCCGTTTACGGGTGTCAGTGACACCCGCTCTGAGCCGTGCTGATTTGCATGCTCACCTACCGTCGCCGAAGTCCACCTCTCGCGGCCACGAGCGCACCCGCCGGCTCGATCGGTTCGTGGCGAGACGGTGTTTCCAGAACAACCTGACACAAAGCCCCGTCACGATTCGACGGAATGTCTGGGATGGCGACGCAAGTCGCAAGTTACGGTGGCCATTGTGGTGGGTTGGAATCCTCAGACGGAGATGCAGGCGCGAGTGGATCGCTCATCCACATCTTTGGCCGCATCCGTCGATCGAGCCAATTTGCAGGTGCGAAAAGAAACTCCGAAAACTCTTGGCCCAGAGGTTCGCCGTAGACCGGCACCATTTTAATTTGGTGCGTCGGCACCGGAGACAAACCAGGCACCAGACCCGGCGGCGGCAGCGCCACCACGATTCGAAGATAGGCACCGAAATACACGCCGAGCGTAGCGAGCGATAGCGTTCCTGCCAGCGTCCACTTCGCCCACCGCTCCTTTCGATTGACGATCCGCACCGTCAGCCACACGCAGAACGCGGCGAAGGCGACGGCCAGGGTGGGGAGGAGGAGGGTCATTCTTTTAGGTCTGAGGAAGCACCCGACTTTTCCTTTTCGGCCTGCCTGTACTTTTCCACTTGGTCGATTGGGACATAAATTGCAGTCCCATCGACGGGATCTCCTTTGACGCGAACGAGATTACCGCCAACGCCGCTGCCGCCGGTTAATCTCTGCTGGCATCCACCCGCTATTGCAAGCGCCAGCATTGTGCAGGCAATGAGTGTCGTCGGCGACTTTCTTGGCATCGATTGCTCCTGTGCCGCGGGCATGCCTTTCCGCCCTTAACGGGCATGATGGCGTTTGTCCGCGTCGCCTTCGCGCACGGTTGCCTGTAGCCGGGTCGTATGGTTGGCTGGAGGTTCCGGGCACAGGGCGACGCGGCCACCGAAGTGTCGGCAATTGTGCCACCGAAAGGAATGAGCGAGACCAGGACTGGCCGCGTTGGGGCCGCTCGACGTGGGTATGGGCTTCGAGCCCGTCATTTTAAGTGAGCGCCCCTGCGGCTAACCCGGATGAGCTTCGAGCTCGAAGAGGTAGTTGCCGGTCAGGCCCTCGTTCCGCCATTCCGCTTGAAAAACAATACGGCCTCGAAGGCCATTCAAGCCGGTCCGACGCTCCGCTGAACCGCAGTTTAACAACGCTTCAGGTCCCTGGTCTTCGCTCACAAGGAGTATACCACAATGACACGCTATGTTGGCATTGATCTCCACAAACACCTGATCGTCGGGCACGTCGTCGACCCCACTGGCAAGAAAGTCGACGCGTTCCGCTTTGAAAGGGTGGACCCCGTGACCCTCGAGTACATCGGGCGGACGCGGCTGAAGCCCGAAGACCAGGTCGTTCTGGAAGCCACCACCAATTGCTGGGCCGTCGTGCGGGCGCTCGAACCGTTCGCGGCGCGTGTGACCGTCTCCAACCCCATGGCCACAAAAGCCATCGCCAAAGCCAAGGTGAAGACCGACAAGATCGACGCGGCCGTGCTCGCGCACTTACTCAGGCTGGGTTATCTGCCCGAGGTCTGGCAGCCCGACCAGACGACCCAGGTCCTGCGCGAATGGACCGCCCGCCGCAGCCGGATCATCGGCCAGCGCACGGCCGTGATCAACCGCCTGCGGAGTACCCTGGCCCAACGGCTGCTCCACTGTCCCCACGACATGACGTCCCAGGCCGCACGCGATTGGATTGCCGGCCAGACAGTCGACGACGACACCCGCTGGCTGCTCGAGAGCGACTTGCGTCTGATGGACTCCCTGCAGGCCGAACTGGATGCCATGGACAAACTCCTGGCGAAGCGCGGCTATGTTGATCCGAGGGTGAAACTCTTGATGACCCTGCCTGGCGTCAGCCGTCAAACGGCTCAGGCTCTGTTGGCCGCGATCGGCGATGTCTCACGATTCCCTGACGCCGACTCACTGGCCAGTTACCTGGGATTGGTCCCCAGCACGCGACAATCGGCCAGCCACTGTTATCACGGCCACATCACCAAACAGGGGCGCTGCCACACTCGCTGCATGCTGATCCAATCGGCGCATGCGGTGCGCAATCATCCCGGGCCGCTGGGATACTTCTTCCGCCGTCTCAGCAAGCGAAAGCCCTACAACGTCGCCGCGGTGGCCGTCGCCCACAAACTGGTGCTGCTGGCCTGGCACGTGTTGACCAAGGGAGAGCCATATCGCTATGCAGTGCCGCAGGCCACGGAAAAGAAGTTGCGGAAATTGCGGATCCAGGCGACAGGGGAGCGACGTCGCAGCGGGCTGGCGCCGGGAACGAAGCGTCCGGTGAATGTTCCCAAGGGGAGCCAGAAGATCAAATCGCTGCCGGAGGTGTATGCCAGCGAGCAGGTTCCTCCGGCTCGTCCGGCGCCTGCCGGAGAGCTGCGGCATCTCAGAGCAGTGAAACTGAACGACTTCGCCGCCGGACTTCAGCAGCCGCAGATCGTCGCGCGTGGTCGCAAGCAGGAGGAGGGCGACATCGAATGAAGTCGCCTTGGAGCGGGAGAGGTTCCTGATCTGATTGCGAGGAACGCCCCCCGGCTCGTTCGGGACCCGCAGCCGCAATCCGGCCTGCCCGATGCCTCCGTTTGCGGCCTCCCCCAACGATCCGGGGGGCTGGCGACCGCGCTGCGCCCTGCGCGCCCGGAACGTCGAAAATGGCCCATTCGACCTCTCGCTCCTTCGGATCGCCGAAAACGACCTCCTAGGACCGCGTCTAACGAGCGCGCAGAGACCGGTCCGACTCCTGACACGTCCCCAAACGAATGAAATCTGCTGTTCACCCGTCACCCTCACAACGCGCGCTTACTCAATGCGCTCACGTGTCAACTCCGGGGACAACCTGCCAGTGACGCCGAACATTGCATTCATGCGAAAAAACCGTACGCCGGAGTTGACACCATCAGAGGTACCC
>JACQFH010000082.1 GCA_016200145.1 Planctomycetia bacterium | reverse complement strand
CGGGGCGCTGTAACCCTCGCCGATCTGCCGCTTCCAGAGAACGGGCGGCCCCGCGCTCGGCCATTCTTCGAGCAAACCGGTTTCGGCGGAAGTGCCATCCTGCCGGGGACCGAGGAACTCGGCCCAGTCTTCACCCGGGCGATCGCTTTCGGCAGGGGCCTCGGCAGCTTTCGCGACGGGTATTGGATCGGCAGCTTCGCGCGTTGCAGCCGCGCCGGCCGCTCCGTCGCCCGCTCCGGATCCACACGCTGCCAGGCAAGTCGACATTCCGACAGTCAACACGATGGCCACGAGCCGCCGGCCATATCGTCCAAGGAAAACTCGCATCAGGTTTTTTCTCGGGGGATCGTGGAAGGAACTCAGGTTGATTGTGATTGAATCTGGCTCTACCCCGATTTGCAAGCATCCCGTACAATGAAATCAAATCAGCCCGGCGCCGCTTTGATGGGCCTTGTTTCGGCGCACCCCGTGACATGACGAACGAGAAGTTCCGGCGGCAGATCGCGTTCGAAGCGGCGCGACTGATGTACGAGCGGCGGGAATCGGAATACTTTCGGGCCAAGCTGCGGGCCGCCAAACGAATCTGCCGCGGCTGGGTCAAACCCAAAGACCTCCCCAGCAACGCCGAAATCCGCGACCAGATCCAGCACTTCGCGCGCTTGCACGAAGGGGACGGGCGCACCGAAAATCTCCGCGGCATGCGCGTCGAAGCGCTGCGAATGATGCGGCTGCTGGCGGCGTTTCGTCCGCGCTTGATCGGCAGTACGTTTACAGGGCACATCCGCCGCGGGTCGGATATCGACATTCACCTCTTTTCCGACACCCTCGAAGCCGTCGAGGCCACGCTCGAAACCGCGGGGATCGACTTCACCGTCGAGCGGAAGCGCGTCCGCAAACACGGCGAAGAACGCCTGTTTACGCACATCCATATTCCCGATGAGTTCCCGTTCGAGCTCACGCTGTACGCGTCGAATTTGGCGCACTACGTGTTCAAAAGCTCGGTGACGGGCAAGGCGATCGAACGCGCCAGCATCGCCGAGCTCGAACAGTTCCTGGCGCGAGAATATCCGGACCTGAACGTCGAGCAGGAAATCGACGAGGCCGAAGAGCGGGTTGATCGCTTCCAGGTCTACCGCTCGCTGCTGGTGCCTTTGGCCGCCGTCAGCCAGAGCCGGGAATATCATCCGGAAGGGGACGCGCTGTACCACAGCCTGCAGGTCTTCGAGCTGGCGCGAGACGAGCTCCCCTACGACGAGGAATTCCTGCTGGCAGCCCTCTTGCACGACGTCGGCAAAGCGATCGACCCGCACGACCACGTGGCGGCCGGGCTGGAAGCGCTTGACGACCTGATCACCCCCCGCACGGCGTGGCTGATCGAGCACCACATGGAAGGCCACGCGCTGCACGACGGCAACCTGGGGGCGCGGGCCCGCCGCCGCCTCGAAGAATCTGAAGATTACGAAGAACTGATCGCGCTCTCGCGCTGCGACCGCGCTGGGCGGGTGCCCGGCGCCCAGGTTCCCGAAGTCGAAGACGCCCTCGAATATGTCCGGGAGCTGGCGCGCCTGTACGGATGAGGATTGTTCTGGCCCGATTCACCCCTTAGGATTGAATCGAGGCCCAGATCAATCATGGATTCACCCGCCGAAACTGCTGTTCAGCCTGCGCCCGCGACCGGGGCTCGCGGCAGGGCGCGTCTGCTCAAGATCTGCGTCGCCGTCGCGGCGTTGCTGCTCGTCGTTCCCTGGGCGGGGACGCGCGGCTGGCGATGGTACCGGACGAAGCAGTTTCGCGAATTATGTACTGCGGCGCACGAAGTGGAAGACTGGCATTCCCAGCGCGATGCCGCGAAGCGCTGGGCCGCGTGGGATCCCAAAGCGGGGCGCGCCTGGTGGTACGCCGCCGAAGCCGCTCAGGAGCTCGACGATCTCGATGACCTGGCGCTCTGCCTCGGAAATGTCCCGCCGAACGATCCGAAAGTGCTGTTCGCGCTCGTCGAAAAGGCCAACCTGGAATGGACAGTCCTCAACCGTCCGGTCGAGGCCCTGGAGACCAGCCGGCAGGCGGTCGCCCGCGATCCGCGAGTCGTCGAGATTCAGTCGCGACTGATTTCGTTCTACGCGATGAATCTGCAGCGGGCGCCGATGCTGCAGGCGATCCGCGCGGCGATCGACGCGGGCTCCGAGCCCAGGGAATCGTACGCGTACCTCCTGCTGGCCGATCTGCTTTCGTTCACGAACGGCACCGATCTCAACAGCCGCTGGCTCGCGGCCGCGCCCGACGAGCTGCGATTCAAGATCGGCCTGGCCGTGCACACGTCGATGGGCATCGCCCAGACCGCGGAAAGCGCCGGTTCCGAGGAGGCGAACGAGCTCGACCGCCAGGCGATGCAGCAGATCAAGTGGTTTCTGGACAGCGCGCCACACGACGCCGTGCTGCTCACTTACGTGATGTATCGGACCTACCAGGCGGGCGACGTCGACCGCATGGGCGAGCTCCTCAAGCAGGTTGACGAAACCTCGATCGACGATCACATGATCTGGGTTTATCGCACGTGGTATCACGTCGCCCACGACGAATTTCCGCAGGCCGAAGAAGCGGTGCGCGAGGCCCTGCGCCTGCACCCTTTAAGTCCCCTCGCGCATCACGAATTCGCAAACCTGCTGCGGAAACGGCAGCGTCCCGCTGAGGAAGTCGAGGAACGCCAGAAGCTGGCCGCCGCCGGGCGCGAGCTGCGCACTACCCTGCTCAGATTGCAGAGCGCCCTCGACGTGTCCCCGGAACTGGTCGACTCGATCGCGCAGTACGCCGAACGATGCGACGACCCCCAGGTGGCGCACGCCGTGCGAACCCGGCTGGAGCTGCGGCAGTCGGAATCACAACCCTCGGGATCACATCCCACGGGGCCACAACCCTAGCTCCGGTCCTGCATGACCACCCGCAATCGCTGGATCGCAGCGGCCGTCGCGCTTCTCGTGGCGCTTGCGGGCTATTTCGTTTCGTCGCAGAAGCACGCGCGGATCGACCGGCTGTCGCGGGACTGCGCAACGATCGCCCGGCGCAAAGACTGGCCGCGCCTGGAAGAGCTCGCCCGCGAATGGACGGCGCTCGAATCGTCGCCCCTGGCGTGGTTCTGGCTGGGATCGGCCCTCAAAGAGCAGCAGGAGTGGAGTGAGGCCGAGGAAGCCTTCTCGCACGTGCCGGTCGACGGGCTGCGCGGCATCGACGCAGCGATCGCGCGGATGGAAATCGTGTACCACATCGACCAGCGCCCGCTGGCGGCGATCGAGCTGGCCCGCGACCTGCTGCAGCGCGATGCGGGCCTGGCTGCGCCCCGCCGACACCTGATTCATTTTTACGCGATGACCATGCAGCGCCCCGAGCTAACCCGCGAGATTCGACTGGCGATCAAGCACCGGGCCGACGTTCCCGAGCATTACCTGTACCTGTTCTCGGTGGAAGACCTCTCTTTTCGTGACGCGGAACAGGTGACGGCACGCTGGGTCG
>JACQFH010000089.1 GCA_016200145.1 Planctomycetia bacterium | reverse complement strand
CGCGAAATCATGACAGGCTGGAAGCCTATCCCACGTTTTTCAGGGCAGGCTATTCGAAGTTGTCATGCAGACGCGGCGCAAGGGGTGGCCGGGCCTTCCCCCGGGTCCAGGCCCGGCCACCCGAGACTGACATTTTGCGATAGACGGACCGCTGCGGAACTCGAGTGACATAAAGCCCGGCTGCGCGCACAGCGACGCTTGCCCGCACCCGACGGTCCGTTTCTAATTGCGAACATACCCAGACACATCATTGACGTGGTCTGCACAGCATGAACCGGCAACTCTTCCTGACTCTGCTGGCACTATTTGCCGTCGCCGCTTGCGATCGCCCGGAGGCTCAGGTGGCCCCGGTCTTATCGCCGTCGACAAACGAGTCATCGTCGACGTACCAGGATCGATGGAGCCAGGCGTCTTCGCTGAACGAGGCGCGCAAAGGATTCCAGACGACGCTTGTGGCAGATGAGTTTGCGCGCGAGAAAGTGCCTGATCCGCCCCCTGATCTCTTCCGCATCGTCCATTACGATGCGGCCGCCGGCAAGCTGGCGGCCTACCTGAGCCTGGATCCCAACGATGGCGAAAAGCACCCTGCCATCATCTGGATCATCAGCAGCGAAACCAATTCGATCTACGACGTGTGGCATGACGCGCCGGCCAGCAACGATCAAACCGCCAGCGCGTATCGGAAAGCCGGGATTGTGATGATGTTTCCCTCCTTACGGGGCGGGAATGACAACCCCGGAGCGCGAGAAGCCTTAATGGGAGAAGTTGACGACGTCGTCGCCGCGGCGGATTTTCTGGCCAGGCAGGATTTCGTCGACGCCGGCCGGATCTACCTGGGGGGGCACAGTTTCGGCGGCACGCTGGTGCTGCTGGTGGCCGAGTCTTCCGACCGATTCCGCGCGGTCTTCTCAATCGGACCGATCGCCAACGTCGCCGGGTATCGCCCGAAATACCTGCCGTTCGATACGACTCTGCCGGGGGAAATCGAACTCCGGTCCCCCGGCCGCTGGCTGGCCTCGATCAAGACGCCGGCGTTTGTGATCGAGGGGAGCAAGGGAAATACCAGTTCGGTTGAGGCAATGGCCGCGTCCTCAACCAATCCGCAGGCTCATTTCGTCAAAGTTCGCGGCGCCAACCATTACACCGTCCTCGAGCCGGCCAATCGCGTGCTCGCCGAGAAGATCCTGAAAGACGACGGCCCAGAGTGCAATCTGTCGGTCACGGCCGACGAGATCGCCAAGTTCGTCAAGACGCCGGCCGCGCTGCGAAGATCACCGGCTCCCGATGACCCCTCGTGGGTGACATTCAAGTCTCCGGAAGGCAACTTCGCGGTCCGATTTCCGGTCGAGCCAGTCTCTATGGATTGGCGGACGCCCAAGGGAAATGTACGTGCTGCTGTGGCCTATCCGCCTGCCCGAAAACTTCTGTGTTTGGCTGCCTACACGGATGTCACGTTAACAGACGACGACGACGAGCGTCAGAGCCTGCGGGACTTCCAAGCCGGCATGATCGACACCCAGGGGGGGACACTTGAGGATGAATGTGAATTGCGAGTCGGCGAGTGGCATGCCAGGGAGCTGACGCTTTCTTCGACTTCCGAATCGACTGGCGAGCCTCGCATTGCACACATTCGCATTATTCTGGCAGGTGGCCGCATCTACCACATGATGATTGCGGGATACCCTGATCACGTCAGCGAAGAATACACCGATCGGTTCTTTCGATCGTTTACTGTCCTTGAGAATTAGCAGGGAGGGCGCTGCGCGAGAGAGGAGAGACGGGACCGGGATTCAGGGAGCGCGTGATTCTTGACCCTGTTCTACTCTCTATTTTCTCGATTCAACTCTCTCGCGCAGCGAGCCCTCACCCCGGCCCTCTCCCAGAGCGGGAGAGGGAGTTGGTGGGTGATGGGGGATCCGCCCTGTCCTTGCGTTGCCGGCGTCGTTGTGCCTAGCATGGCCGCGGCCAGGATCTGTCCACTCGCAGGATGTCCCCATGATGACCAGTTCCAGACCGCGACGCTCGTTGCGGCGGCTGTGTACGACATTGCCGGCTGCACTCGCCGTCGTGGCTTTCGCGGCGAGTCCCTGGTTTTCGAGCGCGGCTCGGGGGGCTGGCGGTGACGCGCCCGGGGACGACCTCAATCTGCTGCTGCGTCTGTTGAGTCAGGACATTCGCGTCGGCAAGTTCGAGCTGGCGCGACCGATCGATCCGCTGTGGCTCAAGGACATTCGGGGACTTCAGTCGTCGCCCGTCGCCGCGGTCGCCGAAACGGCCCGCGCGGTGGAAGAGTCCGCGAAGATGCGCGAAGCGGCGCTGAAAGTCCTGGAAGAGGCCAACGCGAAAAATGAACAGCTTGTCAAAGAGAATCCAGTCGACATCGGCGAGGCGGTGATGGGGCTGCTCCCCGACGGAGTCTCCGAAGAAGACATCGAGGCGGCCCTGCGGAGCCACAGGATCACCCCCTCCGAGGCCGCGGCCTACCGCGCCCGGCGCGCCGGCGAGAACGCTGCCCTGATGACATTGGGCAAGGTCGCGCTGCTCAGCTATGCCAACAGTTACCTCGCCAACGACAAGGTGCGCGGCACTCGCCGCTTGGCCGAAACGCTCGAGGCAAACGCCCTCGCCGAGCACCTGGTCCCGGCGCTCGCCGCGCGGGCCGGTGCGAAGCGCGCCGATCCGCCCCTCAAGATCTTCGCCGGATTCGCCATCGATCGACAACACGAGCCGCGGTTGATCACGACGGTCTTTTCCACCAGTGACGAAGGCAAGACAGAGGAAGCGGCCCGGGCGCTCAACGACTACATCGCGACCAGCCCGGGCGAAGAAAGGGTCAAGGAGGCCCAAAGCGTCCTGAAGGAGCTCGATACGTTAGCCGCCGAGGGTGCTCGAATGAAAGACTCCCGCGGAAATTCCGCCAGGCAGCCCGGAATGACTAAACCGAAATCCCGCCCGGGCGCCAAACCCCAGGCTCAATCGCCCCCCAAACGTTCCTGAGCATCTTCTCGCGCCAGCGGTGTTGAGTGGACTTGCCGTGCGAATCGGAGTTGCCGTGTGCTTGCCTCTTCGCGATTGGCATCGGGTGCAATCACGCGTAGACGAGGCTCGCGGTAATCTGAAACCACGTGCGGAATTCGGCGCCGGGGCCGAGCACGCGCCAGCCGCCGTCGATCCCCTGCTCCGCCAGGTGAATCGCGTCGGTCATGCAGGTGTAGGGTTCCAGGCACACGCTGCGGCCGTGCGGCGGCGTGTAGACGACCAGGTCGCGGAACGCCGTGTCGAACGACTGCCGCACTTCCAGCCCGGCGGACGGATCCATGACCACGGTCTCGATCCGGCCGTCGCTGGCAGCCAGTCCCGTAAACGCATCGTCGAGCTTGAGTCCGGCAAGCTCCTGCCCTTCGCGCAGGTCCTTCGGACCAACCGCCGGACGCTGTTTGCCGGTGGGGAGGCAGCCGACGAGTTCCCACTCCTCGGCGGCCGGCGCCTGGATCAGACAGTCCCCTGCCTTGGACTTCGAGGACAACGGCACGCGAAAGTACGGATGAGTTCCGAAACCGAACGGCAACGGCACGCGGTCGGGGTTGGCGACGCGCACGTCGCAGTGCAGGCCCGCGTCTTTCAATTCGTAGCGCACCTCGATCAGGAAGTCAGCCGGCCAGAGGGCGCGGCGGTCTGGGGCGTCGACGCTGAGCTGGAACTGCCCCACGACCCGGTTCTCGATGGTCTGGATGACCCGCCAGGGGCGGTCGATCACCAGTCCGTGAATCGCGTTCCCCTGGGCGTCGTGGCGGGCCCCCTCGAGCACATATTCGCGCCCGCCCCACGTGTAGCGCCCGCCGCGAATGCGGTTGGGAAATGGAAACAGCAGCGGAATGCCGTTGTGGCTGGGGCTGTTGCCTGTCGTTGCAAATTCCGGCTCGGCGTCTAGGACTTCTACGACGCGCTCGCCGACCGGAAGCTGCAACTGAAACAGATTGAACCCGACGGCGGGCAGGATGCGTGCCGTTGATCCGGTGCGCGTATTGACGAGCGTGAGGGGAGTCATCTTCCGCATGATAACCGTGTTCAATCCGTGTTTCATCCGTGGCTGAAAGTCTCTTCGATGCGGATTGGCGACTTTGCGTGAGGCAGGTTTTCCTGTGTAGACTTGTCCGGGTATGGATTCAGCAATCGGCAATTCTGTTCGCATTCGCGATGTCGTGCAGGACGACCTGCCTCACATGTACCAGATGCAACTCGACCCGGAATCGAACCGGTTGGCCGCAACGATTCCTTTGAGTGCCGAAGCATTCGATTCGCGCTGGGCTGACAATCTGCGAAACCCGAGCATCACGGCGAAGGCAATTCTCCTGGACAGCGTGTTGGCCGGAAACGTCGTCTGTTTCCAACGCGACGGTCAAACCAATGTTGGATACTGGATCGGCCGGGAGCACCGGGGGAAAGGGATCGCGACCCAGGCATTGCGTCTGCTCGTGCTCGAAGTCGCAATCCGTCCGCTCTACGCTTACGTGGCCACCAGCAACAGCGCATCGCTCAGAGTGCTTCAAAAGTGCGGATTCGTCATCGAACGGGTTCAATTGTCGCCGGGAACCGATCGCTACCTCGAGTGCGAGGAAACCGTTCTCGTATTGCTGGAGTGAGCGCAGCGGTCGTGTTTATTGGGGGTCCTGCTCCAAAAATTCCCGCGCAATCTTCCGCTGCCGTTCGAGCAGGCGCGGAGAATCCTGCTTGAGAGCCCGGCTGTAGTTCTGTGCGGCACGTTGGATATCTCCGGCCATCTGAAACACGTGGGCCCGGTTGAAGTAGGCCCACGCGTTGCCCGGGCACAGCTTCAGCGATTCAGAAAACGCCTCAAAGGCCTCTTCGAAGCGCCCCAAGCCACCCAGCGCCAGTCCCAGACCATTGAGGGGATACGCCAGCCCTTCGCGAGGGCCCCCTTCCCGCGCCATGCCGACGGCCGTTTCCAGATCGGACAGAGCCTCTTCGTAATTTCCCAGCTCGGCGTAGACCTGGCCGCGGTCGCCATACGCCAGTGAAGAAAAGTCGCCCGACATCACCACTTTTGTAAAGTCGGCGACGGCATCGTCGAGTTCGCCGAGGTACCACAGCGCGCTGGCCCGGGCGTGATAGAGCCTGCCGGGGTCCTCAAACTCGTCGAATCGTTCGTTCACGAATTCCACCAACTGCTGATATTCCCCCCGACTGTGGAGTGCGTGCACACGCACCATGACGGCCTGCAATCGCAACTGCTCGGCCAGATCGGGGACATGCCCGGCGACATATTCGTAATCGGCAATTCCACGATCGTAGTCCTGCTTGCCGACGTAAGCGTCGCCCCGCTGGATTCGCACCAGATGGGACGACGGTTCACGGGCCAGAACCTTGGAATACTCTTCAATAGCCAGGTCGAAGTCGCCGCGCTGCTGATGCGTATTGGCCAGGGCCAGCGAGGCCGGTGTGAGATTCGGATCGAGTCGCAACGCTTCGCCGAACGATTGGATTGCCGAGTCGGCGTCTCCGGCCGCTGACTGGGCAACGCCCAGATTCAAATGCGCCAGGGGCCAGCCTGGAGATAGTTTCACGGCCTGCCGGCAATCTTCGACTGCTCCCGCCGTATCGCCGGTTCTCAACCTGATCAGCGCGCGGCTGTTCCAGCCCCCCGCATTGTGCGGATCGATGGCAATCACCGAATCACAGTCTGCGCGGGCCGATTCATGATTTCCCAGGGAGTCTTCGGCAATGGCCCGGGTCAGGTAGACTTGCGCAGTCATCAATCCCAGATCAATGGCCGTTGTTGCCGCGTCAACCGCCTCGTCGAACTTCCCGCTTTCTTTCTGGATGTCTGCCAGCAGCGCGCTGGCGAAGGCCAGCTTCGGATCGGCATTCAAGGCCTGCCGGCACAGGTCGAGCGCCTCGATCCGGTTTTCGGTCCGAGACTCGTGCCACAACCAGGCGGCCTGCCGGACCAGCCGCTGTGCATTCCTCTGGGCCGGCGTCCTGGGAGCCGCCAGCGGCAGATCCAGGCCGTGCCGATTCTGATAGATCCGATCGAGGTGCTCCGCATCAATCCCGTTGCGGACAAACCAGTCGCGCAGCTCGGAGCCCCGTGTCAGCACCGCATCGTGTTTCCATTTTTTCCAGCGCACGGTACGTCCGTGGTGCAGGCTGAGTGTCGCCAGCTCGACATTGCCGGCGTACAACACCAGCGTCGGACCACCCAGGCACATGCAATGAGCGAATGTCGATGGGTCTTCGCTGATCGCCAGGCAGCAATCGAGCGCTTTAATTTCGTCGAGTTCCGCCACGTCCAGAAGCTCTTCGTGGCCCAGCGGTTTGCCTCGGACCATGCCGCCGGCCAGGCAGCGGATTCGCGTGACCTTGAGCAGCATTTCATCGAGATCGCGCTGCGACGGATCCGGGGCGTTCGACGGAACGAACTGGTAATCGTACGCGTCCTTGTCCATCACGATGGCCGTACCGCTGCCGTTGTCGATCAGGACATACAGCGAATGCTCGTCGTCCAGACCGGCGATGACCCTGGGCGCCTGGGACGAACCCGCGGGAGGCTTCCCTAGGTAAGCTGCCGGGCGAAACTTTGTGCGAATCCAGTCCAGAAGGCCCATGCACGTCTCCTTGAAACGCCCGTCTCGGATTGCCGGAACGTGTATCCAGCGTACCGTGGCCTGAATCGCAAATGAATGCAGCAGACAGCTCCAGCGGGACTTTCTCGTCCAGGAGTCCCTGGTCCATTACCTCGGAGAACGGACGCACCAGGGGGCTGAATGCCGTCGTTACACGGCTCCGGATTGAAGCGACGGCCCGTTGCTCACGAGCACGATCTTGCCTGTCACACCTCCCTTCCCGAGCAGCTCGTGCGCCTGCCTGGCCTCGGCCAGAGGAAAGCGCTGTGCGACGAGCGGCTTGATCTTCTGCTGCTGCTGCAGGTCGAACAGAGCGATCAGATCCTGTCGAAACACGGCCGGCTTCAGCCGTTTGAGCCACTGGATGCTGTAGGGGACCACCCGTTTCCGCCCCGGGAGCAGCCAGCCGCCGGCAATATACAGCCCGAAAACGGCGATGCTGCGAAAGCGATGACGGCCGCCGGAACGACCGGATGCCAGTCGGCCCCCGCGCAGCGTGGAAGTAATCCCGTAGGCCACGACTCTCCCGCCACGACGGAGCGCCTTGCGCGAACGCCAGATATGGGCGCCGCCGATGCCGTCGAAGACGACGTCGACCCCCTCGCCCGTGAGGCGCTGAATTTCTTTCACGAAGTCGAGCTGCTGGTAATCGATGGGGATGCCCCCCAGGTCGGAAACGGCCGACGCCCCTCGCGATGAACAGGTGCCGTACATCTTCAGCCCGGCGAGGCGCCCCAGTTGCAACAGTGCCGTGCCGACCCCGCCTGCCGCGCCGTGGATCAGCACGCGCTGGCCCGATCTGACCTTCCCCGAACGATGCAGCATCTGGTACGCCGTGATGTAGTTCAGCACGAGGCTGACCGCCTCGGCGGCGTCCAGGCCGGATGGCACCGGAACCAGTTCACGTTGCGGCAGGCAGACGAACTCCGCGTACGCGCCGTTGATTGGCAGCGCGGCCACGATCTGGCCTGGCTCGAATCCGGAGACACCGCCGCCAAGCCGCTTCACGACGCCAACCAGATCCCACCCCGGCGTGAAGGGGAGCGAGGGGGTCTCGGGATGAACGCCCTCGCGCATCATCACATCGGGCAAAGAAACACCCGCGGCCAGCACTCTCACCCGCACTTCACCGTTTTTCGGCTCGGGGCACTCCTCTTCGAGTGCCTGAAGTTCTTCGGGCCCGCCGTAATGATTAACGACAATGCGTGTGTGTTTCACCGACCGGTTCCTCGCTTGCCGGGTGAACGACCCTGTGCGACGCGGGTGTTTAGCGGGCGTTCATGCCGAACACGTGCCGGTCGCGAATTTGCGGCCCGAAGCACAGGCAGCCATCCGTCGCAGCGTGCAGACTAACCGCCGTCTGCGCCGTTGTCATGCCGATTTTTTGTGACTCGCGGCTGTGCACGGGAGCGTCGGGCTTCCTACCGCTTAGACCCGTCCGAAGACGAGTACGACTCGATCGTCGTTTTGGAGACGACTACCGATAAAGCGGGAGACGTCGTCAGCAATGGCCCATCCAACGGTCGGTGCGCCTTCCCCAGCCTCAAGCGCCACGCGCAACAACCGGGTGGAAGTAAAGATTTCACCGCGTTCATTCATTGCCTCACTCACGCCGGCCGTATACAGCACAAAGACATCGCCGTGGCCGATGGAATAAGTCTTCTGTTCAAAGGTTGATTCAGAACTGATTCCCAACGGCATATCGCTGACATACTCACGTAAATCCTCAATTTTCCGACTATAGCCATCGGAACGGCGAATGATGGGTGGCAATTGTCCTGCGTTCACCAGCGCGACTTGATGGCTGTTGGCATCGAGCACCGCGATTGCGATGGTTACGAATCGATCGGCCGGATACTCGCGGGTGTACCAGTCATTCAGCGCCTTCATTACCCGGGCCGGATGATCAGGCTGCAATTCCAGGAGTTCTTTCAATCTGGCATTCACCTGCCGCATGCGGATTATCGATCCCAGCCCCGTCCGAATCCCATCAGCAATCACTACGGCCAGCCGACCACCGGTCAGTGGAATGTAGTTGTAATAGCCGCCTCCCATTTTCACGGCAGGCACAAAATTGTGGTAAAAGGAATACCCGGCAATCTGTGGAACGTCTTGGGGAAGGTCGCTCGTTTTGTGCGACAGGATCGAGTGTGAGCGATTCGGACCGCCGGGAAACAGGACGATTCGCGCTTCCCGGACGCAAGTCATTCCGCGGAGAAAAGCGCGAGCCAGGAACCGGAACAGCGTGTCCAGGCAGACATCTTCAGGAAAGCCGCCGGCTCCCGTTCCGAACAGAGGGAATGCGATGGTCGTGACGTCGAGACTGTCCGCGTGGTAAAAACAGCTTGCCAGAATCTCAGAGATGATGTCGGGGCTGGGCAGCAGCAGGCGGTCGCGAGAGAACCCCATCGTGCTCCCATGAAAGACGAATCGGGCAGTCAACGCGCCCCCGGAAGTGACGATGGCGCGCCCGGGACGGACCGGGGCAAAGCGACTGGCATCGAATGCCACCTGTTCTCCCGCCGCCTTTCTGATCGCAGCCGCGACACCCCCCGTCATCTGCAGGAACCCGTCGTCGGAACTGGCGAGCGCATCGACTTTCTGTTCGACGAGGTCGCCCACCAGGATGCGGAGCTTGCGGCCGTCAGGAAACTCAAAAGTATCCGACAAATCGATCGATCGCGGAAACTGAAAATAGGCGTCTCGCCGCGCCCGATATTGTGACAGGTAACCGGCCAGATCTTCTTCATCCGTTTCATTCCAGGGCGAGCTTTCCGCCGCGGACGTCTCGAGCTGGCGGAGCAGCGTTGAGAACGACTGGAAACGGTCTGCGGGAGATTTCGCCAGGCAGCGCTCCAGAATCGCGTTGATTCGATTGCTGATCGCCGGAAAGCGCGCCTTCGGCGAAACCAAAGGCTCCGTCTTATGCTTATAGAGAATCGAAAACAACGTTTCACCCGTGAAGGGCGGAGTACCGGTCAGCACGTGATAGAACGTCGCGCCAAAGCTGTAGATGTCGGCACGCGTATCCACACCGCGCGGATCCTCGGCCTGTTCCGGCGCCATGTAGTAAGGCGTCCCCAGCACATTCCCCGCAACGGAGACATCTCCGGGCTTTGCCGGATTACGCGCCAGACCGAAGTCGGCAACGCGCGCATGATTTTTGCCGTAAATCAGGATATTCGACGGCTTCAGGTCGCGGTGGATGATTCCTTCGGCGGCGGCCACCTTCATTCCCTCGCAGACATGCCTCATCCACGGGAGCACGTATTGCTCGGCGACGCGTCCTCCAAAGCTGCGCATCATTTGATGCAGATCGTTTCCCTCGACCCATTCCATGACGAGGATCGACACACCATTTGCGAGCATCTCGAAATCATGAATGCGCACGACATAGGGCGACTTGAGCTGGGCCAGAATTCTGGCCTCACGCAGGAACCGATCCGCGGACGCGCCCTGTTTCAAGACTTTGATGGCCACGTCCATTCCCAGCTTGCGATGCCGCCCGAGATAGACAAACCCCATCGCGCCGTGGCCGATCTCCTCCAGAACTTCGTAGCGCGATTCCAAATCTGACAGGGCGGCAAGTTGTGGCGCCGGCCCGGTGGAAACAACCGCGCCGGACTTGCGCGCAGAATCGAGCACGACGTCCCAGGACATCGCTTGCGGGTCTACACCAGCTCTGGAGCTGGTGTGCGGAGGTCCCTGCGGGATGGGCTCGACGCGCGAGGATTCGACCGAAAAACGTACTGTCTCGTCCAGAACCGCCTGTGGCTGCGCGACGCTGAGAAACGCCGATTGTTCGGCGATGTCATGGTGAGCAATCAGCGACTCGATTTCAGCCTGAAGGGCCGCGTCGCCACCGCAGGCCTTGGCAAGAAATGCCTGGCGAATCTCCGCGGGCTGTGCCAGTGCCTGCAACAGCAGTCGCTTGGCAGTTTCCCAGGAGGGTTGAGGATTGGTTGTCATGAGCGCCGCAAACGGGATTTCCGAAAAAACTCCGGATTTCTGAGTTTTTTCCAGCCGGGCCGATCAATTTTATCGCAGTGTCCTGTGGCGGAGAAGCAACCCTGTGTCTGCAAGGCACGCCGCGAATTCTCACAGACCAAAGGAGCCTGCCATGAAAATCGGCTTTGTTTCCATCGATGAAGTGAATCGCCACCTGGCACAGCAGATGATACCGCCGGAACTCGAGCTTGAATGCAACGTGACTGGCGACTTTTCTGTGCCGATCGACGCGTGGGTTTACGATCTCGACCAGCTTCCTGACGACGTACGAAGCAGAGTGTTGCTGAGCCTCAGGTCCATTGCCGCGAGGAAGCCCGTGATTGTGCTGTCGTATGCCATTCCGGACCAACTGCGCCGAGCGCTCGTGCGCAATGGCGTGCGGATCGATCGACGGCTCGAACCGCGGGTGTTCGATGAGCTCAAGGCCGAAATCCTGCGCCGAAATGGCTACGGAGCGGCATGATGACCACTACTGAGCTCCCGGTGCAGCCACGCCTTGGCAGCGGCCCATTCTCCCTTTGCGGCACCGAGCGAAATGCCGAGCATTCTGGCCGTCTCGTCCAGCGTATACCCGCCGAAATGGTGCAGATCCACGACTTCGGCCTGGCGCGGATCGAGGAGGGCCAGATTTTCGATCGCCTCGTTCAGTGCCAGCAGGTCAACCTGAGGGGCTGCCGCCACTGCATCCACGAGCACATCTGGCGAAAGACGTTTACGACCTGGTGGGCGCTTTGCAGATCTTCTGCCACGTTCGTGATCAATCAGAATGTGGCGCATCGCCTTGGCGGCTGCCCTGAAAAAATGCGTCCGACTCTCCCAAGTGAGATTCGCGCCATCTCCCAGCAGTTTCAGAAAGGCGTCGTCCATGAGCGCCGTGGCCTGCAACGTGTGATCGACGCGCTCACGGCGCATGTAAGCTTCGGCGATGGCCCGCAACTCGATTTCGACGAGAGGAATGAGCGCGTCCCTTGCACCCTGCTCGTCGCGGTTGATCCGTTCCAGGACTGTCGTAATGTCGTCGGATTGGGACATGCGCGGGCTGATGTCTGCTGACTGCAACGGCGCCCTCTGCGATTGGTCGCGGACTTATTCTGCATCGCTTAGTCCACGAGTTCAAGCGCTGCATTCAAAGAGCGGCCCGGCAGGCCGCGCGAAGATTGGGAAGACGGCGTCACGACCCGGGCTGTGCTAAACTGTTTCTCTGACTGCCACCTCGCAGTTGCGAAAGGATCAGCCGGACGTGGTGGAGAATCCCGCGAGTCAATTCGAAAGGCGATGAATTGAAAATCTCGTCTGCCGTCAGCCAGCCGGACGGAACTCTGACGCACACCGTCGCCAGCCCCTTTCAGCTCGGGGAGACGAAAATCCACGTCCTGCTTCCGAATGAGTTTGGCACCGAAGACGAACTGAGTGTGATGTACATCCTGCCGGTTGAGCCGCACGACGGGGAGCAATGCGGCGACCCTCTCACGGAAGTTCGCAAACACGATCTGCACAACAGGCACCGATTGATCTTCGTAAAGCCGACGTTTTCGCACCCGCCGTGGTACGCCGATCATCCCACCGACCCGGCCATCCGGCAGGAAACGTACTTCCTCACGCTCGTCGTCCCGTTTATTGACCAGACGTATTGCACGCCTGGTAAAATCCCCCGCCGGTTGCTGGTCGGCTTCAGCAAATCGGGCTGGGGCGCGTTCAGCCTCATCCTGCGGCATCCGCAGATGTTCGCTCGCGCGGCGGCATTCGACGCCCCGCTGGCCTGGCAGTCACCGAACCGGTACGGCATGGCAGAAGTCTTCGAGACGCAGGCGAATCTCGACAAGTATTCCGTTCCCGAGTTGCTGGAACCATCGGCCGCGAAGCTGGGAAGCGAGGCGCGGTTGGGCCTGTACGGGTACGGCGAATTTCGCGGCCATCACCAGTTCCTGCACTATCGGCTGCTGCACTTCGACATCCCGCACGACTATGCCGACGGCCCCAAGCGCGAGCACCGCTGGGACAGCGGCTGGCTGCCCGGCGCTGTGGATTTCCTCTCGCGCCAGCTCTAACAACTGGATCCTGGCGTGGGCTGCAGGTTGCAGCGGCTCGCGCCGTCGTTTGCTTTTCGCGCGTGTGCCAGGCAGAATGAAAATGCTCGACGGGTTCGATACCCGTTGCGGGCGTTGCCGCATTCACCGAACCTTCGCGCGACGAGCCAAATTGATCAGCCTGGGAACAGTCACTGGACGCGATTGTCAGGGGATCCATCGTCGCGATTTCCTGCGCCTGGGAACCGCCGGGTTCGCCGGCCTGAACCTGGCTGGGCTGCTGCGGTCGGCAGAAACCGCAAGCTCACATCGTCCCGCCCGATCGTGCATCTTCATTTACCTGGCAGGCGGGCCCAGCCATCTCGAAACGTTTGATCCCAAACCGGCGGCGCCGCTGAATGTGCGCGGGCCGTGGGGCGCCATTCCGACGGCGGTGCCGGGAACGCACTTCGGCGAGATGCTGCCTGAGCTGGCCCGGCAGGCCAATCGCTTCGCCGTGCTGCGATCGCTCAATCATACGAACGCACTGCACCAGCCGTGGCCCATGATGACGGGGAACATGCCGCACCGCGTTTCGCACGGAGCCGCGGTGACGTACCTCAACCGCGACACCCAATCGAGCATGCCCCCGCACGTGCATCTCGGTCCGCGATTGTCGGTCGGTGGCGGAGGGCTGGGGCGCAGCGCCGAAGCACTGGAAATCGCCGACCCCCTGGCCGTCGCCGGCGCGCTCGATGAATTCACGCTGGCTCAGAATGTCAATGCCGACCGGCTCGAGGACCGCGAGGAGCTGCTCAGCAATATCGATGATCTGCGCCGGATGGCCGACGGGAGCGCCGCCGTCCGCGCCCACGATGCCGCGTATCGCCGGGCGCTGGGCATGCTCACGTCGTCGCATGTTCGCGACGCATTCGACCTGGCCCGCGAAAGCGAATCGCTGCGGGACCGTTACGGCGCCAACTGTTTCGGCCAGTCGTGCCTGCTCGCGCGGCGCCTGGTGGAAGCCGGCACGCGGTTCGTGCAGATCGTGTGGTACAACCGCGAAGACGGATTCGCCGTCGGCTGGGACGTGCACGGCGACGACCTGGCGGGGCTGGTGCGGATGGAACAGCAGTTGTGCCCGCGGTTCGACCAGGGGCTGTCGGCGCTGCTGGCCGATCTCGGCGATCGGGGCCTGCTCGACAGCACGCTGGTGTGTGCCGCCGGAGAATTCGGCCGCGCGCCGCACATCAGCAAACTGGGAGGCCGCGATCACTGGCCGTATTGCTTTTCGGCGCTGCTGGCGGGCGCCGGAGTTCCGGGCGGAACCGTCGTGGGAGCGAGCGACGCGCGAGGCGCGTATCCCGCCGACCGACCGGCGTCGCCTGCCGACTTTGCGGCCACCCTCTATCACATTCTCGGCGTCGACCCCGCTGCCGACGATCGCTTGCGTCCCGCGACATTCGAAGGGCGCCCGATCGGCGAATTGTGCGGGGTTTGATGATGGGGCCGTTCCTTCGATTGGCGGCCGTCGGGGTTCTGGCAGGCGCTGCCGCGGGAATTTTGCCGGGTCGCGAATGTCGTCTTTCGCTCCGCGAAAGCACGCTCTTTCGCGGAGCGAAAGGCGACTCTGAGAGACAGCCCCAACCGGGGCGGAATTCTACAGCCCAGGGCGCCAGCCCTGGGATCGGGACGCCGATTGCAAGTGAGCCCCAACGGGGCGAAATTCCGACGTGCGGAAACCGTCTCACGCCGACAAGAATCTCGCCCCTTCAGGGCTCAGGTAACGATTCGGCTGAAGACCCAGGGCTAGCGCCCTGGGCTGTAGAATCGCGCCCCGTTGGGGCTGAATGTGCGCCGTCGCCGGGCTTGTGCAATAACAAAGGAGGAACGGACGACGCCCTTCCCCCCTCCCGCAGGCGGCTCGTCATCGCATTTGCTTCGCTCCGGGAACGGCCGGCATTCTCGAATGTGTACTTCTATCGTCACGACGGAATCGGCGAAGGGGAACTGGCAGGGGCCGTTGCGGCTCAATTCGAACGCGCCGATTCGCATCCCAGTCTGACGGCCGACGGCGCGCGGTGCGCGTACGCCTCGAAGCAGATCGGCGGGTTCACGCCCCTGGTCGTCGTGGCGGTACCGGACTCTCGGATCTGGCTCTCTACGACAGGCAGTCGGCAGCGCTTGTCCCGCTGGGCGGAGTGAACACCGAGCATCGCGAAATCAATCCCGCGCTCAGTGCCGATGGACGGTTTCTGGCGTTCGTCTCAGACCGGCCGGGCGGGGCGGGCGGGAAAGACATCTACGTTTTCGACCAGGAGGCGCGGCGGCTCGTCGACTTGCCGGGTCTCAACTCGGTGGGCCACGAACAGACTCCCGCGTTCAGTCCCGACGGCCGGTTCATCGCCTTTGTTTCCGAACGGACAAGCGGGTCAGGCGAGCGCGATATCTACCTCTACGACCGCGACACCTCGCGGCTCATTCCGACGCCCGGGCTGAATTCCAGGCACGAGGACTTCGATCCGGCGCTGGCCTTCGAAGGACCGGAGCTGAAGGAGTGAGGCGTGAGACCCGAGGCGTGAGGCACACACCGCTCTGCCTGACATCTCAAGACTCAAGCCTCACGCCTTGACCTGATCGCCCGCGTCCAGCAGAATTCTGCAGAATCCTGGCAATGATCAAATGTGCCCACGAAAGGCCGACCTGAACATGGCATTCGACTCGAAGGTGCAGCGGAAGGTTTTCGGGAAGTGGGCGACGGGGGTGACGGTCGTCACGACCGACGGCCCGGCAGGCAAAGGGGGGCTGACCGCCAACGCCGTGGCCTCGCTCTCGCTCGATCCGCCGCTGGTGCTGGTGGCCGTCGCGAAAAGCGCCGGCAGCTACTCCGAAATCAAACAGAACGGCTGTTACGCGATCAACATCCTGGCACAGGCGCACGAAGATGTGTCGAAGCGGTTTGCTACGCCGGGTCCCAAGGATTTCTCTGGGTTCCCGTGGAAGACGGACGTCACCGGCGCGCCGATTCTGGAGGGGGCGCTGGGGTACGTCGACTGCAAAGTCCGCGAGATCCTGCCGGGGGGCGACCACGATATCTTCGTGGGTGAGATCGTCGGCGGCGAAGCGGGAGGCGAGGATCCGCCACTGATGTATTTCTCGGGAAAATATCGGCGGATGGCGGAGTAGGACCTACTGCGCCGAGGCGATTTCGACGCGGCGGCGGACGTCGAATTGCAGGCCCAGGATCAGTGTCACGATCACGGCGTCGACCAGGCCAAAGCCGAGCTCAGCGGAAATCCCTTCGTGGCTGGCGGCCGACAGCATCATCACGACCGGCGAGCCGCAGCAGCCGGCGAACGACATGCCGGCCGCCATCACGGCTCCGGCCAGCGGCAGCGCCCCCCAGCGCACGATCATCGAAAAAAAGGCCGTCAGCGTCATGAACAGCAGCATCAAGAGGCCAAAGAACCAGCGGCTCGGCAGAAACAGGCATTTGAGGGCCTGTTCCAGACCGTCGGGCCAGATCATGCAGCCGGCGATCAGCCAGAACAGGGCTGGCGCCAGGGCCGGCGCGCAGCCGATGACTTTCGAGGCGATGATCGTCGCCGGCTTTCCGGGGATCATCGACAACAGCGGCAGCGTCCGGCCCAGCCATTCGTCGTGAAACACGCGCGACGCGTACAGGCTGGCTTCGAAGGTGATGGCAAACAGCATACCCCAGGCGACATATTCGCCTGACTGGGCGAACGTATAAGAGTAGTAGCGCTCCGCCGCCCAGAAGGCCAGCCCGACGAGCACTCCGTAGATGACGAACTTCGCCAACTGCATCTGCATGCCGCCGGTGACGAAATGGAACTCCTTCCAGGCCAGCGCATGCCGCCCGGGGCGCGTCCGCCGGGCGCGCCCCAGCCCCACGAACCGCGCCATGAGATCCGCTCGCGGCGAGCGCGAGTCGGGCGCATGATGCATGAATCGGCGAAAGCGGAGCCAGGCCACGAGAAACAGCAGGAGAGCGGCGCCGACCAGAATCAGCGCCTGAAACCCGAAGGCCCGCCCCATGAACCCGGTCTGCATGATCTCGTGCAAGCGCTCTCCGATCGACGCCTCGCGGCAGGCAGCGGCCAGCTTCGTCAACTGGACGGCGATCGAGCCGCCCGACGTGATCGCCTCGCCGTTCACCAGCCCGAGTTGCACCGCTTCGACGACATAGGGGGAAGCGAAGTACAGGATGATGCCCAGCAGCGTGAGCCCAGACGCGGTTCCCCCGCGGCGGCACAGCACCGAACAGGCGACCCCCAGGTTGGCCACGAACAGCATGTAGGCCGTCAGCGACACGTACGCGGCCAGCACCTGCCCCAGCAGCACCCCCCCCAGCGTGATCGCCAGCAGCGTAAACGGAAACTGCACGAGCAAGAGCAGCAGCGTCCCTACCAGTCGGCTCGTCGATTTGCCGAGCAGAATGCCGAGCGGATCGATTCCCGCCAGCATCAGGAGGCCCAGCGTTTCTTCTTCTTTCTCTTCGGTAATCGCCGTGGCGAAGAAACTGACGCCGGCCAGGCTGATCAGGACGAAGTTGAGCCAGACCATCGACTCGAACATCCTCAGGCCCGGCGCCCCGACGAGCTTGCTCGAGATGACGGCGTAGGCCAGGCTGATATAGACCAGCACGGCAAAGCCCAGGCGGAACAGATGCGTGCGCATCAGCCGCGCGTCGAGCCGCAGCGCCCGGTGCAGCATGGCCAGCGTGCCCGTGAACATCAGTCGAGGCCCCCCTCGGTGAGGTCCATGAACGCTTCATTCAGGTGCCGGCGCTCTTCGGTGAACGACACGATGCTCACTCCCATGTCGATCACGCCGCGCAGCAGCCGGTTCGTGTCGGTGGCCGTCCAGTCGAAGGCAATGCGGAACTGCGGCGATCCGTCGACCAGCTCGACGCTGACGATTCCCGTCAGCTCGCCGAGCCGGCGTTCGAGCTCGGGCCACTCGCCCCCCACGCTCAGGCGGTACGTGGGATGCTGGTCGCCGCGCACGAGCAGTTCGCTCATCTTCCCGCTGAACTTGATCCGCCCGGCGTCGATGATCGTGACGCTGTCGCACAGCTCGGCAAGCTCAGACAGAATGTGCGAGCTGATGAAGATCGTCTTGCCCATGCCCTTGAGCTCTTTCAGGATCTCCATGAGCTCGATCCGGGCGCGGGGATCGAGTCCCGAAGCCGGCTCGTCGAGCAACAGCAGCTCGGGGTCGGAAACAAGGACCCGCGCCAGGCTGACACGCTGCTGCATGCCGCGCGAGAGGCCGCCGATCAGGTCGTCGCTGCGGGCGTGCATGTCGGTCAGGGCCAGGACGTCTTTGATCACGCGATCGCGCTGGGCAGTGCTCATGCCGTAGGCGGCCCCGAAGAAATCGAGGTATTCGAACACCGACATCCGGCGGTACATGCTGAAGTGGTCAGGCATGAAGCCGATCCGCCGCCGGACTTCCTGGGCCTTGAGGGCCACGTCCTGGCCGAACACGCGGACGGTGCCCGCCTGCGGCTCGAGCAGCGTGCAGACGATCTTGAGCGTCGTGGTCTT
>JACQFH010000057.1 GCA_016200145.1 Planctomycetia bacterium | reverse complement strand
TGTGCAAGTCGCTGGCGACGATGCTGCACTCGGGAGTGCCGCTGCTGAAGACGCTCGACATCGCGTCGAAGAAGACGGGCGACGCCCGCTGTCGGCGCACGCTGAGCGCCGTGCGCGACGAAGTCCGGCAGGGAACCGACATCGCCCAGGCGCTGCGCGAGCAGCGCGGATACTTTCCCGAGCTGATGACCGATATGGTCTCGGTGGGGGAACATTCCGGCGCGCTTCCCGAGGTGCTCGACGGGCTGGCGGCGCATTACGAGAATATCTCGCGGCTTAAGCGGATGCTGATCGGCATGATCGCGTGGCCGACGATTCAATTTGTCGCGGCCGTCTTCATCATCGGATTCGTGATCATTGTTCTCGGCTGGATCGCCCCCGAGCCGCGCGCGGGCGAGAAATCGCACGACATCCTGGGCCTGGGCCTGATGGGAACAACCGGCGCGATCCTATGGTTCGCCATGTCGTTCGGTTCGGTATTTGCCCTGATCGGAGGCTATTACGTGCTGGGGACGCTGTTCCGCACCCGGCGGGTTCTGGACGGCATGCTCATGAAGGTGCCCGTGGTGGGTGGCTGCATGCGGTCGTTCGCGATTGCTCGTTTTTCATGGGCCTTCGCGCTCACTCAGCAGACGGGAATGCCGATCCAGCAGAGCCTCGATTTGAGCTTTCGCGCCACGGGAAACGGGGCCTTCTCGGGCGCCTCACCTGACGTGTGCCGGCAGGTGCTCGAGGGAGACGAATTGAGCACGGCACTCGCTTCGTCGCGGCTCTTCCCCGAGGAATATGTCAGCCTGGTCGAAGTCGCCGAAACGTCGGGCACCGTCCCGGAGACTTTGCAGAGATTGAGCCCGCAGTTTGAAGAACAGGCGCGGCGTAGCCTCGTTGCACTGGCCGTGGCCGCGAGCTGGCTGGTGTGGCTGGTCGTCGCCGGGCTGATCATCTTCATAGTCTTCAGCTTTTTCGCGCAATACGTTAAGACGATCAATGATCTGAGCAACGGAAAGTTCTGAGTTGCCATTTTGCGGTATCGCCTTCCGAACGCCCGCGCGGTCGACATCACTCCATGATTCTGACAGGCAAGACCATCAGTCCGGGGCTGGCGCGCGGGGTGACTCGCGTCATCGACGCGCGCGGCATGCTCGAAGCGGCCCTGTCGGTCGCGCCGGCGGGGACGCAGCAGGGAGAAGTCGAACGGCTGCACGCGGCGATCGGCCGGGCCGGCGTCGAGCTCGATCGCCTGCAGCGCCAGCTCGCCGTGCGGCTCGACGCCGGGGACGTCGCCATTTTCGAGTCGCACGCGGGCTTGCTTCGCGATCCGAAGTTCATCGGCCGGGTCGAACATGAAATTCGCGCCGCGAGCCGTTCGGCCGAGGCCGCCGTGTCGCGCGTCGTCAGCGAGCTGCGCGCCGCGTTTCTCGCCAACCCGGCGCCCCTGCTGCACGACAAGGCTGCGGACATTCTCGACATCGGCCGGCGCCTGCTCCGCTGCCTGTCGGCATCGCTGCAGCCCGACGTGGTGCTCGAGCACGGTTCTGTCGTGATCGCCCCCGCGCTGACCCCCTCGCAGCTCGTGCGGTACGTGCACCACGGAATCGTCGCCGTCGTTACCGAGACGTGCGGCCCGAAATCGCACACGGCCATTCTGGCGCGAGGCCTGGGAATCCCGCTGATTACGGGAATTCCTTCCGTGTGCGAGCTGATTCCGCAGGGAACCGAAGCCATCGTCGACGCCGCAACGGCCAGCATCGCCTTCAACCTCTCCGACGAAGAACGTTCGGCGTTTCAGGCGGCGTTTCAGCAACAGGTCGCCGCCATCACGGACGAAGAAGAAACGCCTGCCGAAGCGGCCGTCACCGACGACGGCGTGCAGATCCGCGTCCTGCTGAATATCAGCGACGCCGTGGAGGCTCATGAAATCGATCGCCTGGGGGCCGACGGCGTGGGCCTGTTCCGCACCGAGTTCGCGTACATGGATCGCGACTGGTGGCCCACCGAAGAGGAAATCTACGCGAGTTACCGAATCGTCTCCGATTTGCTCGGCAATCGTGAGCTCAATATCCGCTTGGTCGATTTCGGCGCCGAAAAGTGCCCCCCGTATTCCGACATTCCCCTGGGCCGCAACCCAAGTCTTGGCCTGCGCGGAATTCGCCTGTTGCTGCAGCGGGAAGACATCATGCTGCCGCAGGTGCGAGCCGTCGCGCGGCTCGCTCGCGAGCGCCCGGTGACGCTGCTGTTGCCGATGCTCGATACGCTCGACACGCTCGAAGCCACGATCGAGCGCGTGTGCCGCGCCGTCGGCTGCGCCTCGCGAGAGCAGTTCCCTTTCCGTCTGGGGGCGATGATCGAAGTGCCTTCGGCGGCGCTGCAGGCGGGTGAAATCCTGCCCCGCGTCGATTCCCTTTCCATCGGCCTGAATGATCTCACCCAATACCTGCTGGCGGCCGATCGCGACGACGAATTCGTCGAGCGCTACCACGACGCAATGCAGCCGGCGGTCTTGCGCCTGCTGGGCCAGGTCGTCGCCGCAGCGACAGCCGCCGGCAAGCCCCTGACGATCTGCGGCGAGCTGGCGGGGGATCCCAAACTCACGGGATTGCTCCTCGCCCTGGGAATCCGCCGGTTGAGCGTGGCCCGGTCGAGCTACCGCGGCGTCGTGAATTCCGTCCGCAGGCTGTCGCTCAGATCGATGGAGGGGATCGGCGCGGAAATTGCATCGCAATCGACGGCGGCGGCCGTGCGAAAGTACGTTTCCGAGCGATTCCGCTGAAATGCCGCGAGACAGAATCGTGTCCTCGTGGGTTTAATCGTTGCTTTTCCGTTGCGCCGCGCAGGGCCCGGCCGCTCTGTGACGGCCAAGGGCCTGCACCGGCAACGAAAGGATAATTCTTCGGTTTTCCGCCTCTTTCCGAACTCCAGAGACAACCGTACAATTCTCTACCCCGTCGTGAAACCCGCCTTGGGATTGCGACGCTGACAGAACGTCAGAGCGGGTATGCGGGCATGTCGAATGACGACAGAAAGGTCGTATCCGATGTCTCCGCTGCTTGCGTATTTCGATCCCGGATCGGGCAGCTTGCTCGTTCAGGCTGTAGTTGGTGGAATGGCGGGATTGATCGTTCTGGCCCGCTGCCTGTGGGAATCCACTTCCGACCGGTGGTTCGGTCGCAAACGCTGACGAAATTCTGTCGGAATCCGCGCGCAAGACATGCCCACGAAGATCACGTACGAAGCGGGATCTTATCGCGATCGTGAAGGGCGCGTATTTTACGGCAGCTCGGGCGAGGTGTACCGCGCGCTCGACAC
>JACQFH010000088.1 GCA_016200145.1 Planctomycetia bacterium | reverse complement strand
AGTGGGGCCGCAGTCCGACGTGTATGCACTGGGGGCCATGTTGTACTGCCTTGTGACCGGCCGTCCGCCGTTCCAGGCGGCCAGTCCCACTGACACGCTGCTGCAAGTACTGAAACAGGAGCCGGTCGCGCCCCGGCAGCTCAATCCACAGGTGCCTCTCGACCTGGAAACGATTGCGCTCAAATGCCTGGAGAAAGAACCGGCCCGCCGGTACGCCACGGCCGCCGACCTGGCGCAGGAACTGTCGCGGTTCCTGCGAGGCGAACCGATCCAGGCCCGTCCCGTCAGTACGGTCGAACGCACCTGGCGCTGGTGCAAACGGAACCGTCTGATCGCCGGGCTGGCCGCGGGCGTTTTGTTCGCGCTGCTTGCCGGAACTGTCGTATCGGCAACGTTTGGGATGCTGGCCAACAAACGCGCTCGAGAGGCCGCCGACAACGCGACGGTTGCTGCCGAACAGCGCGATCTGGCCCATGCGATGTCGCTCGACGCGGAACGAGGCAGAGCGTTGGCTGACGAACAGCGGCAGCTCGCCATGCAGCAGGAGCAGCTCGCACGCGACAATGCCCGGGCCGCCGAATTGGCGCGCGACGAAATGCAGGCGGCGCGGCAGGCGGAAGTCGAGCAGCGCGCCGCCGCCGAGCGCGCCCGCGACCGGGTCGAAGCGGCCCTGTATTTCAACCGCATCAGCCTGGCCCAGCAGTACTGGCTGGCCGACAACTTGGTCGGGTCGCGCCGGATTCTGGATGACTGCCCGCCGGAACTTCGCGCCTGGGAATGGCGCTATCTCGATCGCATGCACCATGCCGATCTCGTCACTCTTCCGGGCAATGGCCAATTCACCACCAGTCTAAAATTCAGCGCCGACGGCAAACGCCTGGCTGCCTTTGCCCAGTCGGGCGACGCCGGCGTTCGCATCTGGGACCTGGCGACGAACAAACCGTTGGCCGAGATCACGCAGGCCCGCAACCAGAAGCCGTTCTGTTGCGGCGACTTGAGCGCGGATGGCAAAACCGTGGTTCTCGGCGATCGCGCGGGAACGATCAGTTTCTGGGATGCCGAAACGGGGCAGCTCACGCGCGAATTCACGAAATTGCCTCGGTCCGTCGGATCGCTCTCACTGAGCCCCAACGGAAAATGGCTGGCCGCAGCCCGTGCCGACGGCCGCAACGGAGAGCGCCTGATCCCGCTGACCGAGCCACCACGAAATGAAGACCTGGTCGTGTGGGACGTCGATAGCGGCGAAGAAGTGTTCCATCCGCAGGGACACGGCTTCATTGCCCTGTTCAGCCCGGACAGCTCGCGACTCGTCTCATTCAGGATGAACACCGCGCTGCGAGTCACCCCTTCGACGCCGGAATCTTTCCTGGCTTTGTTCGACACGGCCGACTGGAAGGCGGTGGCCGATGGCACGCTCGGCACGGTGAGCAGCTTCGCGTTCAGCGGCGACGGCAAGCGGCTGGCCATCGGGGGTATCGACCGGCAGCGAAACGCCCGGTTTCTGCACGTCCTCGAATCGGCGACAGGCAAGGAAGTTCTGGCGCTCACGCCCAGCCGCACGGCTGGCGATGTGGATTTGAATCACGATGGGTCGCTCATGGCTGTGGCCGGCCCGCTGGGGTCTGCGACAATCGACATCTGGGACGTTAAGAAAAGCCGGATCATGGGCACACTCCGCGGGCATTCCCAGTCGATCAATGGAATCGCCTTCGCGCGAGACGGTCGGCTGGCGAGTTGCTCGTGGGACAACACGATCAGAATCTGGGACCCCGTTGCCGGGCAGCAGGTCCGTCGAACGGCTGACGCCGGAGCCGGGCCTGGAATGCCCGTCGCGTTTGCGCCCGACGGCGATACGATGGCGTTCGGCCGGAAGGGCATGGTTAACATGTTGACCGGCCCGGTGAAGACGGTGACTCTCGCCGATGCAATCACAGGGCGGGTCCGCCGCACATTGACCGGACACGACGGTGGCCCCAATTGCCTGTCATTCAGCAGCAGTGGCGAATGCCTGATTTCGGGTGGGGTCAGGGGCGATGTCAAAATCTGGGACTGCGCGAACGGGAAATCGATTTGCACGATCCGCGCCGGCAACGGAGAAATAGTAGCCGTTGCCTTAAGCCCCGACGGAAAAACCGCGGTCTCGGCTCACGAGCCTCCCGAGGTCACGCGCGCCCGCCTCGGCGAAGGACAATTCCAGCACATTCCGGTGGCGATCAAGATCTGGGATGCAGACTCTGGCAACGAGCGCGCGGCCCTTAACGGGCATCCGGGGGGAGTCTATCGCCTGGTTTTCAGCCACGACGGCAAGCGGCTGGTTTCGGCCGGCGCCGGTGGAGTCAGATTCTGGGACGTCGCCGAGGGAACCGAACTGCCCGGTTACGAACAGAGCGTGCTGCAATCGGCGACCAGCAGCGTCTTGCAATTCAGCCCGCGCGGCGATCTGCTGGTCACGTCGGGATTCAATTCCATTTATCTTTGCGAGTACTCTACGGGCCGGCCAGTCGCGACGATCCAGGGGCACAGGTCGGATCACGTTTCCGCTGCGGCCATCAGCCCCGATCAATCGCGAATCGCGACGGCCGCCGTCGCCGAGGTCAAGCTCTGGGACGTGAAATCAGGCCTCGAGATACTCACGCTGCCGCTGACCGACATCCCGTCGGAAGACAAGCCCCTTGTCCGGGCTCTCTCCTGGACGAAAGACGGCCAGCAGCTCCGCGCCGCGCTGTCAACAGGCGTGGTCCTCACGTGGAATGGCAGCGCTGCCCGGTAGGCCACTCGGATTTCCCGCCGAGAGTTGACTCCAGACCGCATTTCGACATATGAACTCTTAGCGCGCGAATCGTCGATTGAGGCGGATTTGTCGAGCCAACGGCCGGTGCGCGGGCGCCGGTGTCATTCGCTGTTTCCTTTTTGCAGGAGGTTTTGAGGATGAAACGTCTGGTCAATTGCGTGATTATGGCCCTTATCGCGGGTGTCTCGGTATCGCTGTTGGCGGCCGCCGACGATGCCAAGCCCAAGTACACGATCAAGGAAGTCATGAAGTTCCACAAGGACAAGATACACGAGAAGTTCCAGAAGGGCGAAGCCTCGAAGGAAGAGAAACAGAAGCTGCTCGAAGGTTACGAAGCGATGCTCAAGCAGAAGCCGCCCAAGGGAACTGAAGAGGATTGGAAAAAGAAGTGTGAAGCCCTCGTCAAAGCGGTGAAAGACGACGACAAAGATGCCTTCAAGAAGGCCGTCAACTGCGGCAGTTGTCACGGCGCCCACAAGGGAGGCTGATTCCACCTGGCCGCTGGGCGTTGCGTGTGCAACCCCTGCCATGCGAAAAGCAGTTTTCACGCCCCGGTCGCTGCGAGCGGCCGGGGCGATTGTGCTTAGGGCCCGTATCCGCGAGCCGGGGACGGGCACCGATTCAAAGAGAATTGGTCCCCCCGGGTGCCTCCACCTGCCAATGCCGCCCGCGTCACGAACTCTCTGGGCGTAGAAAAATCCCGCGAAAACGCCTAAAATCCACGTCAACAACCAGTCCGTCTCTCCGTGATCGGCGGCGCCGTCCGCCGGGTGGGCCGAACGTCATTCTTCCCCCACCTCAGCCATGCCCGTTCCCAAAGTTGTCATCGTCGGCCGCCCGAACGTCGGGAAGAGCTCGATCCTGAACTGGCTGGCCCGCAAGCGGATTTCGGTCGTCGAACCGACCGCTGGCGTCACGCGCGACCGCGTCACGTACCTGATGCACGAGGGAGACCGTTACTTCGAGCTGGTCGACACCGGCGGAATCGGCGTCGTCGATTCCGACGACCTCAGCGACGACATCCAGCGGCAGATCGACACGGGCATCGACGAAGCCGCGCTGATCGTGTTCGTCGTCGATGTTTCCACGGGACGCGTCCCTCTCGACCTCGAAGTCGCCAGCCGCCTGCGTAAGATCCAGAAGCCGGTGCTGCTGGTCGTCAACAAATGCGACTCCCCCCGGCAGGAACAGGAGATCGCCGACTTCTACTCGCTGGCCGACGCGCAGCTGGTGTGTACGAGCGTCCTGGGCGAGCGCAACCGCGACAAGCTCCTGAAAGGCATACTCAAGGCTCTCCCGCCGCCTGAGGATTTCGAGCTGGCCGAGGGAGAAGAGGCGGCCGCCGAGCCTGAGCTCAAGCTGGCGATTGTCGGCCGGCGCAACGTCGGCAAGAGCACGTTCATCAACGCACTTGCGCAGACCGAGCGGATGATCGTCAGCGAAATCGCCGGCACGACGCGCGACAGCGTCGACGTGCGGTTCGAGCTGGACGGCAAGTCGTTCGTGGCCATCGACACGCCGGGTGTCCGCAAAAAGAAGAGCCTGGCCAACGACATCGAGTTCTACGGGCTGACGCGGTCGCTGCGCAGCATCCGCCGCGCCGACGTCGTGCTGATGTTTTTCGACGCGAAAGAAACCATCTCGATGGTCGACAAGCAGCTCGTGGGCGAAATCGCCGAGCAATGCAAACCGTGCGTGTTCGTCGTCAACAAATGGGACCTCGGCCAGGAAGCCGGGATGACCGTCGAAAAGTGGTCGAACTACCTTCTCGAATCGCTGGGCTCGATGAAGTTCGTGCCGGTGGCGTTCATCACCGCCAAAGACGAGGTGAACGTCAAGAAACTGATCAACCTGGCGCAGACGATCGCCAAGCAGGCGCAGATTCGCATGCCGACGGCGCGCTTGAACGACGTCCTGCAGGCGGTGATCGAACGGAACCGTCCGCCGATGCACGGCAGCCGGCTCGCCAAGATCTATTTTGCGACGCAGATCGACGTGGCCCCACCCACGATCGTCATCAAGTGCAACGATCCCAAGCTGATCGACAAAGGCTGGCAGCGCTACCTGATGAGTGCCCTGCACGAAGCGCTGCCCTTTCCCGAGGTCCCCATCAAAGTCTACTATCGGTCGCGCACTCGCACCGAAGACGGGCCCGAAGACGATCTGCCCGAAGCCCTCGAGTCCGATTCAGCCGCGCCACCCGACGGCAGCCTGCCCCTGGATGCCGAGGCGTAAGCCTTTTGAGATCGCACCGTCCAAGGTAGCGGCTGAGCGGAGAAGACTGTCGTGTTTCCGCGAGACAATCATATTGGCCTGCAGCGCGCTTGCTCCTCGGCCTGTCGCGGCTTAGGCTGTGATTCGTCAGTACTTGGATGCATTCGGAGGGAGAATCTGTTGTGCCGAGTGATTCGGGCCGGCCCGCCGGCGACGACCGATCGCCATCCGCCATCCGCGACGTCGATTCAATCTGCAATGCCTTTGAATCGGCATGGCGGACTCAACCGGTGCCGCCACGGATGGAAGATTTTCTGCATGGTGCGGATTCGGGTCAGGCCGAACGAATTCTGCGAGAGCTGCTGCTGATCGATCTCTGGTGGCGGAGCGAGAAGGGCGAGTTTCTCGATGCGGCCGAATACCACAGACGTTTTCCCAGGCAGACGTCGCTCGTGGATGAAGTTCTTGCGGAATTCCGCGGTGCATCGACCGCCGGCGAAATGGTTGGCAGTTCGGCAGTCACACGACGCACGACAGCCGCACGCCAGGCGGACGCTGCAAGTCCCCCCGCGAGTGAAAGTCCAACGTCGGCCTGGGATTCTTTGAAACCCGGTGAGGTCCTGGGCAACTACACCATTCTCGAGCAGATTGGACGGGGCGGCATGGGCGCCGTCTATAAAGCCCATCACCGGCGGATGGATCGAATTGTTGCACTGAAAACGATCGCGCCGGAAGTATTGAAATCCAGCCAGGCACTTGCAAGGTTCCGTCGCGAAGTCCAGTTGGCCGCGCGGCTCGATCACCCTAACATTGTGACGGCCTACGACGCCGACCAGTTCAATGATTTCTGCATCCTGGTCATGCAATACGTCGACGGCAGGAATTTGCATGACCTTGTTCGACAGGATGGTCCGCGACCGTTTGATCAGGCTTTGGGGTTCATCGAGCAGGCGGCCGCCGGTCTGAAACACGCCCACTACCTGGGAATCGTCCATCGTGACGTCAAACCTGCAAATCTGCTTGTGGATCGACAAGGCAGCTTAAAAGTCCTCGATCTGGGACTGGCACGGGCACTCTCGAAAGAGTCTGACCAATTGTCACATACCGGCGACTTGCTTGGGACCGTCGATTACATGGCGCCGGAACAGGCCCTTGATATCAGACAGGCCGACGCCCGCTCGGACATCTACAGCCTCGGCTGCACGCTGTACTACCTGCTGACCGGCCGCTGCGTATTCGCAGGTGATACGATCGTCAAAAAGCTCCTCGCTCACCGCGAGTCGGAACCGCCCAGCCTGAGGGCCGAGCGTCCGGACCTGCCCGTATGGCTCGACAATCTATTTCAACGCATGTTGCGCAAACGACCGCAGGACCGATTTCAATCGCTGGAAGACGTCACGCGTGCGATCTTTACGGAACGAAAACAGGCGAGTGACACGGGAGTCGGCGCGCCGAGTGCCGCAGTGGCTGCAACGGCAGAATGGCCCGTCTTTGCCGGCGCGCTCGAGATAGATTGCGCGCCCGGCAGTCCGGCGGTTTCGCCGCAACTTCTGCGAACACTGAGCGCCCATACCGATCGTATTGTCCGCCTCGCCTGGTCGCCGAACGGCCGACAATTGGCGTCAGCTTCCGACGACGGCCGAGTCATCGTCTGGGATTCGGAGCAAGGGGAGATTCACGCAATACTCGAAACGGACGGCGTCGAGGCAGGATGTGTCGCCTGGTCCGCGAATGGCCAATTTCTCGCCGCTGGAACCGCTGATGGCCTGATTCGGATCTGGGGCACGAAGACTTTTGCCGTCCCTAAATTGACAAGGGCCCACACCGGAGTCGTCCGGGCGGTGGCCTGGATGCGGCAGGAAAATTACCTGATTTCCGGCGGCGACGATCATCAGCTGTGCATCTGGACATCCAGCTTTAATCGCGTGGGTTCGCAAAAATTCGGCAATCGAATCACATCGATCGCGGTTTCTTATCAGGGAGTTGCCACGATTGCGATGGACGGAGGTGAAATCCGCGTCGCGTTGCCTGCGCGGGACTGGTCGGTCCCCCCGCAGCTCGCGTACGACGTCCTCGACCTGGCCGTGTCGCGTCGTCAGCGATTTGCCGCTGCCGCTTGCACTGATGGTGTCGTTCGCATTTACCGTTTCGATTGGAAGTCGGGCTGGATCGAAGAACGAACCATCGCCGCACATGATGACTCAGTTTCCGGCGTGAGCTTCTCTGCAGACGAAAAGCTGCTGGCCAGCAAATCGAGTCGCGAAGGCGTCGTTCGCCTCTGGGAAACGGATCGATTCCAGGAAGTTGCCGCAATCCCGGAGATTGGCGACGCGCGCGTCTATCTGTGGCACAGCAGTGTTGCCTTCCATCCCTCGCGCAGGCTGCTGGCGACCCTCGATGATTCCGACCAGGGGATTCGCATCTGGTCGTTCTGACAGATTGTATTGCCGCGCCGGGGCGATCTTCAATTCCTCGGGAATTTCCGGCACATGACAAATTGCAGTTGGCGCAAATGCGACCTGACTTTCGGCTATTACTTCTTCCACTTCAAATGCTCGTGCAGAAAATCAAACGTTTCGCGTTCGGCGTAGGGGACGTTGGACTGGTAGGCGCCGTAGAACGTGATCCGGGCGAGCGGGGCCAGGCCCAGGTTTTCGTAGAGGAGCTGCACGCGGGCGAATTCGCCGCGGCTGCGCTCGGCGAACAGGCCGCTGTGATGGAATTCCTCGACCATGAACGGCCGCGGGCAGATCAGCGCGGCCATTTCGCCGTAATTAAACGTGTTTCCCAGGTCGAATTCGAAGATCTCGTACTCGGCATGCGCGAGATATCCCCCCTCGAACCGATTCGAGACCGTCCTCCAGATCCAGTCGCTGAAATCTGACGAGCAGATCGACAGACAATACCCGTCGAGTTGGGCCGGGATTCGCATCGCCGATTTGCCGCCGTACGAAATACCGTAAAAGGCGATCCGCTGCGGGTCGACGAACGACAGGCTGCCCAGCCAGCCGAGCAACTGGCGGTGCTGGGCCGTCATCACCGAGAACAGCGACTTTCCGAGCGGGTTGGCCTTGCGCTGCAACGTGCGGAACCGGTCGCCACTGCGATACAGGTGCTGCGGCGAAAACGTGATGAAGCCCCGCCGCGCGAGGCGCGCTGCGAAATCGCGGTACGACGTGTTGTCCCCCTGCACGGTCGACTCGGCCCGACCTTCCAGCCCGTGCTGGCAGACGACGACGGGCCGCCGCTCGCCGGGCGCCAGGTCTTTGGGCACCAGCAGAATTCCGTAGAGAATGACGCCGGGCAGCACGTCGAGGGTCACCTGATAGCCGCGAAAGGCCGGCTCGTCGTACGCGAGCCGCGAGCGTGGCGCGGGTTT
>JACQFH010000104.1 GCA_016200145.1 Planctomycetia bacterium | reverse complement strand
CCCGCTGGGAGAGGGCCGGGGTGAGGGCGGCAGTCCATGCGGCTGCGGGAGAGGACTCGGGGTGAATGGGAATGTCGTCATCGCCGGCATTGCGCCAAACATCGCAACTCCGGCCGGCTGCTGACATATTTACGAGGAACGACTCATGGACTCGCGGCTCTTGTGGGGGACGGTCGACACGCTGATTCTCGAATTGATCGCGGCGGGGCCGACGTACGGATACCAGATCGCCCAGTCGATCATCGAGAAATCGCACGGCAGCTTCGAGATCACCGAGGGGAGCCTCTATCCGGCCCTGCACCGGCTCGAGCGGAAGAAGTTCCTGGCATCGTTCTGGCAGGAAGCCGACGGCCGCGAGCGCAAATACTACAAGCTCACCCCCGCCGGCCGCGCCGCCCTCGCCGCCCGCCGCAAGGAATGGAAAACTTTCTCAGCCGGCGTCCAGGCCATCCTGGGCGAAGCCGGCGCCTCGTAGGGCAGGTTTTCCAACCTGCCAGTCTTCAAGAACTTTCACGACAGATTAGCAGCCACGGATGAAACACGGATCAAACACGGATACGAACGGCATTCAGGATGATGCCCACGGATGGCGCGGCAAACCCACGTATGAAGGGCGAGAAACCACGAACGACGCGAAAGGCGCGAAACAGGTCTTACGAAAACATAATCCACAGATTTCGCAGATTGCCGCAGATGATCGTTTACGCAGGGACTGCGTTGATTTGTGAATATCTGCGCAATCTGTGGATATTCCCTGTCGATTCGAATTCTTTATCTGTGGGGTTGCCACGCCATCCGTGGGTTCGTTTGAGGAACTCGCATGAAAGGGAGCCGCGAAAAAAGGCAGTCGGGTGGCTCGAACGACGTGGCCGCGCCCGTTGGACTGCGTGCAGCACGCGACTCGACCCCTGCCACCTCGTGTGGCAGGTGAATGCGATTTTTTGGCTAAGGCGCAACCTGAATCAGAACACATGCGGAAGGTAATCGCTTATCAATCTGATTCACCGGCCGGACAAGCCGGCCGGGGTCTTGTGGCGCGCCGGTGTCCGCCGTCTAGCTGCACAATCTCATTCACCTGCCGGATGAACCGGCAGGGGTCTCGCGCTTCTGAAGTTGATAATCATGGCAGGGATCACGGATGAAATGGATTGACGACATCGCGGCGGCGTTTCCGCGGCGGCGGGAGGACGAACCGGCCGATCTGCGGACGCGGATCGTCAGCGAGCTGCGCGATCATCTGGAGTGCGCTTACCGGGCGGAGCTGCTGAAAACGGCCGACGCGGCCGATGCCGAGCAGCGCGTCCTGGCGCGGTTCGGCGACCCGCGGCGGATTGCCCGTAAACTGTGGCTGGAGGCCATGCAGGAGAAAATCATGTCGCAACGGATTCAGATGTTCTGGTCAGCCCTGATGTGCGCCGCGTGCCTGGCCATGGGCGCGTTCGTCTACCGCATCGTCGAACACAGCGCCGAAACCAACCGGGCGCTATTGGAACAGAGCCGCGCCCTCAACCAGGCGCTCCTCGACCAGCTCGAACGCCAGCGCGTCGAGAGGGCCCCGGGCGCGCCGAACGCGGCTCCCGCGAACGACAGCGCCGGCTCCGCCAACGCGGCAAGCTGGGTCCAACTGCGTTTGCAGCTCGTCAAAGACCATGCCGGCGGGACACCCGCGCCGGAATACAAGATCCGCGTGACGAACCGCGATGAGGATCCGCACGCCACGGTCATCGATTTGATCGGGAAATCGGACTCCGACGGACAATTCGACGCCGGGCTGCTGGCCCCGGGACAATACTTTATCGACCTCGAAACGCCCTGGGGGGAAAAAACCGCCTTGCAGAAGATCATCCAGTTGCGCGCCGGCAAAGCGGTCCAGACGGCCGAATTCATCTGCCCCGGCGCAGCGCCGCCGGAATATGACCTCCGTCTCGACGTGGAATGGCCAGAGGACCTGCTCAGCCGCAATGTTGGCATTCTCCTTTGCGGCAAATTCTTTAATCACGAACTTGCTGGTGAGCATTGGGTCTGTACGGCGCCAGAGCCGGAGTTCAGGTTTGACTTTCTGGTGACAACCAGGGGTGTCGTCCTGAAGGAAGGCGGTTTTTCATTCCTGCGATCGCCCGATCAATGGGGACACTTCAATAACAACGAAATCCCACAACTGCTGATAGATCGCGTCACACCTCGGCCAATGCCAATCATTCGCTGGAAAGGGCGCCGATACGCATTCCATATCAAGGGCATCGTGATCTTTGAGCCGTGTGAGCCGGATTCATCGGAACGATTGTTTGTCGAAGTTCCGGAAGGGGATGTAAGCACGGTCTCTGGAGAATTCGACCCGGCTCAGGCAAACTCGCACGTGAAAATCCCAGTCTCTGCGGGGCTTGTGGCAAATCTCGGGCGGGTCATGGATGGCAGAAATCCACGCGCCTCGCGTCCTTCCTCCGTCAACGGCGGCGACGGTGGGGGATATCGCTCACGCGGCAAGACGGCCGAAATAGTCTACGAAGAAGCGCATTACTGGGCAGACTATGGCAAGCACGAGCGCGCAGTGCAATTGTATTCGAACGCACTGCAACTGATACCCAAACTGGCCGATTTGGACATTCGCGGCGAACTGATTTATGCCTTGCAGGAACCTAAGAAGGTCGTTCAGGATCGCACCGAGAAGATTCGGCTCGATCCAAAAGACAGTTACAGTTATTCGCGTCGCGGCCATGCGCGGTTCAGGCTCGGCGAACTTGATAAGGCCCTGGAAGATTTCTCGGAAGCCATCGGTCGCGAACCTCAGAATGGCTCAGCATACTTCGGGCGGGCTCAGACATGGGAACGCAAAGGAGAATTCGACAAAGCGATTGCGGATTTTGGAGAAGCGATTCGGATCCGTGTTAAAGACAACGAAGATTATGAGACAGGAAGGCGAAGGTTTGCGTTTCGCTTTCCTGCGCCTCCCTATGCTGAGCGCGCTCGACTCTGGATCGAACTGGGGGAGACCAAGGCCTGCGAAATTGCGGACTGGCACAATAGGCACTATTTCGAGACTCTCGCCGCCGCGCACGCGGAGGCGGGCGAACTCGATCTGGCGGCCCAGTGGGAAGCCAGGGCCCTGGAAATGATGAAGGGGGCGAATGAAAAGCCGAGCAGCGCCGAATTGAAGCAGGCCGAAGACCGCCTCGAGCTTTACCGCTCCGGAAAACCGTACCGCGAACACCTCCAGTCCCGCACCGCCAAACGCGACGCACCCCCGTAGGGCAGGTTTTCCAACCTGCCCGTCTTCAATCGTCTTCACGACAGAAAAAGCAGCCACGGATGAAACACGGATCAAGCACGGATGATGACGGAAACAAAACACTAATCGACACTGATCTTCGCTAATCAAAAATTTCGCAATCTGAATATTAGCGTCGATTAGCGAAGATTAGTGTTCCCCACCGTGATCCGTCATCTCCGGTTTGCCGGGATGATCGCCGGTGGTATGCTCTGCGCATGGCCTGCGAACCGATCAATATCTTCTCGCGACGCATCGACGTTCGCGGCGTGATTGCCGTCCTGAAAAAGGTCGCCGATCAGGTGACGGTCGAAGGGCCGGAGGATGACTGGCAGCAGCTCGTCGTTCTCGGCAAGAAGCGCTTTCTCAAAAAGCCGCCACGCCTCGTGGTGTCTCACGACAGCGAGTATTACGACGGACCGAACTGGTCCACCCAGGTCCTGGGAATGGCCAATTATTTCTCAGCGTTTCCTGACGTCCCCCGCAAGCCGGACATCCTCCGCGCGATCCATTCGTTCCGGTTCATTCTGGCCTTTCCCGAGGCTGACGTGGACATCGACAGCGACGACGAGCGCGTCGCCTGGGTCCATGCGATCTGCCGGCATCTCGACGGCGTGATCTTCACGCCGTCGTCATTGCGCGACGCGTCGGGCCGGATCCTGATCGATGCTGACGGCGAATCAGACCCGGCAGCCATTTTGCCGGCGCTGCCGCCGAGTGGGGATGACGACGGCGCTTCCGATTCCAGCGGGGCGGTGGCTGACGAAGAAATCGATCCGGAACCCGAGCCCCCCGATGCCGCACGTGTGGCCCGGCGGGCGATGGTGCTGGCCGCCGTTTCGAATCGCGGACTGATTGAGCACGAGCGCGAGAATTTCGATAAGCCGGACGAAATTCGAGAACAGATGCTGAAGTGGATCGAAGGCACAGGCCTGGCCGACGAGCTGGAACCCGAGGAATGGAAGGCCCTGCAGCGGCCGGTCGGGACACTGGACCCCCAGTCGGCAGTTAATGCCGTCTGGCGACTGGAGGGTCTGGGGATCCTGTTGTGGGCCCTGGAGCGCTACTTGCCACCCCCGTATGACGTCCTCGTCACGCCGGGCGAGCTGTTCGACGCAGTGTCATTGGGCAACGCCGAAGCCGCCCGGGCGCTGATCGAGTCGGCCGAGCTCAGGCCGGAAAAAGAAATCTCAGCAATGTCAACCCATCTGCTGATGGTGCACTGGCGGCTGCGCGACTATTCCTTGCGTCCCGTGGCAATGGACTTCGTCGCGTTCTCGAAAAAATCGTGGATCGGCGAATTCGATCTGACTGGTTTCCAGATCGAGAAGAATGATCTCGCGCTGGGCGATAAGCCAATCGCCGAGGCTGACCCCGATCTGGTGAACTCGTGCCAGAGCTCGGCCATGGAGCGGCATCTCGCCATCAACTGGCTCTCGGGGTACAGCAAGATTTATTCCGAGACCGATACGGGCACGTGACCGGCCGCGACGCCGTGCACACGCAGATCAAATCAGGACTGCCGCGAACCGATAAATGTTCTTTGAAATGTTGGCACTGCCGGTTATCATGGCACACGATGCGATTCAGCCGGGGACATTGTTGAATGCTGGACCTGTACGGGCCCCGAACCGACCGTGACTGTGGCGGTCACTCGCGACGCGAGATGCTGCGGGTGGGCGCGCTGGGACTCGGGGGACTCACGCTCCCCTGGCTCTTGCAGGCGCGGGCCGCGGCGGGTGAGGCGTTCCGAAACAAGTCGATTGTCCTGCTGTTCTGTTCCGGCGGGCCGAGCCACATCGAGACGTTTGATCCCAAGCCGGGAGCACCGGACGGAGTTCGTTCACTGACCGGTCACGTCGAGACGTCCCTGCCGGGCGTGCAGTTCGGCGGCACGTTTTCGCGCCTCGCGCAGCACGCACACCGCATGGCGGTCGTCCGTTCGTTCGCCCACAAGACTTCCGAACACGTGAAGGCGATCGAGCAGGTCTTTCAGTGCGGCAACCCGACGAAGGCGGGAATGGGCGCCGTTGTCTCGCGACTGCGCGGCAGCTCGCACCCCGTAACCGGCATGCCGACGCACGTGCACCTCTTTGCTGACGAGGTCGACGGACAGTACAGCAATGAAAAGAATCGCATGCTGAACGCCGACGGCCCCGGCTCGCTCGGCGCCGCGTTTACCCCTTTCTATCCCGGCGGGAAGGGCGACGTGAACCGCAACATGCAGCTCGGCATCTCGGTTGACCGGCTCGACGAACGGCGGGCCCTCAAGGAGTCGCTCGATCGCCTGGAACGGGACGTCGATACCCGCGGCCTGATGCAGGGGCTCGACCGTTTCGAGGAGCAGGCGTTCGATCTGATCCTCGGCAAATCGCGGCAGGCGTTCGACCTCTCGCGCGAAGATCCCGATCTCGTGCGCCGGTACGACACGTCGCAGTTCAAAACCGGCCACAAGAAGTACCGCCGATCGGAACTGGGCCGACAGCTTCTGCTCGCGCGGCGATTGTGTGAAGCGGGCTGTGGTTTCGTCACGATCCAGAACCCCGGCTGGGACATGCACGCCGACGGCAACAATCCCGGCATCGAAAAAGGGATGGCCATGCTCGGGACGCCGGTCGACCAGGCCGTGTCTGTGTTTCTGGACGACCTCGCCGCGCGAGGGCTTGAAAACGACATCCTGCTGATCATCACCGGCGACTTCGGCCGCACGCCCCGGGTGAACAAGAACGGCGGACGCGACCACTGGCCGGGCTTAAGCACGCTGGCGTTCGCCGGCGGCGGTGGCCTGAAGATGGGCCAGGTGATCGGCCAGTCGTCCCCACGGCTCGACGTGCCGGCTTCAACCCCGGTCGGCCTCGAAAATCTGCTGGCGACCGTGCTTCACGCCCTGTTCGACGTGGGCCAGTTGCGCCTGCAGCCCGCCATCCCCCGCGACATAGCCACTGTGCTGGAACGGGCCGAGCCGATCGCCGGTCTGGTGTAGGCTGGTGGTTTGTTCGATTGCCGGAGGTGGGAGTCGAACCCACATGACCTGTCAGGGTCGCCGGATTTTGAATCCGGTGCGTCTGCCATTCCGCCACTCCGGCCAGATGCCGCCGGCGATGGCCGGGGCCTCCGCCGGTAAGGACACGTGATGCGCCCTCACCGTTCGCGGCACAGCTTATGTTATCGGCGCAGTAGGGCGAATCAAGGCCGGCGAAGTAGCCGGTGGCCAGGCGGCGTGATAGTCTGGTGCCTCTCTCATCACCTCGACTTTGGTCTCATCCGGAAGGGCCGCTATGCTGGCTATCGCATCACGTTTGCACGCACGCAATTCTGCCCAGGCGCGCTGCTGGGTTTTCTGGCTTGCACTCGCACTCGCCGTCGCATTTTTTTCTGAACCTCTGCGAGTGACTGCCCAGGATCCGGCAGGCAGCAAGCCGGCCGCGGGCGCGCCGATCACCGAGAAGGAAGCGGCCGAGTTCGCCGCGGCGATTGTCGGCGCGGCCCAGAAGGGCGACTTCGAGGCGTTCAACACCCGTGTCGACTGGGAAGGGATCATCGACAAGTCCACGCAGGTCCCGAATCTGCCCGAGCTGCAGCCGGCCCGCGACGGTTTCAAACGGGGGGCGCTCATGCAATTGAAACGCACCGGCGGAATGGTGGCGTCGCTCCACACGGCGATCAAACAGGGAGCGACCTACCGCAGCCTGAGGGTCAACGTCGCTGAAAAAGTGCCGTTTGTGCTGTTCCGCTTCAAATTGCCCAACCGCGGCGGCGTCAATTACCAGCAGATGCCTCTCGCGCGAAAACCCGGCGCGGGGATCGTGGCGACCGACATTTACGTCTACCTGGGTGCAGAGAACCTCTCGGACACGTTTCACCGCGCTTGGCTCCCCCTCGCCAGTCAGACGCTGAAAAACAACGCCAAAGCGGCCGACAAGGCGGTCGAGCCCCTGGTCGCCAATCTCGAAGGCCTGACGAACCTGGCCAACCTCGTGGCGCAGCAGAAATACCCCGAAGCGCTCGAAGCCTACCGCAAACTTCCCGAATCGCTGCGCCAGGACAAAACCGTTCTGCTCCTGAGGCTGCAGGCCGCACAGAAAATCTCCGACGACGAATATGCCGCCTGCATCGAGGATTTCCGGAAATTCCGTCCGGGCGACACGGCACTCGATTTTATTCTGATCGACGGCTACACATTTCAGAAGGACTATGAGAAGGCCCTGCAATGCGTCGACCGTACCAACGAGCGCGTCGGCGGAGACGCGGCGCTGGTCGTGCTGCGGGGCACGCTCCTGCTGGCGATGAACCGCGTCGCCGATGCCGACAAGGCAATCAAACAGGCAATCGCCGCCGAGCCCGACCTGGCCGATTCCTACGTTGTGGGCCTCGACGTGGCGCTGGCCGCCAAGAATTTCGACGACACGGCGAAGTACCTGGACATGCTCGAGAAAAACTACAGCTACGAATGGAAAGACCTGCGCGAAGTTCCGATCTTCGCCGATTTCGTGAAGTCGCCCCAGTACGCCAAATGGGCGCAGATCCGG